>VAYX01000081.1 GCA_005885325.1 Actinomycetota bacterium
CAGCACCGGCAGGGCCAGGCTCTTCACGTCGTCGGGGATCACGTAGTCCCGCTCATCGGCCGCGGCCATGGCCCTGGCCGCCCGCAGGAGCATGATCGAGGCCCGGGGGCTGGCTCCCAGATACACATCGGGATGGACCCGAGTGGCCTCGACGATGTCGACGATGTATCGGCGGACGGGCGGCGAGACGTGCACCTGGCGGGCCATGTCGATCATCTCGCGCACGCCGAGGGCGTCGGTCACCGGACCGATGTCGGGCAGCGTCGAGCGGACCCCGTGGGTGGCCAGGATCTCCGCCTCCACCTCGGCGGAGGGATAGCCGATGGCGATCCGCATCATGAACCGGTCGAGCTGCGCCTCGGGCAGCGGGTACGTGCCCTCGTGTTCGATGGGGTTCTGCGTGGCGATGACCATGAACGGCTGTCCGAGCTGGTAGGTCTCGGTGTCGATCGTGACCTGCCGCTCCTCCATGCATTCGAGGAGAGCCGACTGTGTCTTGGGGCTGGCCCGGTTGATCTCGTCACCGAGCACGATGTTGGCGAAGATGGCCCCCGGCTTGAACTCGAAGTCCCCGCGCTCCTGGTTGAACACGTTGACCCCGGTGATGTCCGTCGGCAGGAGGTCGGGGGTGAACTGGATGCGGCGGAACGAGCAATCGATGGACCGGGCGATGGCCTTGGCCAGCATGGTCTTGCCGACCCCGGGGACGTCCTCGATGAGGGAGTGGCCCTCCGCGACCAACGTGACGAGCGCCAGCCGGATCTCGCGGTGCTTTCCCTGGACGACCTTCTCGACGTTTTCCTCGACCTCTCGGAAGCGCTCGGCGAAGCGCTGCCAGGCCTCGGTCTTCTCGCGCGCCTCCACGACCACCTCCCCGGCTGGGAGAGCCATCTTACCGGGGTGTACGCAGGCGGACGCCTCCCGGTTCCTTCCTTCGACTGAGGGCGACGGCGAACCGTTCCACCCGTCCCGGCGGCTCCCGGTTCAGGCCTTGCCGGAACTTGCCTTCTCCCGGGGTCGAGGGAGCCAAGGGAAACAAGGAAGGCGGGGGCGGTCCGAACCCGAGCTGCTGGACGCCCCGCGCGGCCCCTTGTTCGCTACTTCAGGCGTCCGATCCTTCGGACACGATCCACCCGCCGCCTTCGGCCGGATTACAACCCTGCCATTTGGCCGATTCAAGCACCTGGGGCCGGATTCCGGAGTCCGCTCGCTATACTCGCCGCAGGTCTCGCATGGGAAGAGCGCTCGTGCTCAACGCGTCCCACCAGCCTCTGGCAGTCGTGACCGCCAGGAGGGCGGTGGTGCTCGTCCTGAAGGACAAGGCCGAGGTAGTCGTCTCCAACGGGATGGTCTTCCACTCCGAGCGTTACGAGATCGAAGCCCCATCGGTGCTCAGGCTGCGGTACTTCGTCAGGGTCCCGTACCGGGCCCAGGCACCCCTCACCCGGCGCGCCGTCTTCGCCAGGGACGGGTGGTCCTGCCAGTACTGCGGTGCGGCGGCCGAGAACCTGGACCACATCGTCCCGAGATCGCGGGGCGGCGAGCACAGCTGGGAGAACGTCGTCGCGGCGTGCCGCCGGTGCAACTCCAAGAAGGAGAACCGCAGGCCGGAGGACGCCGGGCTGCGACTCCTTCGCCACCCGTTCGCGCCGGCGGACGGGTTCAGGCTTTCGCTCGGCCGCCTCGATCCCGAGTGGGAGCCGTTCCTGGCCTAGTCGGCCGGGCCCGCCGTCGGGTTCCGCTCCTGAGCGTTCCCGCACCTCCTTTCCTTTCTCTCCTGCCACCCAGAACTGCCCCCCTCGGCCCACTTCGCCGTCCCCAACCCTTGACTTGGTGGAGCGCCAGTGGCATAAGAGTGGAGCTCTGTGGAGGAGAAGGGGAGGACGCGTGGCCGAACTGCTCGGCACGCACAGCTATCAGCTGGACCCAAAGGGCAGGATCAGCCTGCCGGCTCGGTTCCGGGCTGTCTTCGCCGACGGCGCGGTCCTGACTCTGGGCCAGGACGGCTGCCTCTTCTGCTTCCCAAAGGCCGAGTGGGAGGGCCGAGCCGCAGAGGTGAGGGATCGCCCGCTGTCCGATGCGAGGGCCCGGGCCTATGCCCGGATGTTCTTCGGCAAGGCCGAGCCGGTCGACCTGGACGCGCAGGGACGACTGACGATCCCGCAGCGGCTGCGAAGCGAGGCCGGCATCCACCGGGACGCGGTGATCGTCGGCGTCTACGACCGGATGGAGGTCTGGGATCGCTCTGCACACGATCGCTACGAACAGACCCACGGCGGCGCGTACCAGGCGGGAACGCTCGATATCGGAGGAGAGGGATGAAGGGACCGCTATCACGGGAGGTTGGCCAGAGCCTCCAGTTACTTCTGCTGTCGGCCGCGACGATGGCCGTATACGTCGCGCTCGGGCTGCTGGCCGTCCGGGTCCTGGGATGAGGGATGAGGGACGCGGGTGGCCGATGAGGGCGCGAGGGCGGGCACCCACGAGCCGGTCATGGTCGAGGAGGTCGTCGAGCTCCTTGGGGGACGGGACACCGTGATCGACATGACCGTCGGGGGCGGCGGACATGCGGAGGCGCTCCTGCGCTCGGGCGTGAAGCGCGTGGTGGGGATCGATCGCGACCCCGAGGCCATCGCCATGGCCACCTCGCGACTCGCACCGTTTCGAGATCGATTCATCGCCGTCCACGCCCGGTTCTCGGACGTGCCCGCGGGGAGCCGGGCGGACGGCGTCCTGTTCGATCTCGGCGTCTCCACGATGCAGTTGGAGGGAGCCGAACGGGGTTTCAGCTACCGGGTGCCGGGCCCGCTGGACATGCGGATGGGAGGAAGCGAGGAGGAGGGGACCGAGAGCGCCCTCGACCTGGTCAACTCGGCCTCCGAGGAAGAGCTGGCGCGCATCGTGTTCGAGTACGGCGAAGAGCGCCGGGCCAGGAGGGTCGCGGCGGCCGTCGCGCGCGCACGTGCGCGACGGCCCATCGAGACGACCGAGGAACTGGCCCGGGTGGTTGCGGGCGCTGTTGGAAGGCGGCGGGGCGGCCCCCACCCCGCCCGCCGGACGTTCCAGGCGCTTCGCATCGCGGTCAACCGGGAGCTCGAGGAGCTCGCCGCTTCCCTGCCTCGAGCGGTGGGTCTCCTCACTCCCGGTGGCCGCGTCGTCACCATCGCCTACCACTCCCTGGAGGACCGAATGGTGAAACGGTTCGTGGCCGGCGAGCCAAGGCTCAGGTCGCTCACCAAGAAGCCCCGTCGGCCGTCACCGGAGGAGGCGGCCCGAAATCCCCGGGCCAGGAGCGCCAAGCTCCGGGCGGCCGAGCTGCTGGACGACGGCCCTCGGCGAGCTGCGGAAACGGCGTCCGACCCCGGGCCGCGCGGAGCTGCCGCGTGAGCCAGCCGGCTCGCGCCCTGCCCGCGCGCTCGATACCCGCGAGTGTTCCCGCGTCGGCTCCCGCGCGCAGGCCCCGGCCGGCTCCTCCGAGGGTCCCGGCTCGCCGGCCCGTTGCGCCGCGTCCCTCGACCGGCGTCAACCGAACCCGGCGGAGCCGGTCCGGGTTCCTGATCTTCTCCTCGGTGCTGGTGGGGTCGATGGTCCTCGGCCTCGTGGCGCTGAACGCCCTGCTCGCCCAGAGCTCCTTCCGCGTCGACGACCTCGAACAGCGTGTCGGGGTCCTCACGCAAGCGAACCTGGAGCTCACCCGGCAGCAGGCCGCACTGTCCGCACCCGGCCGGATCGCCGCCTGGGCTCGCAGCCACGGCATGCGTCTCCCCGACGAGATCCGATTCCTCCACGTGCCCGCCGCGAGAACTGCGGCGCCGGCCGGGGCCGCGGACCACGACCACCCGACGGGGTGGCTGAGCGAGGCCCTCCCGTGAAACGCCCGCCCATGCGGCGCCTGATCGCGCTGTTGGCGGTGCTGGCGCTGGCCATGGGAGCGATCGTCCTTCGGCTGTCGGTGCTCCAGGTCAGCCAGGCCCGCGCGTACCGGTCCTATGCGCTCGACCAGCGGCTCCACACGGTGACGTTGCCGGCCTCGCGGGGACGGGTCCTCGACCGCTCCGACGAGGCCATGGCCATCTCGCTCCCGGCGCGCGACGTCTACGTCGACCCTCGGTACGTCACCGAGCCGTGGGATGAGGCGCAGACGATCTCTCGGATCCTGGGCCTGAAGGTCCGCGACCTCGTTCCCCAGCTCACGGCCGACACGACCTTCGTCTACGTCGCCCGCCAGGTCGACCTGGAGACGGCGGGGCGGCTGGAGCGGCTGCACCTTGCGGGCGTCGGGTTCCTCCCCTCGAGCCGGCGCGCCTATCCCGCCGGCCCTCTCGCCCCCCAGGTGCTCGGGTTCGTGGGCGTCGACGGCGTCGGGTTGGCCGGGCTCGAGCTCGAGTACCAGTCGGTCCTGGCGGGAAAGCCGGGAGAGCGGACGCAGGAGCTCGACCCCTCGGGCCAGCCCATCGTGGGCGGGATCGACGCCGAGCGGCTCCCCGCTCCGGGCTCGGACCTCGTGGTCACGATGGATCGCGACTTCCAGTTCCAAGTGCAGGCGGCCCTGGAGGAGGCAGTGAAGGCGAACCAGGCGCAGGGCGGCACGGTCATCGTGATGGATCCCCGAACGGGCGACATCTATGCCATGGCCACCTACCCGTGGTTCGACCCGAAGGAGTTCGCGACCGCCAAGCCGGCCACCTGGCGCAACAGGGCCGTAACGGATGTCTTCGAGCCCGGGTCGGTCAACAAGGTGATCACCGCGGCCGCGACGGTGCAGGAGCGCTCCCTACCGCTCGATGAGCTCCTGTTGGTGCCGTGGAAGATGCGGGTGGGCGATTTCGTGATCCACGACGCGCATCCTCACGGGGTCGAACAGATGACGCTCGGCGACGTCGTGGCGCAGTCAAGCAACATCGGCGCGGTGGAGGTGGCGGAGCGCCTCGGCGCACCGCGACTGGCCACGTACCTGTCGAAGTTCGGGCTGGGCCAGGTCACGGGGATCGGGTTCCCCGGCGAGTCGGCCGGCATGATGCTGCCGCTGTACCTGTGGTCGGACACCAGCCTGGCCACCATGGCCTACGGTCAGGGCATCGCGGTCACGCCGCTCCAGATGATCTCGGTGTACGCGACGATCGCGAACGGTGGCGTGTGGGTCCGGCCGCGCCTGGTCCGCGGGACCGTGGATCCTCAGGGCGCCTTCCACCCGGCAGCGCCCTCGCCGACCCGTCGCGTCGTCTCCGATGCCACCTCCCAGATGGTCACCCGGATGCTGGCGTACGCGGTGAAGGCGGGGACCGGCACGGCCGCGCAGATCCCCGGCTTCCGGGTGGCCGGCAAGACGGGGACCGCGCGGATCCCCAAGCCCACCGGGGGCTACTACGCCGATCGCTATTTCGCCTCGTTCATCGGCTACCTGCCGGCGTCCGATCCCAAGGTGGTGATCGCCGCGATCCTGGACCGGCCCACGACCGTCTATGGCGGGGTCGCCGCCGCTCCGCTGTTCCAGCAGGTGGCCCGGTATGCGATCGAACGCCTGGGGATCGCACCGGGGAACGCCGTGCCGCCTCCGCCCCACGCGATCCCTGCCCGATGACGGTCGGAGGGCGCGGGGGGGTACGGACGATAAGCTCGGATGACTTGGTTGCGCTCGGCCTTCCCCCGTCCCGACCGGTCGCCGAACTCGTCGTGTCGCTGCCGCGGCACGAGGTCCACGGCGATCGATCGGTGAACGTGGTGGACGTGGTGTACCGCTCGCAGGACGCCGTCCCCGGCAGCCTGTTCTTCTGCGTGCCCGGCTCGGGGCGCGACGGACACGACTTCGCCGCGGAGGCGGTGTCGCGAGGGACGGTCGCCCTGGTCCTCGATCGGTGGTTGCCCCTCGAGGTGGTGCAGGTCCGCGTCCCGTCGGTGCGCGAGGCCATGGGCCCCGTGTCGGCGGCCTTCTTCGGCCGGCCCGCCGACCGGATGACCGTCGTCGGCGTCACCGGGACCAACGGGAAGACCACGATCACGTACCTGCTGGAGTCGGTGTTCCGAAAGAGCGGCCGGGTCGCCGGCGTGATCGGGACGACGGGCCTTCGGATCGACGGGGCCCCGCTGCCCCTGCCGATGACCACACCCGAGGCGCCCGACCTGCACCGCCTGTTGGCTCGGCTGGCCGATCGAGAGGTCGAGGCGGTGGCCATGGAGGTGTCCTCGCACGGGCTGCATCAGCACCGGGTGGACGGCATCCGCTTTCGATGCTCGGTGTTCACCAATCTCAGCCAGGATCACCTGGATTACCACGCATCGATGGAGGAGTACTTCGAGGCGAAGGCCCGACTGTTCACGCCGGAGCTCTCGGAGATGGCCGTGGTGAACCTCGACAGCCCACACGGCCGTCGTCTCCTCCGTTCGGGGCTGCCAACCGTCACGTTCGGTTACGGATCGGGAGCCGACGTGCGGGCCACCGACGTCCGCGCCACGCGCTCCGGGATCTCGTTCCGTGTCGATGAGCTCGAGATCCGCTCGTCCCTGCGCGGCGGGTTCAACATCGAGAACTGCCTGGCGGCGCTGGCCACGGCCAGGGCCCTGGGGATCCCCGACGACGTCTCGGCCCAGGGCATCGCGGACGTGGCGGGCGTGCCGGGCCGCGTCGAGGCCGTCGAGGAAGGGCAGGACTTCCTGGTCATCGTGGACTACGCGCACACGCCGGACGGCGTGGACAACGTGTTGCGGGCGGCGCGGCTGCTCGCACCGGGCCGGCTCATCGTCGTGTTGGGTTGTGGCGGAGACCGGGACCGGGCCAAGCGACCCCTGATGGGAAAAGTGGCCACCAGCTTCGCGGACCTCTCGGTGATCACGAGCGACAACCCGCGGAGCGAGGATCCCCTGGTGATCATCGGGGAGATCGAGCCCGGAGCGCAGGAGGGTGGCGGACGCTACGTCATCGAGCCCGAGCGCCGCGCCGCGATCAAGCTCGCGCTCTCGGAGGCGGGGGCTGGGGACGTGGTCGTCATCGCCGGGAAAGGACACGAGACGGGCCAGGAGTTCGCCGACCGCACGGTGCCGTTCGACGACCGGGTCGTCGCGGCCGAGGAGCTCCGAGCGCTCCGGGGGACTGCATGAGGCCGCGGCCGCTCTCCGAGGTGGCCCGGGCCGTCGACGGTCGCCTCCGCGGCGCGGACGCGACCGTCACGGCCGTGGTCATCGACAGCCGCGAGGCCGGGCCGGGCTCGCTGTTCGTCGCCATGCGGGGCGAGCGTGACGACGGCCACGACTTCGTGACCGATGCGCTCTCGCGCGGTGCGGTCGGCGCGGTGGTGCACCGGCCGGTCGCCGCGGAGCCGGTGGTGGTGGTGGCCGACTCCGGTCGCGCGCTGCTGGCATTGGCCGCCGACGAGCGCGCGCGCATGCGCGATGCCACGGTGATCGGGATCACCGGCGCGAACGGGAAGACCTCCACGAAGGATCTCGCAGCCTCCATCCTGTCGACGGGGTTCCTGACCCACGCCAGTCCGGGATCGTTCAACAACGAGATCGGGCTCCCCATGACGCTGCTCGGAGCGCCGGAGGGCGTCGAGGTGGTGCTGGCCGAGATGGGTGCCCGCCGCCGGGGGGACCATGCGGAGTTGTGCCGGGTGGCCCAACCCGACGCCGTCGTGGTCACGAACGTCGGGGTCGCGCACATGGAGGTCTTCGGATCGTGGCCGGCCATCGTGGAGGCCTCCGCCGAGCCCGTGGAGGCTCTGCCCGACGTCGGCACGGCGATCCTCAATGCCGACGACACCGTCGTCCGCGATCTGGCCGCGCGGACCCGGGCCCGCGTCGTCATGTTCGGGCTGGCGACGGAGGCGGACGTTCGGGCCGAGGACGTGGCGCTCGACGACGAAGGGAGGGCGGGCTTCGACCTGGTGGTGGGGGACGAGCGCGAGCGCGCCGAGCTCATCGTCCCAGGTGAGCACATGGTGTCGAACGCGCTCGCCGCCGCAGCCTGCGGGATCGCGCTGGGCCTGTCGGCCGCCGAGTGCGCCGCGGGATTGAAGGGGGTCGGCGTCTCCCGGTGGCGGATGGAGAGCTTCACCACCGAGGACGGTGTGCGGGTGGTGAACGACGCGTACAACGCGAACCCCGAGTCGATGGCCGCCGGGCTCCGGGCGGCCCGGTGGATGGCACGCGGGGGCCGCCTCGCGGCGGTCCTCGGGCACATGGCAGAGCTCGGTCCCATCTCGAGTGGCGAGCACGAGCGATTGGGAGAGCTGGTGGTCCGGCTGGGGGTGGACCGCCTCGTCACGGTGGGTCCGGTTGCGCGCGCGGTGGCCGGAGCCGCCCTGCGGGAGGGCGCGGTGCCGGACGGCGTGGTCTGCGTCGACACGCCCGCCGAAGCCGCCGCCGACGTCCGCGGGTGGGCCAGGGCCGGAGACGTCGTCCTGATCAAGGGGTCGCGGGTGGCAGGGCTGGAGCGGGTGGCGGAGGCCCTTCGGTGAGAGCCATCCTGCTCGCCGCCGCGGTGGGCCTGGCCGTGACGCTCCTCGGCACGCCCGTGGCCATCCGGGCCTTCCGCCTGTGGGGGTGGGGCCAGCACATCCGGGAGGACGGTCCGCACACCCATCTGGAGAAGATGGGGACCCCGACGATGGGCGGCTCCGTGATCATCGCGGGGGTGGTCGCGTCCTATCTGGTCACGAGGGTGGTGTTCAGCACGGTGACGGCTGCGGGGCTGTCGGTGTTGTTCGCGGCCATCGGCTTGGGGCTCGTGGGGTTCGTCGACGATCTCATCAAGGTCCGCCGGCAACGATCGCTCGGGCTGTCGAAGGCGGCCAAGGTCGCCGGGCAAGCCGTCGTAGCCCTGGGCTTCGGGCTGATCGCGGTGAAAGCCGGCCACCTTCCGACCGACCTGTCGTTCATCCGGGACACGGGGGTGAACCTGGGGCTCGCCTTCTACCTGTGGGTGTTCCTGATCCTCGCCTCGTCGTCGAACTCGGTGAACCTCACCGACGGGCTCGACGGCCTGGCATCGGGCGCGGCCATCCTGGTGCTGTCGGCCTACGTGTACATCGCCTTCTGGCAGTTCCGCCACCCATGCACTGTGCTGGGGTTGGAAGACGCCTGTTACCCGGTGGCGGTCAACGCGGCCCTCGACACCGCCATCGTCGCCGGCGGCGCCGTCGGCGCGGTCGCCGGGTTCCTGTGGTGGAACGCCGCGCCGGCCCGGATCTTCATGGGCGACACCGGCGCGCTCGCGCTCGGAGGGTTGATCGGTGCGCTCGCCATCGTCACGAGCACGCAGCTCCTGCTCGTCGTGCTGGGGGGCCTGTTCGTCCTGGAGACCACCTCGGTCATCCTCCAGGTCATCGCGTTCCGGGGGTTCGGACGACGGGTCTTCCGGATGTCGCCGATCCACCATCATTTCGAGCTTGCCGGCTGGCCGGAGTTCACGGTCATCGTGCGGTTCTGGATCATCGCTGGGATGTGCGTGGCCATCGGTATCGGGCTGTTCTACGCGGACTTCCTGGCGCGCGGAGGTACGGGATGAGGCTCGACGGCCGCCAGCGAGGTGCCGTCAAGAGGACGAAGGCGTTCGCCGGCGAGCGCGTCCTGGTCGTCGGGCTCGGCGTCGCCGGCCGCGCAGCCGCCCGGGTCCTGGCGGAGGAAGGTGCCGAGGTCCGCGTGACAGAGGAGCGGCCGGAGGCCGCCGGCGCGGAGGAGATCCGCGATCTCGGCGTCGACGTCCTGACCGGCGGCCACGAGCCCCGGCATCTGGACGGCGTCACCGCCGTCGTGGCCAGCCCCGGCGGAGCGAGCTGGACGTGGGCGCTCGCTTGTGTCACGCACCGTACGTCGCCGTGACCGGGACGAATGGCAAGTCAACGACCACGATGATGGTCGCGACGATGATGCGGGCCGCCGGCCTCGACGCGTCGGCGTGCGGCAACATCGGCCACGCCTTCTCGCTGGCCGCGAGGGAGGGTCACGCCGCGTTGGCGGTGGAAGCCTCCTCCTTCCAGCTCCGGTTCCATCACTGGCTGCATCCACGGGTCTCGGTCCTGCTGAACGTGGCGCCGGACCACATCGACTGGCACGGCTCGTTCGAGCACTATGCCGAAGCCAAGGCGCGCATCTACGAGCTCCAGGGCGAGAACGCGGTCCACGTCGGCAACGCCGACGACGATCGGGGGCGGGAGATCTCTGCCGCCGCGCCGTGCCGGGTGGTGTGGTTCCGGATGGGTTCGCCGGGCGAGGGAGAGGTCGGCTTCGTGGGCCGGGAGCTCGTGGCCCGGATGGACGGCGAGGCTCCTCTGGGGGTCCCGGTGTCCGACGCCGCCGGCTTCCGGGCCGACGCGGCTGCGGCGGCGGCCGCGGCCCTGTCGTTCGGCCTTCCGGCCGGCGCTGTGGCCGAGGGCCTGCGCCGGATGCGCCCCCTCCCACACCGGGGCGAGGAGGTGGCGCGGGTGGGAACCGTCACCTTCCTCGACGATTCCAAGGCCACGAACGTCCACGCGGCGCTCCACGCGCTGGCGGGCCGGCGAGACGTCGTCCTCATCGCCGGGGGCATGGCCAAGGGAGTCGACCTGGCGCCGCTCGTGGAGGCCACGCCCGCCCTGGCTGGGGTGGTGGCCGTGGGAGAGGCCGCACCGGAGATCGCGATGCTCTTCGAGTCCAAGGTGCCGGTGAGCAAGGCCGGTTCGATCGAGGAAGCGGTGCGCGAGGCGTTCGAGCTGGCTCCGCACGGGGGAACCGTCCTGCTCGCGCCGGCCTGCGCCAGCTGGGACATGTTCCGCGACTACGTCGAGCGAGGCGAGCGATTCGCCAAGGCTGCCCGGGGGCTCCCGAAGGAGATCAGCGATGGCCCGCGTTGAGATCCTCGCGCCGGCCGCATCTCGTCTGCGTCTTGTGGCCCCGCGCGAATCCGTGCACAGGCCGCGGTCCCGAACGGAGGTCGCCGCCCGCCGGAACCTCACCATGCTGATCGGCGCCACCGCGTTCCTCACGGCCGGGGGCCTCATCATGGTGCTGTCGGCCAGCTCGGTGTCGGCCTATGCGCAGTACGGCTCGAGCTTCCTGTTCTTCCAGCGGCAAGCAGCGTACGCCGTCATGGGAGCGGCGGCGCTCGTCGTCACGTCGCGGATGCGATACGAGGCGTGGCAGCGCCTGGCGGTTCCCCTCCTGGGGTTCACGGCGGTGTTGCTCGCCCTGGTGCTCCACCCGACGGCGGGGATCGAGGCGTACGGCTCGTCGCGGTGGATCTCGCTCGGGCCGGTCACGATCCAGCCGTCGGAGCTGGCGAAGCTGGCGCTCGCCGTGTTCGCCGCGACCGTCCTGGCTCGCAAATGGAGCCGGGTGGACGAGCCGGCGCACTTCGCCCTGCCGTTGCTTCCCGTCACGGCGCTCGTGTGCGGGATGGTCATCGTCCAACCCGACCTGGGAACCGCGGTCATCTTGGCGGGGTCGGTGTTCCTGTTGGTGTTCGCCGCGGGCGTGCGCCTTCGCTACCTGGCGGCCGCGGGGATCGTCGGCGGCGCGATCGGATTCGCGCTGATCATGGGGGAGGGTTACCGGCGGGCGCGCTTCCTGTCGTTCCTCCACCCCTGGGCCGACGCGAAGAACACCGGATACCAGCTGATCCAGTCCCTCATCGCGCTGGGATCGGGCGGATGGTTCGGGGTGGGGCTCGGTACCAGCCGCCAGAAGTGGATGTATGTCCCCAACGCGCACACGGACTTCATCTTCTCCATCCTCGGCGAGGAGCTCGGCCTCATCGGTGAGATCGTCGTGCTGCTGGCCTTCGGCGTGCTGATCTACGCCGGGATCCGGATCGCGGCCCGGGCGCCGGATGTGTTCGGGCGGCTCCTCGCGTCCGGGATCGTCTCGTGGTTCGGGCTCCAGATCGTGGTCAACCTGGGGGCCGTCACCGGCCTGCTGCCGATCACCGGCGTGCCGCTTCCGATGCTCTCCTACGGGGGATCGTCCCTCGTGGTGTCGCTGGCCGCCGTGGGCATCCTGGTGAACATCGGCAAGGCCGGGAGGCCGGCGTCCCCGATCGCGCGGGCCGGGCGGACCCCATGAGGGTGGTGGTCGCGGGGGGTGGCACCGCGGGGCACGTGTTCCCCGCGCTCGCGCTGGCGAAGGAATTGGCGGAACGGCATGGGGCCGACGTCGCGTTCGTGGGAACCGCGCGGGGCCTCGAGTCCGGGCTGGTCCCGGCGGCCGGATTCGCGTTCTCGACGGTCGAGGCACGGCCGTTCGAGCGGAAGCTCTCGCTCCGCGCTGTGACCGCGCCGGTCTGGGCGCTGCGCTCCGTCGGCCGGTGCCGGCCCCTGGTCGCGGGGGCCGATGTCGTGGTGGGGATGGGCGGCTACGTGAGCGTCCCGGCCTCGCTCGCCGCGATCCGGTCGCGGCGTCCGCTGGTGCTCCACGAGCAGAACGCCGTCCCCGGGCTGGCCAACCGGACGCTGTCCCGGGTGGCCCGGACGGTCGCCCTGTCGTTCGGTGAGACGGCGCGCCTGCTTCCCAGGCGCATCGATACCGAGGTCACGGGGAACCCGGTCCGCGAGGAGATCGTCGCCGTGCGGTCGGACCGGGCCGCGTTCGCGGAGGAGGCCCGATCGACGCTGGGGCTCGAGGCCGACCGGGCCACGGTCGTCGCGTTCGGGGGGAGCCAGGGCGCGCTCCACCTCGACCGTGCTGTCACCGGCGCGCTCCGGCATCTGCGCGACCGAGGGGATCTGCAGGTGGTGCTGCTCACCGGGACCGGGCACTTCCAGGAGACCGAGCGGCGGCTGCCCCGGGACGGCCCGCTGCTCGTGCGGGCGTTTCCGTTCCTCGACCGCATGGAGCTTGCCTACGCGGTGGCCGACCTGGTCGTGTCGAGGGCGGGCGCCACCACCGTCGCCGAGGTCACCGTGTGCGGGCTGCCGTCGATCCTCGTGCCGTATCCATACGCGACGGGCCGCCATCAAGAGGCGAACGCACGGTCCCTCCAGCGAGCCGGGGCGGCCATGGTCATCATGGACCACGCCCTCGCCGGCGAGCTCCTGGCCTCGAAGATCGCCGCAATCCTCGACGACCGGCCGCGCCTCCGAGCGATGGGGGAGCGCGCGTCGGCCTGGGCCCGCCCCGATGCGGCCCAAGCGCTGGCGAATGTCGTGGCGGAGGCGGCCGAGGGATGAGCGACGACTTCGTTTCGCCGCCGGGCAGCATCGCCACGCTCGAGGTCCCGGACCTCTCGGATATCCGTTCCGCCCACCTGATCGGCATCGGCGGCTACGGCATGCGCTCATTGGCCCGGATGCTGATCGCCAGGGGGGTGACGGTCACCGGCTCCGACCTGAAGGACCGGGGGCTGGACGAGCTTCGGGCCCTGGGGGCCACGGTCTTCGTGGGCCACACGCCCGAGCAGATCGGGGACCCCGATGCCGTCATCGTCTCGTCGGCCGTCCTGGAACGAAACGTCGAGCTCAGCGAGGGGCGGCGCCGCGGGCTGTTGGTCCTTGCCCGGGCCCAGGTCCTGGCGGCTCTCGCGGCCGGCCTTCGGACCCTTGCCGTGGCCGGCACCCACGGCAAGACCACGACCACGTCGATGCTGTCGGTGATCCTCGAGCGAGCCGGTCTGGACCCGAGCTTCGTGGTGGGCGGCGACCTCAACGAGATCGGCTCGGGGGCCAAGCACGGCGGGGGAGACCTGTTCGTGGTGGAGGTGGACGAGAGCGACGGCTCGTTCCTGTTGTTCCGCCCAGAGGTGGCGGTGGTCACGAACGTCGAGGCGGACCACCACGCGTTCTACGCGGAAGGACAACCGGCCGTGGAGGCGGCGTTCGCCAGCTTCGTCCGGCAGGCCGGGCGGGTCGTGGCGTGCGGCGACGACCCCGGCACGCGGGCGGTCCTGGAACGGTCGGGGACCGACGCGATCACGTACGGCCGCGACCCGGGGAACGCCGTGCGGGTGGCCGTTGGCGAGGAAGCGGGCTATGCCCGGGGGACCGTGACCATGGAGGACGGCGGAGCGGTCGACCTTCGCCTCCAGGTGATCGGGGCGCACACCATCCTCGACGCAACGGCGGCGCTGCTCGCCGCACGCGAGGTGGGCGTGCCGCCGGCGAAGGCGGCCGAGGCGCTCTCCTCGTTCACCGGGGTGAAGCGCCGCCTGGAGTTCCGGGGATCGGCGCGAGGCGCGGCGTTCTACGACGACTACGCACATCACCCCACCGAGGTCACGACGACGCTCGACGCGGCGCCCGTCGACCATCGCTCACGCCTGGTGGTCGTGTTCCAGCCGCATCGGTACACGCGGACCCGCGCGCTGTCGCGGGAGCTCGGGGAGAGCCTCGCCGGCGTGGATCTCGCCGTGGTGACCGACGTGTACCACGCGGACGAGGACCCGATCCCCGGGATCACCGGCAAGTTGGTGGTGAACGCGCTCACGGCCGCGGCCCCTGCGCAGCGGGTCGCGTACCTCCCGCATCGAAAGGACGTGGTGCGCTTCCTGGTGCGGGAGGTGCGCGAGGGCGACCTCGTCCTGATGATGGGTGCCGGCGACATCCCGATGATCACCGAGGAGGTCCTGGAGCGGCTGGGGGACGCATCGTGAGCGATGCCCTCCGGCGCGCCGAGTCCATCCTTCGTGCGGCGTGCGGCGAGCGCGTCCGCACCGGGTTCCCCCTCGCGCCGCTGACGTCGTTTCGGATCGGCGGTCCCGCGGCCCTGTATCTGGAGCCCGAGTCCGAGCGCGACCTGGTGGCGGCGGGGGAAGCCGTCCGCCAGGCCGACCTGCCGGTCGTGGTGATCGGCAAGGGATCGAACATCCTGGTCGCCGACCGCGGGTTCGAGGGACTGGTCCTCCGGTTGGGGCGGGGGTACCGGTGGGCCGCGCGGAGCGGAGATCGGATCACGGCCGGTGGGTCGATGCCGCTCCCCGCGCTCGCCGGGGTCGCGTTGTCACACGCCCTGACGGGGCTCGAGTTCGGGGTGGCCATCCCGGCGTCGTTCGGCGGAGCCATCCGGATGAACGCGGGGGCCCACGGCCGCGAGCTGGCCGAGGTGGTGGAGTCGGTGGACCTCTTCGAGCTCGGGACCCAGGCAGCTCGGGTCGTCCCGGTTGCCGAGGCCGGGTTCCGCTACCGCAACGCCGACCTGGCCGCCGATGCCGTCGTCGTGGCAGGAACGGTGCGCCTGGCGTCGGCGGACACCTCGGAGATCCGCCGGCTCATGGAGGAAGCTCGGGAGTGGCGGCGGCGTACCCAACCGCTGGCCGAGCCGAACTGCGGGAGCGTCTTCAAGAACCCTCCGGGCGATCACGCGGCCCGCCTGATCGAGGAGGCCGGCGGCAAAGGTCTCTCCGTTGGCGGTGCCGCTGTCTCGGCGAAGCACGCGAACTTCATCGTCGCCGCCGAGGGAGCGAAGGCATCCGACGTCGTCGAGCTCGTCACGAAGGTGCAGGACCTGGTCGCCGCCCGGTCCGGCGTCCATCTCGAGCCGGAGGTCCACCTCGTTGGCCACTTCGACCTTGCGCCTCGCTGAGCTGGTGCGCGCCATTCGCGGCCGGCGGCTGGTCGCCACGATGATCGTGGCCTCCCTGACCATCGCCGCGGGCTCGCTCGTGGTGTCGCGCTCGTCGCTGCTTCGCCTGCGCCATCTGGAGGTGGTCGGGATCTCGAGCCTGACTCGCGCGCAGGTCGTGCGGCTGGCCGCGCTCTCATCGTCGACGAACGTCCTGTGGTTCGATGCCGGCGCCGTCGAGCGACGCCTGGAATCCGATCCATGGGTCGCGACGGCCACGGTGTCGCGGCGAGTGCCGGGGACGATCCGCATCTCGGTGGTGGAGCGGGCCCCCGTCGCCATGATCCGTACCGAAGTGGCGTTCACGCTGCTCGCCGCCGACGGCGTGGCACTCGGGACGGTGGCGGCCGATCCGATGCTCCCCGAGATCGTGGTCATGACCGGCTCGAGCCTCCCCGAGGGGAACGCGCCGGCTCAGGCCGCCGCCAGGGCCATCGCCGGACTGGATGGGGGGAGACGTCCGGCCGTCGTCCGGGCGGTAGTGGACGCCGGCGCCCTCTCCGTGGAGCTCGACGGTGGGACGCGCGTCGAGTTCGGGGACACCACCGGGATCGAGGCCAAGACCGCGGCAGCGCGGCAGATCCTTCGGTGGGCCACGACGCAGGGGGCCTCGGTCGCCAGCGTGAACGTCACCGCTCCCGACTCTCCAGCGGTCACGCTCGGCTGAACTGGGAGCTGCCCGGCCCGCCCGTCATGGATACGGGCAGTGACCAGGGCATATCCCTTGACGGACCTGGGGTTTGATAGTAGCGTGGCCCGTCGAACGTAAAGTAGATATACCAATAACGTTCAACTAGAGGTTCACGTTCGAGGGGGTTAGAAGCGGCGTTTCCCCAGGTAGACCGGGGGCGGAAGCACCCGGGGGAGCGGAGGTCGAGGATGGAGACTCCTCAGAACTACCTCGCCGTGATCAAGGTGGTTGGCATCGGCGGCGGGGGGGTGAACGCGGTCAACCGCATGGTCGACGCCGGGCTCCGAGGCGTGGAGTTCGTGGCCGTGAACACCGACGCCCAGACCCTGCTGATGTCCGACGCCGAGGTCAAGTTGGACATCGGTCGAGAAACCACCCGAGGCCTGGGAGCGGGGTCGGACCCCGAGGTCGGGCGGCGCGCTGCCGAGGAGCACCGCGACGAGATGGAGGAGCTCCTGAAGGGCTCCGACATGGTCTTCATCACCGCCGGTGAGGGAGGCGGCACGGGGACCGGTGGGGCGCCGGTCGTTGCCGAGCTGGCCCGCAAAGCCGGGGCCCTCACCATCGGCGTCGTCACGCGACCGTTTGGCTTCGAGGGCCGCAAGCGTGCCACCCAAGCCGACCTCGGGATCTCGGATCTGAAGAAGGCCGTCGACACCCTCATCGTCGTTCCGAACGACCGGCTCCTGCAGGTGTCCGATCCACACACGCCGATCGTCGATGCGTTCCGCATGGCCGACCAGGTGCTGTATCAGGGCGTCGAAGGCATCACCTCGCTCATCACGACGCCAGGCCTCATCAACCTCGACTTCGCGGACGTGAAAGCCGTGATGCTGGGTGCGGGATCGGCGCTGATGGGGATCGGGCACGCGTCGGGCGAGGACCGCGCGGAGGATGCGGCCAAGGCGGCCGTGTCCTCACCCCTGCTCGAGTCCTCCATCGAGGGGGCGCGCGGCGTCCTGCTCTCGATCGCGGGCCCCACCGACCTCACGCTCCACGAGGTCAACCGGGCGGCCGACGCGATCACGCGGGTTGCCCATCCCGACGCCAACATCATCTTCGGAGCGGTCGTGGACGATGCCCTCGGCGACGAGGTGCGGGTGACCGTCATCGCGGCCGGCTTCGACAAGCTGGTCGAGCGGGCCGGGCGCGAAGGACGGCTCTCTCGGATCCTGGAGGAGCCGGTATCGGTCCCGGGAGGGCCCGAGGAACAGGAGCAGGAGCCGGGACCGGTGCCCTCGATCCTCATCGACGAGGAGGACGAGATCTTCAAGCCGGTGCCCGACCGGGTGCCGTTCGACGCGGAAGAGGACCTGGACATCCCGGACTTCTTGAAGAGCTGAACGCAGGACCGTCGTCCTGCGACCTCTGGTCGTGGGGCGGGAGGCACAACGGTTCGAGAGGCGACCTTCCCCCGCCTCTGAACGGGCCCCCCGCCCCTCACCTCCCGCACCCGGATCAGGAGCTCACCTGCGAACATCTCCACGTGAGCCCGTTCGAACGCCGAGCCCTCGGAGGCGGCGCGCACGCGCTCGTCTCCGTCGAGCTGGAGCGCGCGGGATTCCTCGCAGCCTTCGCCGAGCGGACGGGGGGCACGAGCGGGGCCCCGTTTCGTTCGTTGAACGTCTCGTTCAGCGTGGGCGACGATCCGAATGCGGTTGCGACGAACCGCGGCAGGGTGACCCGGGCCTTCGGAATCCGGTCGTTCGCCGTGCCCGGCCTGGTCCACGGCACGACGATCCTGCCCATCGGCCCGGCCCGGGCTGGGGACGGGTTCCTCGGTCCGGCCGACGCGCTCCATGCCGCCGACGGGCTGCAGACGAAGCGGGCGGGACTGCCGCTCGCAGGCTTCTCGGCCGACTGCGTCATCGCGGTGATGGCCGCCCCCGCGGAGGGCCGAGTGGCACTGGTGCACGCGGGATGGCGAGGCATGGCCGCCGGCATCCTCCAGAAGGCGGCGGCGTTGTTCGGGGACCCGGGGCAGGTCATGGTGGCGGTCGGTCCCGCGATCGGACCGTGCCACTACGAGGTGGGCGAGGACGTGGCCAGGGCTGTGGACGCCGCCTCGCCGGCCGGTGCTGTCACCGAGCGACGGGATGGGCATCGGTACCTGGATCTCGTTGCCACCACCGCAGCGATCCTCGGCGAGCTTGGCGTCCGCCGGGTCCAGGACACGGGGCTGTGCACGGCGTGCGAGGCCGGCCGGTTCTTCTCGTTCAGGAACGAGGGGTCCACCGGTCGCCATCTGGCCCTGGCCATGAGGCTGGAGTAGGCGGGGCGATGCCTCCCTGCCCTGTGATACGGGTAAACGACCTTCAACTGTTGTCAACTTCTGTTCACTCATGGTGCTAGACTCCCGCGAGGCCGTGCTGGCGAACCTAGCCCGAGTCCGAGAGGGTATCGCCAGGGCCTGCGACCGCTCCGGCCGGGACCCGGCCACCGTTCGCCTCGTCGCGGCGAGCAAGGCGGTGCCGGCGGAGGTCGTGCGTTGGGCCCATCAGGGCGGGGTCGAGGACTTCGGAGAGAACTACGTGCGAGAGCTCGAGGCCAAGCGCGAGGCGGTCGAGGGTCCACGGTGGCACTTCATCGGGACCCTGCAGAGCCACACGGCCCATCGAGTGGCCGACCTGGCCGATATCGTGCAGACGCTGTCGCCCGGCAACGCCGTGGCGCGCCTGGCCCGTCGCGCCGCGCAGCGCAGCCGGCGGATCCCGGCGCTCATCGAGGTGGACTTCACCGGCGAGCGGACCGGGGTGGCTCCCGAGCAGTGTGTCGGCTTCGCCGACGAGGTCTCGGCCATGAATGGCCTCGAGCTTCGGGGCCTGATGACCCTGCCGCCCATGCCGCAGGTGGCCGAGGACACGCGGCCCTCGTTCATCCGCCTCCGCGAGCTGCTGGCGGAGGTGAGGGCCAAGCATCCGCAGGCCCAGGAGCTCTCGATGGGAATGTCGATGGACTACGAGGTTGCAGTGGAGGAAGGCGCTACCATGGTCCGGGTCGGGACGGCCCTGTTCGGTGAACGGCCTCCCGCAGGTACGTAGGAGGAGAGATGCCAGGCGTGTGGAAGAAGACGCTCACGTACCTCGGCCTCGTCGAGGAGGATGAATTCGAGCAACTGGATGACGTTGCGGGCCAAGCCGAAGCGGCGCCGGTCCGCCGCCTCCAACGGCCTCACGCCGTCCGCGACGTGCAGGTCCAGCAGGACGAGATCGGTCTGGTGCGGACGATCCCCTCCCGTCGCTCGACCGCGTCATCGATCCACAAGTCCGAGCCTCGCCGGTTCAACGAGGCCCGCGACATCGCCGACCGGTACAAGGACGGGGTCCCGGTGATCATGAACCTCCAGAGCACCGACGACACGATCGCCCGGCGCCTCGTCGACTTCGCATCCGGCCTCGTCTACGGCCTCGACGGCAAGATCGAGATGGTCGCCAACCGCGTCTACCTCCTCACGCCGGCGAACATCGAAGTC
>VAYX01000042.1 GCA_005885325.1 Actinomycetota bacterium
CGGGACCACGAGCATCGAGGATCTGGCCGATCGCGACCTCGTGATCGAGGCCGCGACCGAACACTCCGAAACCAAGCGAGAGGTCTTTCGCCGGCTCGACGAGGTCACCGGCCCGGAGGTGATCCTGGCGAGCAACACGAGCTCGATCCCCATCGTCGATCTCGCTGCCGCGACCAAACGCCCGGAGCTGGTCGTCGGGCTCCACTTCTTCAACCCGGTGCCGGTCATGGGGCTGATCGAGGTGGTGAAGGCCATCACGACCTCCGACGAGACGGTCGAGTTCGCCCGGGCGTTCGGAGTCGTGCTGGGCAAGACCACGGTGCTGTCGAAGGACCGCGCGGGTTTCATCGTGAACATGCTCCTCATCCCGTACCTGAACGGGGCGGTCCGGATGCTCGACGAGGGGTTCGCCACGCGCGAGGACATCGACACGGCGATCAACCTCGGCCTGGCCCATCCCATGGGGCCGCTCCAGCTCCTCGACCTCATCGGTCTCGACACCGCCCTCTACGTGGCGAACGTGCTGTTCGACGAGTTCAAGGAGCCGCTGTTCGCCCCGCCGCCGCTCCTGAAGCGGATGGTCGCGGCGGGCCGCCTCGGCCGCAAGACCGGCCGGGGCTTCTACGAGTACGGAGACTGAGCCCGCCGGACGCCGACTGGAGCGGCGGCCTTCATTTCCCGCCGAGCGCCCGCTCGTACACCTGGAGGGTGAGGCGAGCCGTCTCGTCCCAGGAGAACCGCTCGGCCTGCCGCCGGCCCCGCTTCGCCAGCCGCTCGGCGAGATCCAGGTCGGTCAGCACCGACTCGATGGCTTGGGCGATCTCGCGGACCGACCGAGGGCTCACCCCGAGCGTGGCATCTCCGGCCACCTCGGGGACCGCGGACGTGTTCGATGCCACCGTGGGGATGCCCCGGACCATGGCCTCGATCACGGGAAGCCCGAACCCCTCGTACAGCGACGGGTAGACGAAGGCGTCGGCCGCCCGGTACAGGGCATCGAGGTCCCGCTCGGACACGGCGCCGGTCATCACGATGTCGCCCGGGCCCGACAGGGCGATCTCCCGCATGAGCGCGTCGTGGTGCCACCCGAGTGGCCCGGCGAGCACCAGCGCGTGCGGCAGGCCGGTGGCGGCAACCCGGCGGTACGCCCGGATCAATCGGACCAGGTTCTTGCGTGGCTCGAGCGTTCCCACGAACAAGACGTAGGGTTCGCGAACCTTCAGCCGCGCGAGGGTCGCGTCCGCGTCTTCACCCCCAACGCCGATCGACGCGGCGAGGGGGACGACATGGAGCCGAGCAGGGTCGACCCTCGTCCGCGACAGCAGGTCCTCGGCGGTGTTCCGGGACGGGGTGACGATGGCGTCGGCCCGAGCGACCGCCGCCCGAAGCCCCAGCCGGTACATGGTGCGCCACAAGCGGGGGAACATCCCCGGGTGGTACTCGAAGGCGAGGTCGTGGACCGTCACCACCAGCCGCTGCCCCGGTCCGGCGGGAGGGATGGCGGCGGGGTTGGTGGCATGCACGATCTCGGAACCCTCAAGGCTCGGGGGAAGGGCCGGTCGCCCCAGCAGATCCCACCTCGGATAGAGGGTCCGGATGGGCGCCGGGAGCTCCTCCACCCAGAAGTCGCGGATCCATCGCTCCGGCGGGCCGTCCTGGTCGAATCTGGCGTGGAACAGACGGATGTCGAGGCTCGGGTCCCGCCGGGCCATCGCGGGAACGAGGTTTCGGATGTAGGTCCCGATCCCCCCGGGGGTCTGGAACCACAGCTGGTCGACGTGGATGGCGATGCCCGTCATCGCCAGACCTAGGTGGCGTCGCCCCGGCCGTGGAGCGATGGAACGCCGGGACGAACGAACGGGGCTCGCGCCGGGACGCCCCACGCCGCGTCCATGTGCCGCCGGACCTGCAGCACGCCGAATCCGGTGGCCTCGATCCGTCCGGCAAGGACCCACGGGTCGGGGTGCGGGCTCTCCTTGAGGAAGTACCGTTCCAGGGCGAGCAGGATGGCCCGCTCCTCCTCGCGGGTGAGGCCACTCGGGACCTCGAACCGCCGCTCGCCATTCACAGCGGCATGTTCCCGTGCTTGCGCGCCGGGACCGCCTCGCGCTTGGTGACCAGCATCCGAAGGGACTTGATCAGCCGGGCTCGGGTCTCGGCCGGCTCGATCACGTCGTCGACGAAGCCGCGCTCCGCGGCCACGTAGGGGTTGGCGAACTTCCGCTGGTATTCACCGATCAGCTCGGCGCGTCGGGCCGCGGGGTCCTCGGCCTTCTCGATCTCCTTCTTGTTCACGATGTTCACGGCGCCGTCCGGCCCCATGACCGCGATCTCGGCCGTGGGCCAGGCGAACGACACGTCGGCCCGCAGGTGCTTGGAGTTCATGACCAGGTACGCGCCGCCGTACGCCTTCCGGGTGATGACCGTCATGCGGGGCACCGTCGCCTCGGCGAACGCGTAGAGGAGCTTCGCCCCGTGCCGGATGATCCCGCCGAACTCCTGGGCCGTCCCCGGCAAGAACCCGGGTACGTCCACGAACGTGACCAATGGGACGTTGAAGGCGTCGCAGAACCGCACGAAGCGCGAGGCCTTCTCGGAGGACTCGATGTCGAGCGTGCCGGCGAGCACCTTCGGCTGGTTGGCCACGATGCCGACGGTCCTGCCGTCGAGCCGGGCCAACCCGATCACGATGTTCATGGCCCAATACGGGAAGACCTCCATGAACTCGCCGTCGTCCACTACGCGCCTGATGACCTCGTGCATGTCGTACGGCTCGCGGGCCGAGTCGGGGATCAGGTGGGTGAGGCCCTCGTCGCGGCGCTCGGGGTCGTCGACCGGCGCGTACGACGGCGGATCCTCCAGGTTGTTCGACGGCAGGAACGAGAGCAGGTGCCGCACCATGGCCAGGCTCTCCTCCTCGTCCTGGGCCACGAACGAGGCCACGCCGGAACGGGAGGCGTGGGTCATGGCCCCGCCCAGCTCCTCGAACGACACCTCCTCGCCGGTCACGGCCTTGATCACGTCGGGCCCGGTGATGAACATGTGCGAGGTCTCTCGCACCATGAACGTGAAATCGGTGACGGCCGGCGAGTAGACGGCACCGCCGGCGCAGGGCCCCAGGATCGCGCTGATCTGGGGGATCACGCCGGAGGCTCGGACGTTCCGCTCGAAGATGTACCCGTAGCCCGCCAGCGACGCCGCTCCTTCCTGGATCCGGGCCCCGCCCGAGTCGTTCAGCTGGATGAACGGCGCGCCGGTCGACATGGCCAGGTCCAGGACCTTGCAGATCTTCTGGGCGTGCACCTCGCCGAGGGACCCACCGAAGACCGTGAAGTCCTGGGACGCGACGAACACCTTGCGTCCGTCGATCGTCCCGTGGCCCGTGACCACCCCGTCCCCCGCCGGGCGGTTGCGCTCCATCCCGAAGTCGTGGGACCGGTGGAGGGCGAACGGGTCGGTCTCCTGGAACGACCCCGCGTCGAGCAGGAGCTCCAGGCGCTCCCGGGCGGAGAGCTTGCCCCGTTCGTGCTGCCTTCGGACGGCCTCCTTGCGGTGGGCGTCCAGCATGGCGGCCCTGCGCTTGCGGAGCTCCTCGATCCGTTCCTCGACCGTCCGGACCGGAACCTGGGGACGCTCCTCGGTCTTGGCCATGGTCCCCGAGTGTAGCGCCCGGCTCGCCCCGGACGGCCGAGCGACGGCCCGGCCATGTCAGTGGGTTCTCCTACGATCGGCCGGTGGAGGCCACCGTGGAGCTCACTCCCTCGCAGCGCCGTACGTTCGAGCGGCTCATCGGGCCGGGCGAACGTCCATTCTTCTCGGCCGACGTCGTTTCACACCTGCGGGATCGGATCGAGGAAGCCGTCCGGGCGGTCGAGCTTCCCGAGCCGTTGTGGCTCGGCAAGTCCAGCCTGAACGATCTGGGCCGGTGCGCCGGGCTGTTCGACGCAATCCGAGCGGGCGAGCGCGGACCGTTCTCGTTCACGCCTCGATTCGCAGCTGGGCGGCTTGCCCACAAGGCCGTTGAGCTCGAGGTGGCCGGTCGCGAGGACCGGGATCCCCACGGCCTGGTCGAGGAGGCGGTGGATCGGCTCGTCGACGACGAGGCCTTCCGAGGGTTCTGGGACGGCCTCGACGGCCTCCGTCGGGACGAGACGCTGATGGACGCGGCCAAGACCCTCGAGCTCTTCCGATCGACGATGCCGCCGCTCCGACGGATGCGGCGGGAGCTCGCACCGTCCACCGAGTGGCACGTCCGGGTCGAGCTGCTCGGCGGCGCCGTCGTGCTCAGCGGGACGATGGACCTGGTGCTCGGGTCGGGCTCGGCCGTGGAACCGGGTCGGGCCACCCGCCTGGCCATCGACCTCAAGACCGGCCGGGCCTGGCCGGAGCACGCCGAGGACATGCGGTTCTACGCCCTGTTGCTCGCCCTGCGATTCGGGGTGCCGCCGTATCGGGTGGCCACCCTGTACCTGGAGTCGGGGGAATGGCAGGCGGAGGACGTGGACCAGCCGGTCCTCGACCGCGCCGCCGAGCGCGTGATCGGGGCCGTCCGGGCCGCGGCGGCGTCGGAGGCCGGACGGGAGCTCGAGCTCGCCCCCGGGCCGTACTGCCGGTGGTGTCCTCGGACCGCGACCTGCCCGGTGAGCGCCTTCCCGCCGGAACGCGATGCGGTCCACGCCGAAGCCGTAGCAACCATCGACTGAACCCACCGATCGGCCGGCCCTGCCTCGCTCCGTTCGACGGCGGAGGTTTGTCGCCGGCCGCGGCCGTGGCCTATCGTCGGGCCCTCCGCGAGCCCACGGTGAGGTGTCCGCATGGCCAAGGAACTGTTCGAGATCGGCGAGATCCCGCCAGTTGGGGAGGTCCCCGAACGGATGCACGCCCAGCTGGTCCGGCCCGACCGGTACGGGGAGCCGGAGAAATCCATCCAGGACGAGGTGATCGACGTGCCGGCGATCGGGCCGGGGGAGGCCCTGGTCATGGTCATGGCCGCCGGGGTCAACTTCAACAACGTCTGGGCGGCCCGGGGCGTCCCCATCGACGTCACGAAGACCCAGGCGCGATGGGGCGAGCCGACCGACTTCCACATCGTCGGCTCGGACGCGTCCGGCCTCGTCTACGCGGTCGGCGACGGCGTGTCGAACGTCTCGGTCGGTGACCGCGTCGTCGTGCACGCCGGCCAGTGGGATCCCGATGATCCGTGGGTGCTCGCGGGGAAGGACCCGGGCCTCGCGGCGAGCTTCCGAGTGTGGGGCTACGACACGTGCTGGGGCTCGTTCGCCCAGTTCACGAAGGTCCAGGCCCATCAGTGCCTGCCGAAGGCCGGCCGATTGACGTGGGAGGAGGCGGCCGCACCCACGCTCACCGGCTCCACCGCGTATCGGATGCTGCACGGCTGGCCCCCGCACACGGTCGAGGAGGGTGACGTCGTGCTGGTGTGGGGCGGTTCGGGCGGCCTCGGCTCGCTGGCCATCCAGCTGGTCACGCTCGCCGGCGGCAAGGCGGTGGCCGTGGTCTCCTCCGAGGAGAAGGGCGAGTACTGCAAGCGCCTGGGCGCGGTCGGGTACGTCGACCGAAGGGACTTCAGCCACTGGGGCGTGCCGCCCCGATGGGACTCGCCGGAGTGGAAGGACTGGTTCGAGGGGGCCAAGGCCTTCGGCAAGGCCGTCTGGGACGTCCTGGGGGAGCGTCGGAGCCCGCGCATCGTCTTCGAGCATCCGGCCCAGGACACCATTCCCACGTCGATCTTCGTGTGTGACCGGGGCGGCATGGTGGTGATCTGCGCCGGGACGAGCGGGTACGACACGATGGTGGACGTGCGGTACCTGTGGTACCTGCAGAAGCGGTACCAGGGCTCGCACCTGTTCAACGACGAGCAGGCCGCGGCGTTCAACGACCTGGTCCGTGACGGGCAGATCCAGACGACGCTCGGCCACACCTATCCGTACGAGGACACCGGCCACATCCACCAGCTCATGGCCGACGGCAAGCTTCCCGAGGGAAACGTCGCGGTCCTGGTCAACGCGCCGTCAATAGGCTTGACGGACCTGCCCTAGCGGGCATCCTCGACCAGCTCGACGAGGACACCGCCCATCCCCGTGGGGTGGACGAATGCGATCGTGGTACCGCGCGATCCGGAGCGAGGCGACTCGTCGATCAGGGGAACGCCCGCCGTGCGCAACGCCTGGAGGGTCGAGGCGACGTCGTCGACGCGGAGCCCCAGATGGTGCAAGCCCGGACCGCGCTTGGCCAGGAATCGCCCCACCGGCGTGTCCGGGCCGAGGGCGCCGATCAGCTGGATGCTGGTGTCGCTCACCTCGAACAGCACCTCCTCGACGCCCTGTGACTGCACGACTTCGCGGTGAGAGGGCTCGATCCCGAGCGTGCGCCGATACCGCTCGACCGCGGCGTCGAGGTCCTCGACCGCGATCCCCACGTGGTCGATGCCGGTCAGCATGCCTCCTCCTGGGTCACGGGGGTCTGCTTCGTCCTGGCCACGGGCGTCCTCGAGTGGAGCGGGCAGGCACCATAGCCGTTGGACCCGGATCCCGGCACGCGCGCTTCGTAGGCCCTTCGGAAGCTCCCTAGGGCGAAGGGCGGATGCGCGCCATCGGGTGCCCCCGTACGATGCTTGGAGGCGGTCCGTCGGCCAGGAAGGGGACGCCCGTGAGGAACGAACGATCGACCGCAGCGGTGCTCGAGGGATCCGAGGTCCTGCGGGCCGGTAAGGCGGACGTCTTCCGGATCCGGGAGCGGACCCGAAAGAAGCGCGTGCGGCGACTGATCGTCGTCCTGGTCGGCCTAGACGTGTACCTCTGGTACCGGTACCTCACCGACAACCCCATCCGGATGCCAAGCCCCGGGGCCAACCTGATCCTATTCCTGCCGGTGATCCTGATCTTCCTGGCCATCCTGCTGATGATGGCCATGCCGCTGTTCAGCGGGCGCTCTCCCCACATCGTCGTTCGGCCCGAGGAGATCGAGGTCGGCCTGACCGACGTCCGAGGGCTCGACGGGCAGGTGGACGAGGTCGTGCGGACCCTCGACGTGTTCCTGGGCTACGCCACCTTTCGCGACGAGCTGGGGGGCAATCCCCGGCGAGGGATCCTCTTCGAGGGGCCCCCCGGGACGGGCAAGACGTACCTGGCCAAGGCCATGGCGAAGCAGGCCGGCGTGCCGTTCCTGTTCATCTCGGCCCCAGCCTTCCAGTCGATGTGGTTCGGGATGACCGGGTCGCGCATCCGCTCGTTCTTCAAGCGGCTCCGCAAGCTGGCGCGCAAGGAAGGGGGCGCGATCGGCTTCATCGAGGAGATCGATGCCATCGGATCGGATCGGGGCGCCCTCTCGGCCTCACCCTTCCCGGGCCTGGGCCGTTCGACCAACCGGATGATCAGCCCCGGAGGCTCGGGCATGGTGAACGAGCTGTTGATCCAGATGCAGTCCTTCGACACGCCTCCGTTCCTGCAGCGGCTGAAGGGCGGGCTGATCGAGTGGATCAATGGGTTCATCACCCCCGAGCGGCGGATCTCGGTCGGCAAGCCCGGCTACAACAACATCCTGCTGATCGCGGCGACCAACCGGTCCGACAACCTGGACGCCGCGCTCCTTCGCCCGGGACGGTTCGACCGACGGCTGTACTTCGACCTGCCGACGAAGCAGGGGCGACGCGACCTGATCGACTTCTTCCTGGATCGCAAGGCCCATCATCCGCAGCTGGACGAGGACTCGTCCCGCGAGCGCATGGCGCACGACACGTTCGGCTACACGCCGGTGATGATCGAGCATCTCTTCGATGAATCCCTCCTCGTGGCACTCCGGGACGGGCGGCGACAGATGAACGTCGACGACGTGTATGAAGCCAAGCTCACCGAGGAGATCGGCATCAAGCAGCCCGTGATCTACACCGACGCCGAGCGGATCGCGGTGGCGACGCACGAGGCCGGGCACGCCTCGGTCGCCTACTTCTTCGGCAAGGGCCGGCGGCTCGAGGTCCTGTCGATCATCAAGCGGCGCCTGTCGCTCGGACTGCTGGCCCATGGGGACGAGGAGGAGCGGTTCACCAAGTCCCGCTCGGAGATCGAGGCCCATGTGGCCATCGCGCTTGGCGGCCTGGTCTCCGAGGAGGTCTTCCTGGGGGAGTCCGGGACCGGTCCCGCGTCGGACCTGGCGGGAGCGACGCAGCTCGCCGCCCAGATGGTCGGGTCCTTCGGGATGGCCGGCTCGCTGATCTCCTACGACGCCATCGCGGAAGGCCCCATCGGGAGCAAGAACCTGGTGGGCAAGGTCCTGGCCGACCGGGACGGGAAGGGACGGGTCGAGGACATCCTCACGGAGCAGAAGGCGCGGGTCACAGAGCTCCTCGAGGACAACCGGGACGTCGTCATGGCTCTCCGGGACGCGCTCATCGAGCGGGACGAGCTCGTGGCCGAGGAGATCACCACCGTCATCGAGAAGGCGCTGGCCAACCGGAGCTAGCGGTCTCGGCTCATCCGGACAGCCACGAATCGGTGAATTGCCGGTCGTAGACTGGTCCCGTGAGCCCGTCCGTGATCGTCGCGGGTGCCCGGACGCCCATCGGCAAGCTCCGGGGATCGCTGGCCGGCCTCTCCGCGGTCGACCTCGGAGCGGCAGCCATCCGTGAGGCTCTGAAGCGATCGGGCGTGTCCCCCGAGCGGGTCGACTACGTGATCATGGGCCACGTGATCCAGGCCGGGACGGGGCAGATCACCGCCCGCCAGGCCGCGGTGGCCGCCGGGATCCCCAAGGAGGTCCCGGCCATCACCATCAACAAGGTGTGCCCGTCCGCCCTGACCGCCATCGCCCTCGCCGACCAGCTGATCCGAGCCGGAGAGGTCGAGGTCGTGGTGGCCGGCGGCATGGAGTCGATGACGCAGGCGCCGTACCTGCTCCCCAAGGCTCGCGGCGGCCAGCGCCTGGGACACACCGAGCTGGTCGACTCGATGATCCACGACGGGCTGTGGTCATCGCGGCGGGGTCTGAGCCGGCCCCCGGCTCGGTGAGGGCGTAGGACATCAGGATGTCGCCGCGGCAGATCCCCTCGGTCATCGAGCGTTCCTTGTCGCGGTCGCCGGCCACCCGCAGGGGGACCACGCCGATGGCGACGAGGGCATCCGACCCGACACCACACCCGAAAGCCTCGCGACGCTGCCACCGGCGTTCGGCGCGAACGGGACGATCACGGCCGGCAACGCTTCGCAGATCTCCGACGGCGGAGCGGCCGTCGTGGTGACCGGTGAGGAGACGGCACTGGAGCTCGGCCTGGAGCCGCTCGCCGAGATCGTGGCTCACGGCATGGCCGCCGAGCGATTCGCGTACCTGCACTCGGTGCCGGCGATCGCGCTCCAGAACGCGCTGAAGAAAGCCGGGCTCGACGTCCACGACCTCGGGTTGATCGAGGTGAACGAGGCGTTCGCCGCCGTCGCGCTGAACGTGACGAAGGTGCTCGGGGTCTCCGACGACATCGTGAACGTGAACGGCGGCGCCGTCGCTCTCGGCCATCCCATCGGCATGAGCGGCGCCCGGATCGTCCTCACGCTCGCCCACGAGATGCGCCGGCGCGGGGTGGACCTCGGAGGCGCGACCATCTGTGGCGGTGGAGGCCAGGGAGACGCCCTGGTCCTCCGGCGGCCGGCGTAGGTTCCGGGCGCGCATGGCCGAAGACCGCTTCGAGTTGCCGAGGGAGCTCGAGGAGTTCCGCGCGATCGTCCGGCAGATCGCCGAGGAGCGGATCGCCCCCCGGGCCGCCGAGATCGACGAGACCGACGAGTGGCCCGAGGACGTCTACAAGGTGCTGGTCGACAACGACCTCATGGCGGTGGGCTATCCGGAGGAGTTCGGCGGCTCCGGCGGTGGCTCGCTCGCGTTCGGCCTGCTGATCGAGGAGCTCGCCAGGGTATCGGCCGGCGTCTCGCTCATCCCGGGCGTGTGCAAGCTCGGCGTGGTCCCCCTGCGGGTGGCCGGCGACCGCGACAAGGAACGCTCGATGACCGAGGGGATCTGCCGCGGCGACATCCTGATGTCCTACGCCCTCACCGAGCCGGGGGCCGGCTCAGACCCCGCCGCGATGACCACCCGGTATGCGCACGAGGGCGATGCGTTCGTCCTGTCGGGGACCAAGCGGTTCATCACCGGAGCCGGCGTGTCGCAGGCCTACATCGTGTTCGCCACCGCAGACCCCTCGCGGAAGGCGAAGGGTGTCTCTGCATTCCTCGTGATGCGGGACGACCCCGGCGTCTCCTTCGGCCGGAAGGAGGACAAGATGGGGATCCGGGGATCGCCGACCCGCGAGGTGATCCTGGAGGACTGCCGGATCCCCGCCGACCGGCTGATCGGCCAGGAGGGCGAGGGCTTCGCCTATGCCATGCAGACCCTCGACTATTCCCGGCCGGCCATCGCGGCGCAGGCCCTGGGCATCGCGCAGGGGGCATTCGACGTCTCGTCGAGGTACGCGACGGAGCGACAGCAGTTCGGGCAGCGGATCGTCGACTTCGAGGCCATCCAGTTCATGCTGGCCGACATGGCGATGAAGATCGAAGCCTCCAGGCTGCTGGTCTATCGGGCGCTCGCCCTTTGTGACGCCGGCGATCCACGGATGACGTACTTCTCGGCGACCGCGAAGTGCTTCGCGTCGGATGCCGCCATGGAGATCACGACCAACGCCGTGCAGATCCTCGGGGGCTACGGCTACATCCGCGAGTATCCCGTGGAGCGGATGATGCGGGATGCGAAGATCACGCAGATCTACGAGGGGACGAACCAGATCCAGCGCGTCGTCGTGGCCCGCCACATCCTGAAGTCGCTCGGCGCCTGACGCCCCGCGCGACGTCCGCGATGGGCGAGGCCGCGCGCCGCCTTCTGCGGCGCGCGGCCCCGAAGAGTCGGGGGTCGCTCGTGAGGCCTGCGGCGCGGGGGGCCCGCCGCCGGGTACCTCTCCGCGACCCCCGAGCCATCAGCCCGGCCGGCCCCCGGCGCGAGCGCTAGATCGAGACGGTCTCGTCCGTCGCTCCGTCGTGTGCTCGGAGCGTGATCCCCGGGCTGTGTCCGGGGTCGCTCCCTTCCATCACGTCCGGCAGGAACACCCGGAAGGAGGCACCGCCGCCTTCGCGCTCCTCCACCCACGCCTTGCCGCCGTGTACGTCGGCCAGCCTGGCGAGAAGGGACATGCCGGTCGTCGCCCGCTCGGCCGGACGGCCGTTCGTGACCGCCAGCGTCGACCTTCGGATCCCGTCGGGGACGTCGGGGCTGGTGTCGTCCACGGCGATCACTGCACCCTCGGGATCGGTCGTGACCTTGATCCAGACCGGCGTTCCCGGGGTGGCCCGCCGTCCCGCATTCGCCAGGAGCGAGTCCACCATCTGCTCCGTCATCGAAGGATCCACCGCCACGATGACGTGCTCGGCCTCGATCTTCACCTCCCGGTTGGACAGGTCTGGGGACTCCTCCACCACCCGGCGCACCAGGGCTTGGAGATCGGTGCGCCGGCGGTTCGGCTTCAGGGACCCGTCCATCAGCCGTTCCAGCTCGAGCAGCACGCTCACCAGCCTGTCGAGCTTTCGGGCGTTCGACGACAGCTGGCGGATCATCTCCTGGCCATCGGCGGCCTTGGGATCGGTGTGCTTCATGGCGAGCGCGATCCCCAGGATCGACGTGAGTGGCCGGCGAACCTCCCCGGCCACCGCATCCTTCAACGTGCTTCGTTCCTTGTCCGCCACCACCGGCATCCCACCGACGTGGGACTTCTTGATCTCCGCCAGGCGGGCCTTCAGCTCTTGGCTCTGCACGTCGAGCAGCCGCGCCTTCTCCTCGGCCTCATGCGCCCGTTCGTCGGCCCGGCGGAACCGCCCCTCGACCTCGGCGAGCTGGCCCCGGGTCTTCTGGAGCTCCTCCAGGAGCTCAGAGCTCTTCGCCGCGGTGTGGGCCGCCTGCTCCTCGGCCGCCCGCGCGCGAAGCTCGGCTTGCCCCGTCCGCTCCTCGAGCTCCTCGAATCGGTCGGTGGCCTCCTTGGCCTTTGCCGCCGCCTCGGCCGCCTTTGCCTCCGCGTCGGCCAGACTCGAGGTCAGGCGGCCGGCTTCGCCCGCTGCCCGCTCCGCGCGGAGCTCGGCCTGGCGGATCTGCTCGTCCGCGGTCCTGGCGGTCACCTCGGCCTGCTTGACCCGGTCCTCCTCAGCCAGAAGCTGCTCGGCTGCGAGCTTCAATTCCTCGGCCGCACGGGACACGGCCTCCCCGACGGCGACGATTCGGGTGGCCATGTCGTCGCCGGTGTCGATCTCCATCATGTCGCTCATCTCACCTCACCTATTGGCCTGCCCTGGCGGCGAACGTGACCTTGTCGAGCTCGGCCTCGAGCTCCTTCACACGGACCTCGGCGGCCTGTGCCCTGGCCTCGGCATCCTTCAGTTGCTGGCCCAGGGCTTGCTGGGCATCGACCTGCGACTCGAGCGTCTTGACCTGATCGACGGCCCGGTCGAACTGCGACTGGAGGTTCTGGAAGTTCCCCTCGGTCGTGCGGGCCAGCTCCTCCGCCGTGCGGCGGGCCTCCTCGATCTGGCGGAACCCAGGGAGCAAGTAGGCGGGACCATCGCTTCCGGCCTTGCCTCGACGTTGCTTCTGGGCCTTTGCCGGCACGGGCTCGGACGAGATCACCGCCGGGGGTGCCTCGTCTCCGGCCTCCTCTGCCGACCGCCGCCACGGCAGCCGGATGGAGGGAACCTTGTCCATCGGCACGAAGGTCAGGGCCAGCAATGCCAACCACAGCGCGAGCCCGAAGGAAAGGAACGTCCTCACCTGAGCCCACAGCCCACCCACCTGGTCCAGGACCGGCGTGAGCGGCTGTTCCAGCTGGGCCACGGCCACCGGACCGCTCGGGCTCCTCGAGATGGGGACGAAGGTCTCCAGCGTGTCGTCCTGGACCCGGAGGCCTCCCGACGAGGTCGTCATCGCCGGGATGACCGGTGCCATCTCGGGCGGCGACGTGCCGACCAGGCTCTTGTTCGCATCGAACAGGATCCGCCCCTCGGACGACCAGATGGTGACGGATACGACGGGGCCGCCGATGGTGACGGACTTGCGGATGCGTTCCGCCACCTTGTCGTAGCGGCGTCCGCCGACCGGCTTCGAGAGCTCCTTGTTGCTGAGGACGGCCGACAGGAGCTGGGCGTCGTTCCTCGTGTCCTTGGCGGCTCGGGCGATCGCCTGGTTCCGGTCGGCGTTGGACAGGTACACCGTGGCGCCGATGCCCACGACGAAGACGAACGACATGGTTACCCACAGCGCCCGTCGTTCACGACCGGCAATGGATCTCAGCACGATTCCCCCGCGGTTGCTCGCACCGTGAGTATCGGCTCACTCATGGGTGGTTGAGCATCCGCCCTATGGCTAGAGACTCCGAACAGACCGCACGTCGAGCGGGCTACGACCTTCGACGCCCCCGTCGCCGTGACCGGGTGACCATGACCCCCAGCGACCGGCCACCGAGGCTCGTTCGAGGGTGTCGGAGGAGGTCGGTAAGCTTCGCCCATATGCTGTCGCTCCGGGCCGATCCCTGGATCCCCGATTTCGGCATGGGGTTCCAGGCCACGCTGGACGAGACGCCCGCCCGGGCCGATCCCTTCGTGGAGACCGAGGACTGGCGCGTCCCGATCGCCTGCCGGGACGCCGAATCGGGCACCGTGTGGTTCGTGGACGGTGTCCGGCGGGTGGAGCTTCGGCTGATCGCCGGGGACGAGCTCGGGAGGCACGCCCCGGGCCTGTTCGGCTCGTTCGCCGTGGGCGCCGTCCGGTGTGACGGCCGCGCGACATTCGCCGAGCATTCGCTGGGGCGCTCGGTCGTGGTCGGCGGCGGGCTCCGGCCGGAGCCCGTCGAGGTTCGGGTGGGCGGCGCGGTCCTCGAGTATCAGCCGGCCACGGAGCCGGGTGGCGAGCCGGACGCTCCGCTCTTCGGCCTGCAGAAGGCGATGATGGCGCAGGAGGCGGCGCTCGCTTCACGGATCGCCGCGGGGAAGGAGGAGCTGGTGCTGGCCGATGGACGCCTCGGCTTCCTCGACGCCACGCGAAGTCCGGTTGTCGGGGTGGTGAAGCGGTTCGTCCGCGCCTACCTCGACCCCGATCAGGACGCGCTCCTTCCGCGGCTCTCGCCGGGGGAGCGCACGCCGTTGTTCGGGCTGGTGTACGAGGGCCAGCCGCTCGAGCGGTACGCGTGGTACATGCGATTGGTGCGCAGCCGGCCCGAATGGCACGACCACGCCGGCCTGGTGCGCTGCGAGGTCCGGGTCGGCCTGGGCCTGGACGACGCGCGGAGCCTGGCCGACCGGGTGAGCGCCCTGCTTCCCGGGTTCGCCGGGCGGCCCTTCGATCCCCGGTTCCCTCAGAACCTGGCCCCCGTCGCGGGCCTCGAACGCTTCCTCCAGCACCGCTTGGGCCACCGAGGGCTGATCCGCCGGGCCCTGATCGCTCGACTGGCGGAGGAGGCGGCGTGAGCGCGGTGGAGAACGTCAGCGAGCCGGTCGGCCGGATCCTTGGAACGGAGGACGCCACCCCGCTCACCTTCTGGGTGGGCGTTGCCCCCGATTCCTACCTCCAGCTCGACGACGCCGTCGTGGTCGACACCGAGGTCCCGGGGCGGGGTCCGCTTCGGATCGCGGGCATCGTGCAGGACGTGCGAGCCCGGCATGAGGGAGCGCAGTTCGACACCGACGTGTTCCTGGTGGAGCGCGGCGTGCTGCCGGTCGACACGGCCGTCGCCGCCCAGGTGGTGGCCACGCGGTTCGAGCCCGAGGTCTTCGTCCCCCCGATGCCCGGCTTGCCGGCCTTCCGAGCCCGGGGGAAGGATCGGGACGAGGCCCTGTACTTCGACCAGATGGAGCGGCGGGTCCCGGCCGGACTGACCAGGGACGGCGAGCCGATGTTCCTCGACCTCGACTTCCTCGACGGCACCCGCGGCGCTCACGTGAACATCTCCGGCATCTCCGGCGTCGCCACCAAGACGACGTACGCGCTGTTCCTCCTCTACGCGCTGTTCCACTCCGAAGTGCTCGGCCGGTACTCGACCAACACCAAGGCCATCGTGTTCAACGTGAAGGGCGAGGACCTCATGTGGCTCGACACGCCCAACGCCAAGCTCCAGCAGGCCGACCGCGAGGACTACGGTCGGCTCGGCCTCCCCGTTGGTGCGTTCGAGAGCGTGGGCGTATGGGCGCCGGTGCGGCCGGACGCGGGCGGCCAAGCGGTCCCCCAGATCGAGGGCCGTTCGCAGGGCGTGACGGCCTACTACTGGACGGTGCGGGAGTTCGTCCGGGAGAAGTTCCTCCGGTTCCTGTTCGCCGAGGCCGAGGACGAGCGGTCGCAGATCGCCGACCTCGTCGCCCGGGTCGAGTCCCACCTCGATCGGGAGTGCGTGGATGACCCCGAGAGCGATGCGACCGTGTCGTTCGGTGGCTACCCCGTGGAGGACTTCGATGCCTTGTGCGAGGTGATCCGAGAGCAGGTGGAGGACGAGCACTCGCCGTGGCGCGGCCGGCTGTCCGACGCGACGGTGGCGGCCTTCGTCCGTCGCCTGGATGCGGCGCGCTTTCGGATGGCGCACCTGGTCTGGGGCCGCGCCGCGGAGCGCCCCGAGCGCCACCGGATCGACTGGGAGGCCAATCAGGTCACGGTGATCGACATCCACAACCTGCACGACCGGGCCAAACGGTTCGTCACCGGCGTGGTGATCAAGCGGCTGTTCGAGCACAAGGAGAGCATGGGGCGGCGCGAGCCGCTCGCGTTCCTGGTCCTGGACGAGCTCAACCGCTACGCGCCCCGCGAGGGATGGAGCCCCATCAAGGAGGTCCTGCTCGACGTGGCGGAGCGGGGCCGCTCGCTCGGGATGATCCTGGTCGGCGCGGAGCAGACGGCGAGCGAGGTGGAGCGGCGGATCATCGCCAACAGCGCCTTCCGGGTGGTCGGGCGGCTGGACACGGCCGAGGCCGCCCGAAGCGAGTACGGGTTCCTCCCCGCCGTCACCAGGTCGCGGGCCTCCATCCTCAAGCCGGGGTCGATGATCCTCCAGCAACCGCACATCCCCATCCCGCTCCAGATCCGCTTCCCCTTCCCGTCGTGGGCCACCCGGGCCGACGAGGCCGCGCCCCCCGGCGGGGACCCGTTCCGGCCGTTCCAGGGGGAATGAGCGCTCTGAGGTTCCTGCACACGGCGGACTGGCACGTCGGCAAGGCCATCCGAGGAAGGCCGCGGTACGAGGAGTTCGCGGCGGCGCTCGACGAGGTCGTTCTGATCGCCCGCGACGAGGCCGTCGATGCGGTGCTCGTGGCCGGGGACCTCTACGAACACCGGGCCGCGCCCCCCGAAGCCGATGCGATCGTGTTCGACGCGCTTCTTCGCCTGCACGACGCAGGCATCCGGGTGGTGGCGATCCCCGGCAACCACGACTCCGCGCTCCGGCTGGAGGCCCTGAGCAAGTTGCTGCGGCCGATCGACGTCCATCTGGTGCCGCGCGTGGCCCCGCCCGAGGGCGGCGGGATCGTCGAGCTGCCCTCCCGCGACGGCTCGCTCTCGGCCGCCGTCGCGTGCGTCCCGTTCGTGCCCGAGCGGCGGTTCGGCGACGCCGCGGCGCTGTTCGAGGCGGGGGAGCGGTGGTTCCTGTCCTACGCGGAAGGGATGGGGGAGTTGCTGGTGGCCATGGCCGGTGGCTTCCGGCCCGATCGGGTCAACGTGCTCCTGGCCCATCTGTTCACCGACGGCGCGATGCTCGGCGGCGGCGAACGCGAGGTCAGCATCGGGCTCCAGTACGCCATCTCACCGTCGAGGCTGCCCGGCGACGCCGCGTACATCGCGCTCGGCCACGTGCACCGGCCCCAGCCGGTCAAGGGCTCGCCCGCCCCGGCCCGGTACGCCGGCTCGTTGATCCAACTCGACTTCGGCGAGGTGGACCAGCGGAAGTCGGTGGCGATCGTGGAGGCGTCTCCGGGCAAGCCGGCCCGGGTTCGGGAGGTCCCGCTGACCGCAGGGCGCCGCCTCGTGGACGTTCGAGGGACCTTCGACGAGATCGTGGCCCGGGCCGCCGATGTCGCCGATGCGTACCTCCGGGTGTTCGTGAGGACCGAGGGTCCGGTCCCGGGCTTGGCGGACCGGATCCGAGAGGCCCTTCCGAACGCCCTCGACGTCCACCTGGACTACGAGCGGCCCGACGCCGACTCGCAGGCCGAGCCGGTCTCCTCGCTCCGGCCGCGCGATCAGTTCGAGGCGTACTTCCGCGCGCAACACGGCGCGGAGCCATCCGCCGAGATCCTCGAGGCGTTCGACGAGGCCCTCGCGCTCGAAGCCGAGGGGGTCTGATGCGCCCCGTCCGGCTCGAGCTGAAGGGATTCACCTCCTTCCGCGACGACCAGGCCATCGACTTCGACGGCCTCGACCTGTTCGCCATCGCCGGGCCCACCGGGTCGGGCAAGTCCTCGATCCTCGACGCCATCACCTATGCCCTGTACGGCTACGTCGATCGGGTTGGCAGGCAGGTCGGGCAGCTGATCAGCCAGGGGCAGCCCCGCATGGCCGTGATGCTCCAGTTCGGCGTGGGGAAGGACCGCTACCGGGTGACCCGGTCCACCCCGGCCCACGGCGCGTCGAAGATCCTGCTGGAAGGGTGGCAGGACGGGGAGTGGCGCCAGGCCGGCGAGGGGGCGGACCGGGTCCGGGAGGCCGACGCCATGATCAAGCAGGCCATCGGCCTGGACTACGATGCCTTCACCCGGTCCGTCCTGCTCCCGCAAGGAAAGTTCGCCGAGTTCCTGGTGGGCGATGCGAGGGATCGGCGGAGCATCCTCACCGAGTTATTGGGCTTGGAGCTGTTCGAGCGCCTGGCCAAGCTGACCGGCGAGATCAAACGGGTGGCGTCCGCGGATGCGGATGCGAACGAGCGACTCCTTTCCACCGAGTACGCCGGCGTGACCGAGGAGGCCGTGACCGAGGCTGCGGCCGTCGCCGACGAGGCCTCCGCGCGAGATGCGAGCCTGGCGAAAGCCGAGGGCACGATCCGGAAGCTGTCCGACCGGTGGGCGGAGACCGCGCGGTCGGTACAGGAACTTCGCACGTGCGCGGTCGATGCACGGCACGCAGGCGGGATCGCGGCCGAGTCGGCGGAGGCGCTCGAGGAGCTGGCCGACCGCCTGGTGGACGCACGGGCGGCGGCCACGGCTTCGGCCAAGGCGGCCGAGGCCAGGGCCAAGGAGGCCGTGAAAGCCAAGACCGCGTTGGACAAGGCCGAGGCCGACTGGGGCGGCGCCAAACAGGTGGCCTCGCTCCGGGCAAGGGCCGAGGGCCTCGCCGGCGTGCGGGCGGAGGTGACGAAGGCCCGCACCGCCGCGAAGGTGGCCGGGGCCTCCATCCCCAAGCTGGCCAAGGCGCTCGAGGCCGCGGAGCTGGCCGTGGCGGCTCGAGTCGCGGAGGCCGAGGCCGCCATCGCCGCCCTGGAGGCATCGGAGGAGGCCCTCGACCGGGCGACCCACGCCGATCTCGTGGCCGCGGTGCGAAGCGGGGTGAAGGTGGGCGAGCCCTGTCCGGTCTGCGGCCGAGACATCGAGTCCCTTCCCAAGGCGCCCGGTGCGCAGGCGCTGGAGCGGGCGAAGGCTGGGCACGCGAAGGCGCGGGGAAGCGCCGAGCATGCGAGCGAGGCCTTGCAGCGCGCGCGGATGGATCGAGACGGGGCCGAGCGCGAGGCCGCTCAGGCCGAGCGCGAGGCTTCCCGGATCGAGGAGGACCTGGCCACGTTGAACGAGGAGCTCGACCTGGCGGAGACCGAGCTCGGCGCTGCGTTCGGCGCGAAGGTTCCCGCCGATCCGATCGCCGTGCTGGACGGACGCCTGGGGCGCCTGGAGGACCTCGACCGATCGTGCGACGCGGCCGAGGCCGCGCTCGCCGAGGCCAAGGATGAGCGGGTCGCCGCCGAACGCGAGCGCGATGCCCTCACGGCTCGAGCCGGCGAGGTCCGGGGCCGGCTCGGAGGGCTGGCCGTGAGTGGGTTGGCCGAACGGGCTCGCACGCTGGCGGGACCAGATCTCGGTCTCCCGGAACTCCCAAGCGCCGCCACGATCACCGACGCGGCCGAGCTCCTGGCCGTCGCGACCGCGCTCGCCGATGGGCTCGGATCTCTCGCCGATAGCCTGGACGAGTTGGCGTCCGCGCGCGCGGAGGGCGAGGCGGCCCTCCTAGCCGAGGCCAACGGCATCGTCGGCGAAGGGTTCGAGTCCGCACCGAGCTTATCGGTGCTCGTCGATGCGGTCGCCCGGGCCCGGACCGCGGCGGCGAGGGACGCAGCCACCACCGAGCACCGCTCGGCCGAGCTCCGGGCCAAGCTGGCGAACGCCAAGGACCTGATCGAGCGGGTCACCGAGCAGCGGGGACGGGCCGCCCGCTTCGACGCGTTGTCCAAGGAGCTGCGGGCCGACCGGATCATCGCCTTCCTCCAGGTCGAGGCGCTCCAGATCCTTGCCGCCGCGGGCTCGGAGCATCTGTCGACCCTCTCTGGTGGGCGGTACCGCCTGGCGTTCGATCAGGACGAGTTCTTCGTGATCGATGCCTGGAACGGCGAGGAGCGCCGGAGCGCGCGGACGCTCTCGGGAGGTGAGACGTTCCTCGCCTCGCTCGGACTCGCCCTCGCCCTCTCGCAGCAGGTCCGCTCGCTCTCGCTCACTCGCCGCGCCGACATGGACAGCCTGTTCCTGGACGAGGGGTTCGGCACGCTCGACCCGGAGACGCTCGAGGTGGTCGTGGACGCCATCGAGCAGTTGGGGAGCGACGGCAGGATGGTCGGCGTCATCACCCACGTCCGAGAGCTCGCCCTTCGCCTCCCGGCGAGGATCGAGGTGGACGGATCGCCCCGGGGGAGCCGGATCCAGGTGATCGCCTAAGCCTGCGTCACCACGCGATCGACCACCGTCCATCCCGTGCCGTCCCATCTGATCGTGGTGGTTCGGAACCTGCTCGGACAGCAGTGGGAGTCGCCCGGCTCGTACTCGGCCGCTCGGATCCGAAGTGTTCCCGACGCGATCTCGATCTCGGTATCGCAGGTCGAACGCCGAAAGATGGGAGTGGCGAACCCGACGCCACTCCGCACGACCCGCCAGACGCCGCAGCCGCCGCTCCCTCCCTTGTCCTCGAAGGTGAGCGCGTCGGGGATCGCGTCGCCGGTCACGTCTCCTACGTCGAACCGCACACCGAGGACCCCTTCCGACGCAGCATCGGTGAACGCGTACACCAATCGCCACGGAGGCTTGTCGAGGAACAGCTGCCACACCTCGAACCCGTGCTCCGATGAGAACGGATCCACTCCCCGCGTCCATGCCAGCGCGATCTGGGAGACCTGATCCGCGGTCGGCGGGAGCCTCCAGGCAGTGGTGACCTCCGCTCCGACCGGCACGAGGTCCGCAACCGGGACCTTGTTCGAGGCCAGGCGGCGCGTGTAGGTGGTCGGGGCGTCGACGGGCACGTCGATGACGGGCGAGGCGGACGGAGTCGTCGTCGCGGTGACGGTGGGAACCGGTGTCGTCGCGGTCGGCTCGACCGTTCGGCTGGGGCTCGGCACGGGCGCCGACTCGCCGCCGCAGGATGCGGCCAGGATGACCAGGATGCTCACGGCGGCGAGTCGGCGCATCGATCGGCATGCTACCCGGCCCTCCTCCTTCGGCCGCTCGGTGGCGTGGGGTACAGTTCCGCGCATGGCCGAAGGGAACCTCGCGGCGAAGCCGGTGTCCGCATCCCAAGTGACGCTGGTTCAGCTGATGGAGATCACCGACGCGAACATCGCCGGGATCGTGCACGGCGGAACCATCATGAAGCTCGTCGACACCGCGGCGGGCCTCGCGGCCATGAAGCACTGCGGCGGCCCGGCCGTGACGGTCTCGATGGACTCGATGTCCTTCCTCGCGCCGGTCCGGATCGGCGACACGGTCACGGTGCGGGCATCGGTGAACGACGTGGGCCGGACCTCGTTGGAGGTCGGCGTTCGGGTGGAATCGGAGACCGTCCTGTCCGGAGAGCGCACCCACACGGGAAGCGCCTATCTCGTGTTCGTCGCGTTGGACGAGAAGGGGAAGCCTCGTCCGGTGCCGTCGGTGGACGCCCAGACCCAGAACCAGCGGCGCCGTCAGAAGGAGGCGAAGATCCGTCGCGAGACCCGCCTGGCCCACAAGCAGGCCATCCAGGAGCACCGGGACCAGGTGCAACGGGAGCAGGTGGTGGCCCCGCCGGACGAGGACGAGCCCCAGGACGATGAGGGGTTCCCCAGGCGCCGGCACCTGCGCATGTAGAGGGAGGGGTTCATCGCCCCTCCATCTCCGGGTCGCCCTCGCGCAACATCGGGGACAATGGATGTGGTCGTCCTCGAGGGGGTCGGGTTCACATGGCCACGGAGTTCGCCGCCGCCAAGGATCGATTGGCCACGGCCCAGGGCGACGTCGCGGTCAACCGGCTCGGCTGGCTCGCCGAGCAGGGGATCGGGCAGGTCGCCCGACTGCCGCACACGGTGAAGATCCTGCTCGAGGACCTCCTCCGTCGGGCCGGGACACGCGACGTGAGTGATGAGGACGTCCGGGCCCTGGCCGACTGGCCGGCGCCGGCCCCCCGGACCAACGTCGCCTTCATGCCGGCCCGCGTCCTGATGCAGGATTTCACCGGCGTCCCGGCCGTCGTGGACCTGGCCGCGATGCGATCGGCCATGGCCCGCGCCGGCGGCGACCCCGAGCGGGTCAATCCCCTCGTCGATGTGGACCTCATCATCGACCACTCGGTGCAGGTCGACCTGTTCCGCAGCCCCCAGGCGTACCAGGCCAACATCGAGTGGGAGTACCGGCGGAACGGTGAGCGGTACGCGCTCCTTCGGTGGGCCCAACAGGCCTTCGACGGCGTCCGCGTGGTTCCGCCGGGGGCCGGCATCTGCCACCAGGTGAACCTGGAGCATCTCGGCAAGGTCGTGACGACGAAGGACGGCGAGGCATTCCCCGACACGCTCGTGGGGACGGATTCCCATACCACGATGATCAACGGCCTCGGGGTGCTGGGGTGGGGCGTCGGCGGCATCGAGGCCGAGGCGGCCATGCTCGGGCAGCCCATGTTCCTGCCGCAGCCGATCGTGGTCGGCGTGCGCGTCTCCGGCGCCCTGCCGGCAGGCACGACGGCCACCGATCTGGTGCTGACGCTCACCCAGATGCTGCGGGCGCACGGCGTGGTAGGCAAGTTCGTCGAGTTCTTCGGACCGGGCTGCTCGACGCTCGAGCTCGCCGACCGGGCAACGCTCTCGAACATGTGCCCCGAGTACGGGGCGACCTCCGCCTTCTGGCCGGTGGACGACGAGACGCTTCGGTATCTCCGGTTCACCGGACGCGAGGATCGAGTGGACCTGGTCGAGCGATATACGAAGGAGCAGGGGCTGTTCCGGACCGATGCCGACCCCGAGCCGGTGTTCAGCGAGGTCCTGGACCTGGACCTGTCGAGCGTGGAACCGTCGATGGCCGGACCCAAGCGCCCACAGGACCGGGTGCCGCTCACGGGTGTGTGGGAGTCGTTCATCGAGGCGTTCCGGGACCGGATGGAACCCGACCCGGACCCCACCGAGGTGGGCCGGTTGATCGACGAGGGCGGCGCGCACGGCGGCACGAAGGAGGAGCCGGAGATCGACACGTCGCGGCCGGTGGACCCGGAGAACGCGCAGCCGGTGAAGCTGAACAACGCGGAGATCCGGCACGGCTCGGTCGTCATCGCGGCCATCACGAGCTGCACGAACACCTCGAACCCGACGGTGATGATCGCCGCGGGTCTCCTGGCCAAGCGAGCGGTGGAGGCGGGGCTGGAATCCAAGCCGTGGGTGAAGACCTCGCTCGCCCCGGGATCTCGGGTCGTCACCGACTACCTCGATGCGGCGGGCCTCCAGCCGTACCTCGACAAGCTGGGGTTCTCGCTCGTCGGGTTCGGCCCCGATGAGGTGGCGAACGCGGTGCAGGAGAAGGACCTCGCGGTGGTAGCGGTGCTCTCCGGCAACCGGAACTTCGAGGGGCGGATCCATCCCCTGGTGCGGGCGAGCTACCTGGCGTCGCCTCCGCTGTGCGTCGCGTACGCCCTGACGGGGCACATCGAGACGGACCTCACGCGAGAGCCGCTGGGCGTGGGCCACGACGGCTCGCCGGTCTACCTCCGCGACCTGTGGCCCTCGGCCGAGAAGGTACAGGCCGCCGTAGCGGAGGCCGTCTCACCCGAGCAGTTCAAGCGGGAGTACGGGCGCATCTTCGCCGGTGACGATCACTGGAACGCGCTTCCGTCGCCGACCGGCCCCATGTTCGCATGGGACCCCGCCTCGACCTATGTCCGGGAGCCCCCATTCTTCGAGGGCCTGGCACCCGAACCGACGGAACCGGGGGACATCGCCGACGCTCGCGTGCTGGTCAAGGTGGGGGACTCGATCACCACCGACCACATCTCGCCGGCGGGGGCGATCAAGCCCGACTCACCCGCAGGGAAGTACCTCGTCGAACACGGGGTGGAGCAACGCGACTTCAACAGCTACGGGTCACGGCGGGGGAACCACGAGGTGATGATGCGGGGGACCTTCGCCAACGTGCGGCTGCGGAACGAGCTGGCGCCGGGGACCGAAGGCCCGTGGACCACCCACCTCCCGAGCGGCGAGGTCATGGCCGTGTTCGACGCGGCGCTTCGCTATCGGGACGAGTCGGTGCCCCTGCTCGTGATCGCGGGGAAGGAGTACGGGTCCGGCTCCTCGCGCGACTGGGCGGCGAAAGGGCCGGCCCTGCTGGGGATCCGCGCGGTCCTTGCCGAGAGCTTCGAGCGGATCCACCGGAGCAACCTGGTGGGGATGGGGGTGTTGCCGCTCCAGTTCGCCGAGGGGCAGTCGGCGGCCTCGCTCGGCCTGACCGGACGGGAGACCTTCACGATCGGCGGGTTGGTCGGCGGGATCGGGCCACGGCAGGAGGTCAGGGTCCGCGTACGTCGGGAAGACGGCTCCGAGGTCTCGTTCCCGGCCACGGTTCGGATCGACATGCCGGCCGAGGTCGACTACTACCGGCACGGCGGCATCCTGCAGATGGTCCTCCGCCACATGCTCGCCGGCTGATCGATCGATGGCGAACGAGCAGGCGGTCCTGACCCGGATCCTCGCGGCGACGGATGGGTCGGAGCGAGCCGAGGAGGCCGTCGGGCGAGCCGCCCAACTCGCGTCGCTGACCGGGGCTTCGCTCGATCTCGTCTACGTCATCGATACGAACCGGCCCCTCGGTGACGCGGAGGTAGAGCCGAAGGCGGACGCCGCGCTCCGGAAGGGGGAGGCCACCGCCTCGAAGACGGACGTGTCGGTCAGCACCAAGGTGGTGGCCGGCGAGCCGGCCGAGGCCCTCCTGGAGGAGGCGATCGACCACGCCGCCGACCTGATCTGTGTGGGCCCGGACATCGGGCTCCTCGGGGGCACCGTCCATGTCGGGAAGGTTGCGGCGCACGTCCTCCGGCACGCCCCATGTTCGGTCATGGTGGGACGGGAGGCCGGTCCGTCGTTCCCGCAGCGCGTGCTGTGCGGGGTGGACGGCTCGGACGGCTCGGTCCAGACCGCCGGCCTCGCCGCCCGGATCGCGGTTGCGGCGGGTGCCGAGCTTCGGCTGCACCATGTCACCCCGATCTTCGCCGGGGACGAGCGGGAGTGGACATTGGACGACGATGAGCCCGACCCGATCGAGATCGAGCCCGCGGCCCAGGCGGCCCGGACCGCCGGCGTCCGGCCCATCCGCGGGCGAGCGCTCGGCAGGCCCGAGTACGCCATCCTCGAAACGGCCGAGCGCGAACGGGTGGACCTCGTCGTGGTGGGGAGTCGAGGGCTCTCTGGCCTGGCCCGAGTGCTGCTCGGAAGCGTCAGCGAGTACGTGGCGTCGCACGCGCAGTGTTCGGTCCTGGTGGGACGGCCGGGCGCGGACCGGCACGAGCGATGACCCGCTACTCCCCCGTCGAGCGCGACGCGAGGGGCTTCGGCGGCGCAGCCTCCTGGACCCGAACCCGTGCGTCGACGATCACTGCCCCGTGAGGCAGCACCATCACCGGATTGCAGTCCATCTCGGCGATCGACGGATGGGCTTCGACCATCGTCGAGACCCGGAGGATGACCTCCTCGAGCGCCCCGACGTCGGCCTTCTGGGCGCCGCGGTACCCGTCGAGGAGGGGGAACGTCTTCAGCGAGCGCACCATCTCGGAGGCGTCGAGATCGGTGATCGGCGCGATCCTGACCGAGACGTCCCGGAGCAGTTCGGCCGCCGTCCCGCCGGCGCTGCACGCGACGACCGGGCCGAACAGCGGGTCCTGGGCCACGCCCACCAGCATCTCGACGCCACCGCTGACCATCTCCTGGACCAGGAACCCTTCCAGCGTGAGGCCGGCCTTCCGGATGCGCCGGGCCATCTCCTTGGCCGCGGCGATCACCTCGTCCGGGCCCTCGAGCGCAAGCCGCACGGCCCCCACATCGGTCTTGTGCACTATGTCCGGGCCCAACGCCTTCAGTGCGACCGTGGTACCGAGGCCCGCCGCCGCGGCCCCGGCCTCCTCCGGTGTGGCCACGCGGGCCGAACGCGCCATCGGGAGCCCATAGCAGCCGAGGAGCTCCTCGAGCTCCTCGGCCGTCAGCCAACCGGCGCCTCGACCGAGTGCGCCGGCGATCACGGCGTAGGCCGCATCTCGACGGACGTCGACGAACCGAGGGACGATCCGCTCGGGCTTGGTGCGCCAGTGCCCATAGGCCGCTGCGCGGGCGACCGCGATCGCCGCCTGCTCCGGGAACGAGAACGAGGGGATCTTCGCCCCGTCGGCCCGAAGCTCCGCTCGGACCCCCGTGCCGGCCATCAGCGTGGTCGCAACCGGGATGCGGCCTCCGACGTCGCGGACGGCCTGGGCGATCGCCCGGACGATCGCGGCGGCCTTCTCCACCTGTGGCGGGATGTAGATGACGATCATGGCGTCCACGTCCGGGTCGTCGGCCACGGTTCGGATGGCGCGCCCGTAGTCCTCGTCGCTCGCCGACGCGATCATGTCCACCGGGTTCTCCACGGATGCCTCGGGGGGTAGGAACTCGCGGAGCTTGCCCTTGGTCGTCTCGGACAGCGGCGGCACCGTCAGCCCGTTCGCATCGCAGGTGTCGGCGCACAGGATCCCCAGGCCGCCGGCGTTCGTGACGATGGCCACGCGGTCGCCCTTCGGCGCAGGCTGGTTCGCCAGGAGCTCCGCCACGTCGAACATCTGCTCCAGCGTGTCGGTGCGGATCACGCCGGCCTGTCGGAACAGGGCGTCGACGGTCACGTCGGAGGCGGCCAAGAGGGCGCCGGTGTGCGACGCCGCGGCGCGGGCCCCAGCGGCGCTTCGCCCCGACTTCACGGCGACGATGGGCTTTCGCCGGCCGACCTCACGTGCGAGGCGGGCGAACCGCCGGGGGTTCCCGAAGGACTCCAGGTACAGCAGGATCACGTCGGTCCGCTCGTCCTCGCCCCAGTACGCGACCAGATCGTTGCCGGAGATGTCGGCCTTGTTGCCGACCGAGACGAACGACGACAGGCCCAGTCCGAGCTCGACGGCGTGCTGCATCACGGCCAGGCCGAGTGCGCCGCTCTGCGAAAGGAACCCCACCCGCCCGGGGGGCGGGAAGATCGAGGCGAACGTGCCGTTCAGCCGGACCTGGGGGTCGGTGTTCACGATGCCCATGCAGTTCGGGCCGATGATCCGCATCCCGTACGCCCGGCACACCTCCACGAGCTCCCTTTGCCTGGCCGGGCCGTCCCCGCCGACCTCGGCGAACCCCGACGAGATCACGACGAGTCCCCGAACGCCCTTCTCGCCGCATTCCCTGGCGACCTGGAGGACGAACGCCGCGGGGACGACGATGAACGCCACGTCGACCGGGCCGGGGACCTTCTCGATCGCCGGATAGGCCGGGACGCCGTGGACCACGTCCGCTTTGGGGTTCACCGGGTACACGGGCCCGTGGAACTCCTCGGTCAAGAGGTTGTGGAACAGCTGCCCCCCGATGCTGGTCCGGTCTCGGGATGCCCCGACCACCGCCACCGACCGCGGCGTGAGGAAGGTCCGCATGGCGGTGACTGAGGCGGCGGTCTCTCGCCGCTCGAACTGCCCCACCGCCTCGTCGGTCAGCGAGACGGGAAGCTCGATCTCGATCGTCCCCGGGAGGGCCCGGATCGACAGGGGGAACCCGCTCTCCCTGAAGACCCCGATCATCCCGTGGTTCTCCGGGAGGACCTCGGCCACGAGGATCGTGACGCCGCGGGCGGCGGCCGCCTGGGCCACCTGGCCGAGCAGGATGGAGCCGATGCCCATGCCCTGCCACTCGTCGGCCACGGACATCCCGATCTCGGCACGGCCCCCGTCGATCCGCGAGAACTGGGCGCCTCCGATCATCCTCCCGTCGTCGCCGCCCCGGAGGACCAGGAGCGTCAGGTGATCGCGGTCGTCGACGTCGACGATCTTCCTGGCCAGCTCTCCGACGTTCACCGCGGCCGTCCAGAACCGCAGTCGTCGGGTCTCCGGCGACAGACCGAGCAGGTAGTCCTGGACCCGGGCGAGGTCCTCGGGCTGGGCCGGACGGATGCGGACCGTGGAACCGTCCCGCAGGACCACGTCGGACGAAAGGTTCGACGGGAGGCCGCCCCCGCTCATCCGGCCATCCTAGCCCTCGGGCTGGGGCGGACTTCAGCCGTCGAGGAGTTGCGAATGTTCGGTGGAATGGCGGAAGGATCGGTTGAGCGGGGAGTGCTTTCTTCCGATACCACTGCCAGCAGTGGGGAACGATTCCGGCGCGCGCGAGGAGCGACAGCTCCTTTGGTCGCTGGTCGAGCAGATGCCCGCCATCGCCTGGACCACCGACCGGGAGCTTCGGTTCACCTCGTCCGTGGGCGGCGGACTGGCCGAACTGGGTCTGACGCCGGGGGAGGTGGTCGGCCGGACGCTGCAGGACTACTTCGAGACGGACGATGCCGGGGGGACAGCCGTCGCCGCCCACCAGGCGGCCCTGGACGGCCGGTCCACCAGGTACGAGCAGAACTGGCGGGGCCGGCGGTACGCGTCGCACGTGGTCCCCCTCAGGGATGAGAGCGGAAGGGTCGTGGGCGCGGCCGGCGTGGCCCTCGACGTCACCGAGCGGATGTGGGAGCCCGGTGCGCTGTTCGAGGCGGAGGCCAAGTACCAGGGGCTGGTCGAGACCATCCCGGCCGTCACCTACATCGACCCGCTGGACGAGTGGGGCGACAGCCTGTACGTCAGCCCGCAGGTCACGGAGCTCCTGGGGTACACGCAGGAGGATTGGCTGACCGACCCGGGGTTCTGGCGAGACCACGTCCACCCCGGCGACGCCGACCGGGTGTGGGAGGAGTGGGTCCGAGCCCGCGATTCCGGCTCGCCGTACCAGAGCGAGTACCGGATGCTCCATCGCGACGGCCATGAGGTGTGGGTGAGCGAGCGCGCCGTCATGCTGAAAGACGCCGCCGGCCGGCCGTGGGCGGTGCAGGGCGTGATGGTGGACATCACCGAGCGCAAGCGGGTCGAGGAAGAGCTCGAGCGGGCCTGGCAGCGGGAACGAGAGGCCGCCGCGCACCTTCGGGACCTGGACGACATGAAGAACCTGCTCCTGCACGCCGTGGCCCACGACCTCCGCGGCCCCATCGCCACGGTCCTCGGTTCGGCCATGGTCCTGGAGAATTCGCTGACCGACCTGGACGACGACAAGCGTGACCTGATCCGGGGCGTCACCGCGGGCGCCCACAAGCTCAACCGGCTGGTGAACGACCTTCTCGACCTGGAGCGCCTCGAGCGCGGGCTGGTCGAGCCGGACCGCCGCTCCACGGATGTCGGCGAGCTGGCGCGTCGCGTCGTGGTCGAGCTGAACGTGAAGTTCCACGAAGTCCAGGTCGAGACGGAGAACACGGTCTCGGCGGTCGACCCGGTCCAGGTGGAACGCATCATCGAGAACCTGGTGGTCAATTCGGCCCGCCACACCCCCAAGGGCACCCCCATCTGGGTCCGCGTTCACCGCCGGGACGAGGGCACGCAGATCCTGGTGGAGGACGCGGGCCCCGGCGTGCCGCAGGACCTCCGGGAGGTCATCTTCGAGCCCTTCCGCCACGGTGGGGAGGGCTTGGGGATCGGACTCTCGCTCGTCGCCCGGTTCGCCACCCTGCACGGGGGATGGGCCCGGGTCGGCGACCGGGAGGGCGGCGGAGCCTCCTTCGAGGTGTTCCTGCCGGATGGCGCCGTCGTCGCCGAGGCGGTTCCCGACGGTGTCGGGCTCGCCGCTTCCTGACGCCGGTCGGCGAACGGACAGGATCAGGTCAGGTCGGCCGTGAGGATCGGTTGCGTCGTCGGCGCGGACGGACAGCTCGGTGACTCGACCGTGACCGCCATCTGCTGTGCGGTCTCGAGGTTCGCATCGAGGTACGTGAGCGAGGTCCCGCCGGGCTTCGGCCGGAAGCACGCGCCGCGGACCGGCGTCCCCTCCTGGAACATCCACACCTCGTAGACCCGGTTCGAGGGCGGCGCCTGAAGGTTGGAACCGAACACGTACGCCCCAGTCTGGCCGGGCCGGTAGGCCACCGCGAGGTCCCCCGCTTCTCCCTGGAACGTCACCACCCTCGCGGTCGTGACGTCGAAGGGTGGACCGCCCCCCTCGATGAGGTCCCGAGCCGCCCATCCTCCGAAGAACAGGAGGACGGCCGCGGCGGCGGCCACGAGCGGACGCAGGATGTGCGGCCGGCGGTGGCGCCTTCGGACCAGCCACAGTCCGGCCCGGCCGCCCCGGACCCGGCGGTAGGGCACGGCCTCGCCCCGCATCCGGGCCAGCTCCACCGTCTCCTCCTCCAGCTCCGGTCGGATCGGGGCGGGGTCCATGGCGAACGCCATCCGACCCGCGACTTCTCCGTACTCATCCCGCAGCTGCCGGCACTCCGCGCAATCCGGACCGTGCTCGCCCATCTCCCGGTAGAGCGCCTCTCTGTCTCGGTCGTCCAACCCGCCGAGGACCTCGGCGCTGAGGAGCTCCTCGATGGCCGAGTGGTCGCGCATCGTCATCGTTCCATCCCCGACAGGGTCGACCGGAGCTTGCGCATCCCGAGCAACGTCCGGGACTTCACCGTGCCGAGCGGAAGCGACAGCTTCTCGGCGATCGTCGTCTGCGAGAGGCCGGAGAAGTACATGAGCTCGATGACCGCCCGCTGTTCGGGCGGAAGGGCCTCGAGGGCGGCACGAACCACCTTTCGTTCCTCAGGTAGTCCCATCTCGTCCACGACGCTCTCTGCGGGATCATCCAGGACCACGAGGCCCTCGTGTGGCCCAGTGTTCTCCGCCCGCCGGCGTTGGGTCTCCTCCCGGCGAACGAGGTCGACGGCGCGGTTGTGGACCGTGGCCATGAGCCAGGCCTTGACCGAGCCCCGCATCTCCTCGTAGGCGTGCGGGTTGCGCCACAGGGCCAGGAACCCCTCCTGGACTGCCTCCTCGGCCAGGTAGGGCTGGCCCACCACCCGCCGGGCCACGGCCATGGCGCTCGGCGCATACCGGCGGAACAGGCCGCGGAAGGCTTCCTCGTTGCCCCGGCCGATGGCCCGGACTAGGTCGCGGTCCCGCGCTTCCGTCACGTCAAGGCCGGCCACGGCGTCTCCCCGGTCCGGCTCGGCGGACCGTTCCTCGAACAGCAGCGCGCTCCGCATGGCCTTCGATGGATTCGTCCTGGCGGCGTGGGCGGATCAACACCCGGGATGCGCAGTCGAAAGGCCATGAGGCAAGACTCGCCATCGTCGGTATAAGCCTATTTGGCGTCGGTCCGGGCCGGGCTAGCCGACCGCCTCTCCGATGGCGTCCAGGGCCGACGGATTCTCCAGGCTCGACAGGTCGCCGGGGTCCTCGCCGGCAACGGCCGCCCGGATGGCTCTTCGGACGATCTTCGCCGAACGCGTCTTCGGCAGCTCCGGGACGAACACGATCCGTGACGGCTTGAACGCCTTGCCCAGGTGCTCCGCGACCAGCGTGGAGAGCTCCTCGGCCAGCCCGTCACTGGCGCCGGCGCCGGGCTTGGTCACCACGAAGCACCAGATGGCCTCGCCCTTGACCTCGTCGGGGATGCCGACCGCGGCCGACTCGGCCACCGCCGGGTGAAGCGTCAGGATGCTCTCCACCTCCGCAGGGCCCAGGCGCTTGCCGGCGACACTGATCGTGTCGTCGGACCGCCCGTGGAGGAACCAGAACCCATCCTGATCAACGCTCGCCCAGTCGCCGTGCCACCACACGCCGGGCCACCGCCGCCAGTAGGCGTCGAGGTAGCGATCGGGATCGCCCCACACCCCCCGGGTCATCGCCGGCCATGGCTGCTTGCACACGAGCTCGCCCACCTCACCTCGGGGAACCGGTTCGCCTTCCGGCCCGAACACGTCGACGTCCATCCCCAGGGCCGGACCCCGGAGCGTGCACGGCTTGAGTTCGTTGATGGGGAGTGGCGAAAGGAAGCACGCCCCGATCTCGGTCCCGCCCGACAGGTTGATGATGGGAAGCCGGCCGCCGCCCACGACCTCGT
>VAYX01000043.1 GCA_005885325.1 Actinomycetota bacterium
TGGGCGCTCACCACGTTCTGGGGCTTCCAGGCCATGATCAACTCGATCGGCGGCTTGACCGTCGACGTCCCCTTCGCCATGCAGGACTCGGCGTCGGGCTCGAACTTCGAGCCGGGCGTCCAGAAGCTGCGGGGAGGCGAGGCCCTCGCGTTCGCCCGGGACCGGCACAGCCTGCCGGCCGGCGACTTCGGCCGGTCCGAGGACGCGGGGAGGCTGCTCATCGCGGCCCTCGCGCAATTCCGCAAGGAGTTCGCCAAGGACCCCAGCCGCCTGCTCACCTGGGTCGCGGGAGGCTTTCGCAACATGCAGACGGAGGCCCCACTGAACGACGTCCTGGCCCTCGCATTCACCTGCTCACTGGTCAACCCCAAGCACGTGGAGAACGTGGTTGCCCCGGGGACCACAGGGATGGCCGGCGGGATCTCGATCGTGAACCTGTCGAGTCAGGCCCAGACGATCTTCAACGACATGAGGAAGGACGGGCTCGTGTCCAAGCGGAACATCCCGCCGAGCCCGAACGCGAACCTCCTTCACTAGCCAGATCCAGCCGGCGGGTCACGTTCCGGGCCTGGTCAGCACGTACACGACGTAGGCCGCGTAGAACCCACCTTGCACGAGCAATAGCGGCGCCGAGAACCGCCCGCGGAGGCGGATCGTGAGGTACAGGAGCGCTCCCGCCGCGAGGGCGATGGCTCCGGCCACCAACGCCTCGTGGGCCAGGTGCCACGGCGTGAGCAGGAGGCCAACGGTGACCGGGAACGACGACTGGAACACCATGGCCCCCGTCATGTTCCCCAGGGCCAGGGTGTCCCGACGGCGCCGGACCCAGATCACGCTGTTGAACTTCTCCGGGAGCTCGGTGGCGACGGGGGCCACGAGCAGGGCGAAGACCAGGTGCGACAGCCGAAACCGGTCCGCGATGGTGTTCACGGCGTCGACGAAGAGCCGGGCCCCTCCCACGATCAGGACGAGCGCCACCGCGACCTGGAGGAACGTCGGCCAGTTCGTCGATCCCTCCGCCGTTCCCGGAAGCTCGTGGCGAGGGCGCCGGAACATGGCCGACGCGTAGAGGGGCTTGACCTCCTCCTCCGCCTCCCGGGCCAAGCGCTCGACGACGGGAGCCCGGAAATGCCGACGGACGTAGAAGCCGTAGCCGACCACGAGCACCACGGCCAGCAACCAGTTCACGGCCCGCATGTGCAGCAGTCCCGCTCCCATCGCCAGCGCGTACATCACCAGGAAGTACCCGAGGTCCTGCCGCAGGACCATCCGATCGCCGTCGAGGTCCAGGCTCCGTCCGTTCGAGCGGGCGTAGGCGAACACGGCGACGGCGATGACGAACATCGCCAGCGTCGTCAACATGAACGGGGCCCCCAGGATCGCCCCGATCCCGATCTCCTCGCCGGCCACGTGCCCCGACAGGATGGCGATGAGCGGCAGGATGGTCTCGGGCAGGGCCGTGCCCACCGCCGCCAACACGCTGCCGACCGCGCCCTGCGAGAGGCCGAAGCCCTCGCCCACCCACTCGATTCCGTTCGTGAACAGCTCCGCGCCGCCGAGGATCACGAACAGCGACAGGACGAGCTCGAACCATTCCATGGCGCGGCATTCTCGCATCCGGGTTGAGGTCGCCGTTTGCTAGGCTGCCGCTCGCTCGGGGGGGAGTAGTCCGGAAGCGGGCTCGCCCACATCACGGCCGCGCGTCGCGGCCCGGTGGGTCCTCCGCGGCGGCGGGGACGAGACCTCGGGCCTCGACTGGTGTCGGGCTGGGGAGGTTCCGTGACCACCACGCGGAAGGAGGAGCTCGAAGGGCTCCACCCCGTCCGCCAGTCGTTCTCGTTCGGCCTGGCCTTCGCCGCAACCGTGCCCGGCCTCGTGCTCCGGGCGTCGGGGGCCCACGTCCCCGAGGCCCTGGCCGCCCTGTTGTTCGGGCTGGCCATCGTGGGCGCGGCCTTCCTGCTCTCGTGGGCCGCGGAGGTCGCCCAGCTCGACGTCTCCGCGGGGCTGGCCATCGCGGTGCTCGCGTTCATCGCGGTCCTGCCCGAATACGCGGTGGACATGGTGTTCGCGCTCAAGGGCGGCAACGCGGTGCAGGCGTTCGGTCCCGCATGTCACCCGCCGGGCGCGCCGGGCGAGACGGCGTGCTCCCTGGCATTGGCCAACATGACCGGCGCGAACCGGCTGCTGATCGGGATCGGGTGGTCGATGGTCGTGCTCATCGCGTGGTACCGGGCCCGCGTGGGACGCCGACCGATCCGGGAGATCCGGTTGGAGCGGTCCCACTCCGTGGAGGTCGCGTTCCTCGGCCTGGCCACCGTGTACTGCCTGTCCCTGCCGCTCAAACACTCGATCACGTTGGTGGACGCCGCCGTACTGGTGGCCATCTTCGCCGCGTACACGGTGCGGGTTTCCCGGGCGCCGGCCGAGGAACCGCACCTCGTCGGTCCGGCCCGCTACCTCGGGACCTTCTCCCCTTCGGCCCGGCGGACGTGGGTCGTCGGGTTGTTCCTCTTCTCGGCCGGCGTCATCCTGCTCTGCGCGGAGCGCTTCGCCGACTCGCTCGTCTCCACGGGGCAGGAGCTCGGCATCAGCGAGTTCCTCCTCGTGCAGTGGGTGGCCCCCCTTGCCTCGGAGGCGCCCGAGCTGCTGGTGGCCGGGCTGTACGCCTGGCGGCTGAACACGAACGCGGCACTGGGGACCCTCGTCTCCTCGAAGGTGAACCAGTGGACGCTGCTCGTGGGGACGCTTCCGATCGTCTTCGCCCTCGGCCTCGGCGGGCTGCACGGGTTGCCCATCGACCCCCACCAGCGGGAGGAGCTGTTCCTCACGGCGGCCCAGTCGTTCTTCGCCCTGTCCCTGCTGGTGACGCTGTCGATCAGCACCACGGAGGCGCTAGTGCTCTTCGCGCTGTTCTGGGCGCAATTCGTGATCGGCGCGCTCGTCCCGGAGTCGTTCGGAGGGCTCGAGCTGGTCGGCCTGGGGTTCGCGTACCTCGTCCTGGGCGCGCTCGTGTTCGTGAGAGACCGGGGGCATATCGCCCCGCTCGCCCGGGACGGTTTCAGGACGCCCTATCGCGACCTCGCCGAGCCGGGCCGAGCGGGCGAAGGGTCCTAGTCCTCGTCCTGCTCCACCCTGATCTGCCCTCGGATCTCGCCGGTCGGGAAGTTCGTGGTGTGAACGTTCACGTAGGCGAAACCCGCCTTGATGGCTTTGACCATGCTGGCCAGATCGCCGGCCGCCAGGCCCTGGGCCGCGATGGCCTGGACATCCGAAGCGCTGATCGTCCCGGTCACCGTCCCCCCGGCGACCGGGCAGGTCGGCTTCCCGCCCCCGCCGCACAGGAAGATCGCCACCCCGCCGGACGTGGCTCGCTGGCCGAAGTGGATGTGGGCGAACAGCGCATTGCTGCTCAAGCCGGAGTAGGTCAGCGTGTAGTTGAACCCCGTCGAGGTGGGCGTGGCGCTGAACTGTCCCGTCCCGTTCGAATTGATCGTGAGGGGAGTCTCCTCGTAGCCCCTCAGCTTGGCCCCGAACGAGAAGCTTCCGTTCGTGCCGCTGGCCATGGCCGAGACACCCAGGGCCAGGACGAGGATCAGCGGAACGCCGGCCGCGATGAGCCTGGATCGCCGCATCTTGCTCTCCTTTCGTCGAGCGCGAACATCGGCACCTCCTCGAGGTGACCTTACGGAGGGCATTACGTTCCGCACAACCCAATGGATTGATGAGGTCATGAAGACGGTCGCCCCCGCTACCATCCACTCCGTGGACCCCCGCGCGTTCCTGGCCTCCGTCGCCGGCGACGAGTCGCTGGCGCACGTGCGCGAGCTGCCGGCACGCCCCATCGCCCTCCAGCCGTTCCCCGACGACCTTCCCGAGGTGGTCCTCGGTCGCCTCGAGATGCTGGGGATCGAGGGCTTGTACCCGCACCAGCGCATCGCCCTCGATGCCGTGCGAACCGGCCGGAACGTCGTCATGGCCACCGGGACCGCGAGCGGCAAGACCCTCGTGTACAACCTGGCCTTCGCCGCGGAGGTCCTGTCCGATCCCAAGCGCACGGCCCTGTACCTGTTCCCCACGAAGGCGCTGGCCCGCGACCAGCTCCGCCAGGTCCGCGCCCTCAAGCTGCCGCAGCTCAAGGCCTCGGTCTACGACGGCGACACCCCCCGGTCCGAACGGCCCCTGATCCGAAGGAACGCGAACGTCCTGATGTCGAACCCGGACATGCTGCACGCGAGCATCCTGCCGGACCACGCGAGGTGGGCGGACTTCTTCCTCCGCCTGTCGATGGTGGTGGTGGACGAGGCGCACGTCGCCCGCGGCGTATTCGGCTCCCACGTGGCCATGGTGCTCCGACGGCTCCGTCGACTGGTCGCCCACTACGGTGGCGATCCACGGTTCGTGCTTGCGTCGGCGACGGTGGGCAATCCCGACGAGCTGGCCGAGCGGCTGGTGGGGCTGCCGTTCCAGGCCGTCACCGAGGACGCGTCGCCCTCGGGCGAGAAGCTCTTCGCCCTGTGGAACCCCCCGGTGCTCGACGAGGAGTCCGGCGCGCGCCGAAGCGCCCTCACCGACGCGTCCATGCTGATGGCCCGCCTGGCCGAGCAGGGCGTGAAGTCGATCGGGTTCACCCGCTCCCGCCGCGCGGCCGAGCTCCTCGCCGAATTCGCCCGTCGCGAGGTTCCCGGCGAGCTGAAGGGCAGGATCAAGTCCTACCGGGCCGGGTACCTGGCGTCCGAGCGCCGGGAGCTCGAGCGCAAGCTCGCGGACGACGAGCTGGTGGCGGTGGCCTCCACCAGCGCGCTCGAGCTCGGGATCGACATCGGGTCGCTCGACGCGGCGATCCTGGTTGGCTATCCGGGGACCCGGGCCTCGATGTGGCAGCAGGCCGGCCGGGCCGGCCGGCGCGAGGACGGCTCGCTGGCCATCCTGGTGGCCCAGGACGATCCCCTGGACCAGTACCTGGTCACGCACCCAGCGGACGTGTTCGACAAGCCAGCCGAAGCGGCGGTGGTCGATCCCTCCAACCCGTTCATCCTGGAACCCCACCTCGCCTGCGCGGCTCGCGAATACCCGCTCGCGGAGGACGAGCTCTTGTTCTTCGGGCCCGACGCGCCGCACGCCGTGGAACGGCTGGAGGAGGCGGGCGTGCTCGTGCGCCGTCGCGGGCTCATCCATCACCGGGGCACGGGCTCGCCCCATCGGCGCGTGGATATCCGAAGCGCCTCGGGGCACCTGTTCTCGATCGTGATCGAGGAGACCGGCGAGCTGCTCGGCACCGTGGACGAGTCGAGGGCCTACTATCACGTGCATCCCGGCGCCGTGTACCTCCACCAGGGTGAGCAGTTCGAGGTGACCGAGCTCGACCTGGCGACCGGCGTCGCGCTGGTCGCCAGGTCGGATCCCGACTACTACACGCAATCCCGCGACACCACGGACATCGACGTCGTCGAGGCCATGGAGGAGGCGCCGACCGGCGGCGGGGTTCCGAGCTTCTACGGTTCGGTACGGGTCACGAACCAGGTGGTCGGGTTCGTCCGAAAGCTCGTGGCGACGGGCGAGACCATCGATACCGTTCCGCTGGCGCTGCCGCCGCAGACGCTCGAGACGCGGGCCGTGTGGTGGGCCATCCCACCGTCGGTGATCGAGCGAGCGGCCATCAAGCCCGCCGACCTCCCGGGGGCGGCCCATGCCGCCGAGCACGCCGCCATCGGGCTGCTGCCGCTCGTCGCGACATGCGACCGGTGGGACGTCGGCGGCGTGTCGACCGCGTTCCATCCCGACACCGGCTCCTGTGCGATCTTCATCTACGACGGGTACCCGGGCGGCGCGGGGATCGCCGAACGCGGGTTCCGTTCCGCCGCAAGGCTCCTAGAGGCCACGCTGGAGACGGTCCGCCAGTGCCCCTGTTCCCACGGGTGCCCGTCCTGCGTGCAATCGCCGAAGTGCGGCAACGGCAACGAGCCGCTCGACAAGCCGGGGGCCATCGCCCTCCTTGCCGCGATGCTCGGCCGGTCCTGGGGCTGAGGCGGCGAGGATGACGGCGCCCCACGTCGCGGTGTGCGGGTCGGGAGAGGCCACCGAGCAGGAGGAGGCGTGGGCCGAGGAGGTCGGGCGGCTGATCGCCGAGGCCGGCGGGGTCCTCGTCTGCGGCGGCCTCGGCGGCGTGATGGAGGCGGCCGCCCGCGGCTGCGAGGCCGCTGGCGGCCTCTCGATCGGCATCCTTCCCGGGGAACGGCGCGACGCGGCGAGCCCTCACCTCACGGCATCGATCCCGACCGGGCTCGGCGAGGCTCGCAACGCGCTCGTCGTTCGGGCCGCCGACGCCGTCATCGCCGTCGGAGGGGAGTTCGGGACGCTGTCGGAGATCGCATTCGCGCTCAAGCTCGGCAAGCCGGTCATCGGCCTGCACACCTGGGAGCTCGCCAAGGGCGGATCCCCCGTCCACACCATCGTCAGGACCGAGACCCCGCAGGAGGCCGTTCGGGCCGCCCTCGACGCCATCGCGTAGGCTCGAAGCCTCGAGGCACGGGCGGAGGGGCACACGATGGCAGGCAGATCGGTCGCGACATCGTTTCTGGTCGCAAGCCTGATCGCCGGGTGCTCGAAAGGGAGTCCGGCACCTCAGGGAACGATCGCGCCGGCGAACGTGGTGACGGTGAAGGCGACCGAGTACTCCTACGCCCTTCCCCAACGAGCGACCGGGGGCGTCGTCACCTTGCAACTCGAGAACGTGGGCTCTGTGGTCCACGAGTTCGCCTTCGGGCGGATCGACGCCGGTAAGACCCTCGACGACCTCAAGGCCGCGCTCGACAGTGGGAAGGACCCCAGCAACTTCCCGTGGGCCCACGACCTCGCCGGCGTCAGCGCTCTGAGCCCCGGTCAGGAGGTCGGCATCACTCGGGAGCTGACCGAGCCCGGGACCTACGCCTTCTTCTGCTTCATCCCGAACGCGGACGGAGTGTCGCACTACAAGCTCGGGATGATCGCCGGCTTCACCCTCTCGGGAACCTCCAACGCCTCACCGCCGAGTCCGGATGCGACGATCACGGCGACCGACGAGGCCTTCCAGGTGCCCGCCCTCAGCGCCGGGACCACGACCGTCGAGCTCAAGAACGCCGGGAAGAAGGAGCACGAGTTCCAGCTGTTCTCGTTCCAGCCGGGGAAGGGATTCGGGGACGTCGAACGGTGGATCCGCACCGGTCAGGTGGGGCCGGCACCGGTCGTGTTCCCCGGCGGCATCCAATCCATCCAGCTGGGGACGTCGGTGTTCGAGACGCTCACGCTGGAGTCCGGCAGGACCTACATGCTCCAGGACTTCGAGCACCACCTCATGACGGAGTTCACGGTCCCCTGAGGTCTACAGGCGCCGCTCGAGCTCGAGCTCGTCGGTGATCGGGATCCCACCGGCACCGATCAGCGGGATCGACGGCTTGAGCTTCCGTGCCTCGTCCACCGCACCCTCCCGCACGGCGACGACCCGGAACCCGAGCTTGTCGTAGAAGGCCTGCGCCCGCTCGTTGTCGTTGGTGGTGACAAGCCACAGCCGAGCACAGCCCGCCCGGTGCGCCCGTTCGTGCACCGCCTCGACCAGCGTACTCCCCACGCCGCGTCCCTCGACCAGCGCGTCGATGGTCACGATCTCGCAGGCGGCGCCCTCGATGCGATAGGTGGCCAGGCCTACGACGTCGACCCCCTCCATGGCCACGAACCCGTCCAGCTCGGCCGGGCGGGACACGACCCCGTGACCGACCACGAATTCGTCGGCCCATCGCTCCTCGATCAGGTCGCGGATCCAGTCCCGGTCCTCGTCGCGGACCGGCCGAACCTCGAAGGTCACGCCACCGACTCGCGACGGAGCACCCGGCGCACCGTCGCGCGCTCGGTGGGCGTCAACCCCAGGACCACCAGTGCCACGAGGTACGCGACGCCACCGATGGCCGCCGTCCCCAGCAGGTCCACCGGCCACGCCGACCCACCCAGCACAGCATGGACCCCCAGCATCACGGCCGCCGTGATGGCGGCCGGCACGAGGAGCCGCGCGTAGTGCCGGTCGTACGGATGGATCCGGACGAACCGGTACACCAGGTACAGGCGTAGCGCGTTCGAGCAGATGATCGTGATGGCCTGGGACGCGGCGGCGCCCTCGATCCCGAACGCCGAGACCAGCACCACCGATAACACCAGGTCGAGTAGGAAGGACAGCGCGTACACGACTAGATCCCATCCGGTCCGACCGGCCATGATCAGCACGAACCCGGCCGCCCCCACACTGACGTTCACCGCCTGGCCGACCAGCAGGATGCGGAGCGCCGTGACCCCTTGCGTGAACTCCTTCCCCCCGAAGATCTGCAGGATGGGTCCCGGCACGATCAGCATCAGCAGGAGCAAGGGGATGGTGCCGGCCACCGTCCATCGGGTGATGGCCTTGAACAGCCGGTCCAGGCGTTCGAGCTCGCCTCGGGCGTGCAGGTCCGCCACGAACGGGCTGAACACGTAGCTCACAGCGGTGAGGAACAGGACCAGCGCGAGAGCCACCCGAACGCAGGCCGAGTACACGCCGAGCTCCGCCGAGGTGATATCCCCCCGCGACACGTATGCCGATGCGACGAAGTAGTCCACCCAGAACAGCGCCTGCGACAGGAGCGCGGCCGGGGCGCGAGGCGCGCCGTACCGGACCAGCTCCCGGACCTCGTGCGTGTCGACGGGCTCGGGCGCGAACCGGCGCGCCTCGCGCTCCCACAGCACCCAGGCCAGGGCCGCCGACAGGATCCACGACCCCCCGTAGGCAAGCACGGTCATGCCGAGGGTCTTCGACACCTGCCATCCCAACAGCATCAGCGCGATCCACACGAGCGGCTGGCCCACCCACTGCACGTACAGCGTGTGGCGCATGATCTTCAGGCCCCGGCTCGCGCCCAGGTACACGTACGTGACGGCGACGAAGGTCACGGCCACCGCCGCCGCGCGCATGGCGTCGACCGCTCCGCCCACGTCGGACAGCCGATCGGCCAGCGGCTTCGCCAGCGCGAACGAGAGGACCGCGACGACCGCGCTGACGCACCCGGCGATGGCCATCGCTCGGACGACGATGCCGCGCGATCGTCCCCCGTGCCCCGCCCCGACCTCGATGGCCACCCTGCGCACGGAGGCCATGTCCATCCCGAAACGCGTTCCGGCCGCGGCGATGAACGCGAACTGGGTGCCGAGGGTGACGACGCCGAGGGCCGTCGCGCCCGACGTCCCACCGCCGAAGGCCCGCGATACCAGGACGTTCGCGGTGAACGTCCCCACCACGAAGACCACGAGCCCCACGATGTTCTGCGCCGTCCCGGACAACAGGGTCAGGTGATCGCGCGCGCCCTCACCGGTACCGAGGAAGGCACCGAGCGATGACCCGTCGGCGGCGGGAGGGCGGGAGTCGTCGGAGGGGCTCATCGTGTTCGCGCGCGCAGGCTACCTGCTCGCGTTCGCCGTCGTCGGTTAGCTTCCCCCAACCTCGGCGACGACCTCCAGCGTCCGCCCTTCGAAATCCTCCAGCAGCTCGCGCATCTTCCCGATGCGTTCTTGGAACCCGGGGAGCGACCTCCACCGCTCGATGTTCTCGAGGCTGTCCCAGGGCCCGAAGCTCAGGAACCGCCGTGGATCGCCCGAGTCTCGAAGGAGCTTCGCGTTCTGGATCCCCACCTCTCGATGAGTCCACTCCGCGAAGTCTCGCCATGCCGCGATGAAGTCCATCTCCCTCCCCTGTTTCGCGATCCAGTTGCCGGATGTGTAGAGCTGTGCCACGGCATGCTCCTTCCTTCCCCGACGTGTTCAGTCAGCCCGCTTTGGGCATCAAACCATACGGCCCTCGTCGGCCCGGACCGGAAGCCGGCCCGTGACGGTCGTGCCTTCTCCCGGTCGAGACCGCACCTCGATCGAACCACCCAGAGCGGCAAGGCGGTCGGCCATGTTCTG
>VAYX01000069.1 GCA_005885325.1 Actinomycetota bacterium
AGGGAAGGGCCTCCCGTGAGCCGCCGGGGACCGATCATCGCCGGTGCCATCGTCGCCGTGGTCGCGGTCCTGGCCGTTTTCTTCCTGGTGCTCCCCAAGATGAACGAGGTGACGAAGGCCAGGGACGAGCTCGCGACGGCGGAGGCCCACGAGACGGCCCTTCGCGCGCAGCTCGCCAGCCTGAAGGAGGCGCAGGCGAACGCCCCGCAGGTCAAGGCCCAGATCGCGAAGCTCAGCAACGAGGTGCCACCGACGGCCGACCTCCCCGCGCTCATCCGGCTGCTGACCGCCGCGGCCGACGGCTCGGCCGTGGACTTCTTCACCGTGGCGCCGGGGAACCCGCAGCTCGATCCCACGGGGTCCTTCTCGAGCATCCAGACCTCGATCTCCGTGACCGGCGGCTACTTCGCCCTGGACCAGTTCCTGTTCCGGCTGGAGACGCTTCCCCGGGCGGCGAGGGTGACCAGCGTCTCGATCACCCCTGGGGGGGCCGCGCCGCCGGGCTCGTTCGTGAACTCCCTCAGCATGCAGCTCGGCGTGGAGTTCTACACGACCGATACGAGCGCCGGCCCGGGCTCGGCGCCCGGGCCGACCGAGGCGGGAGGAGCGTAGACGCATGGCTCTCTCCCTCCGTGACCGGCGCGCGCTGATCCTGTTCGGCGCGGTGGCGGGTGTCGCGCTGCTTGCCTTCCTCTACCTGAACGTGCTGCGAGGAGGTGGGGGGGAGGAGGCGGCGCCACCGGCGGTCTCGACCGGCGGCCCGACGCCGACTCCGACCGTCAGCCCCACCCCGACGCCCCGCGAGACGCTGCCGCCGGTGGTCCTGGCCGGGTCCCGAGACCCGTTCTCCATCCCACCGGCCTTGCAGACGGGAGCTCCGCCACCGAGCGGCAGCGTCGGCCCCCCTCCCACGGGGACGGGGACCACCCCGCCTCCCACCGGGACCGGGACGCCGAGCCCCACCCCGACCACACCGGGAGGCGGGCAGAGCACCACGGTGGGCGGCCACACGGTCGTGCTCCTCGACATCTTCCAGGGTGGCACCAAGGCCCAGGTGGAGGTGGACGGCACCGTGTTCACGGTCTCGGAGGGTGAGACCTTCGACGGGAACTTCAGGCTCGTCTCGATCAGCGGGAGCTGCGCGCGCTTCGTCTTCGGCGACGAGGGGTTCACGCTCTGCACGAGCCCGCAGAAATAGAGCTCCGGCGGTCCGCGCACGGGGGGAGCGGTCGCCGGTTCGAGGGCGGTCCCGGGAAACCGGGACCGCCCTCCGCACTCACCTATCATGAGGTCCATGTTGCGGCTGCTCACGGCCGGTGAATCACACGGCAAGGCCCTGGTGGCCGTCCTCGAGGGATTGCCCGCCGGCGTTCCCGTGGCACCCAAGGAGGTTGCCGGCGAGCTGGCCCGGCGTCGCCACGGCCACGGCCGAAGCGGCCGGCAGAAGCTCGAAGGGGACCGGTTCGAGATCCTGTCCGGCGTCCGGCACGGGCGCACGCTCGGCAGCCCCATCGCCATCACGATCGAGAACGCGGAGTGGGAGGAGAAGTACCGGGACCTGATGGCGGTCGAGGGCGAGACCGACCCGGGGGACAAGCTCACCCGTCCTCGCCCAGGCCACGCCGATCTCGCCGGCGTCATGAAGTACGGGTTCGACGACGTGCGGAACGTCCTCGAGCGCGCGAGCGCGAGGGAGACGGCGGCCCGGGTCGCGGCGGGGTGCCCGTGCAAGGCGTTCCTGGCCGAGCTGGGCATCCGCGTGCTGTCCCACGTCGTCCGGATCGGGACGGTCGCGGTGGCCGATGGTGCTCCCGTGCCCGGGCCGGAGGACCTCGAGCAAGTGGATGCCTCGCCCGTCCGGTGCTACGACCAGGATGCCTCGGCCACGATGGTGGAGGAGATCGACCGGGTCCGAAAGGCCAAGGACACCCTCGGCGGGGTCTTCGAGGTCATCGCCTACGGCTGTCCGGCCGGCCTGGGATCTCACGTGCAGTCCGACCGAAAGCTCGACGCTCGATTGGCCCTCGCGCTCATGAGCATCCAGTCGGTGAAGGGCGTCGAGGTCGGCGACGGCTTCGTGGCGGGTGGCGCCGGCCTGTCCCGCGGCTCCATGCGGGCCGGGGGGATCGAGGGCGGCATGAGCACCGGCCAGCCCATCAGGGTCCGCGCGGCCATGAAGCCGTTCTCCACCGTGCCCCAGCCGCTCTCCACCGTGGACCTCGCGACGGGCAAGCCCGACGTCGCCATCAAGCAGCGCACCGACGTGTGTGCGGTGCCTGCGGGAGGGGTTGTCGGGGAAGCTGCGGCGGCATTCGTCCTGGCGCAGGCCGTCCTGGAGAAGTTCGGGGGGGATTCCCTCCCCGAGACCCGGCGCAATCTCGAGGGCTACGTCTCGACCCTGCCATGATCGTCTACCTCGTGGGCATGCCGGGATCCGGCAAGTCGACCGTCGGCCCCGAGTTGGCCGGCCGCCTCGGCATCGCGTTCGTGGAGCTCGACGGCGAGATCGAGCGGGCAACGGGCACGTCGGTCCGGGACATCTTCGCGGAGCAGGGCGAGCCCCGTTTCCGCGAGCTCGAGGCTGCCGCCCTCACGGAGATCGCCGCGCACGACCCCTCCGTGGTCTCGTGCGGAGGGGGCGTCGTCCTCGAGCCGGCCAACCGGGTGACGCTCCGGGCGACGGGCGAGGTGGTGTTCCTGTCCGTGCCCCTGGAGGTCCTGAAGGAACGGGTGTCGCCGTCGGCCGACCGGCCGCTGATCCACGCGGAGTCCGACCTGGAGCGGCTGTTCCGGGAGCGGGAGCCGCTGTACCGGGAGTTCGCGGCCCACGTCGTGGAGGCGAGCGGGCCGCCCCACGAGGTGGCCGAGGCCAGGACGAGCGTCCTGGAGGAGGCCGCGACCCGCCTGCCCGAGCTGGGGGGGGCGGAGAAGGCATTCGTGGTGGCCGATCCCATGGTGGCGGGGGCCTACCTTGACACGCTCGCCGGCGGTCTCGATCCGTTGGGGCTGCGGGTGCTGCACCTCGGCGTCCCGGCCGGCGAGGAGGCCAAGTCGCTCCAGACCGTGGCGGCGCTTCACCATCAGCTGGCCACACAGGAGGCGCATCGCGACGACGTCGTGATCGCCCTCGGTGGCGGCTCGGTCGGCGACCTCGCGGGATTCGTGGCCGCCACGTACATGCGTGGGGTGCGGTTCATCCAGGTCCCGACGACGCTGACGGCTCAGGTGGACGCGGCCATCGGAGGCAAGACCGGGGTCAACCTCCCCGAGGGGAAGAACCTGGTCGGCGCGTTCCACCAGCCGGTGGCGGTGCTGGCCGACGTGGCCACGCTCGGCTCGCTGCCGGATCGCGAGTTCCGCTCCGGCCTGGCCGAGGTGGCCAAGTACGGCCTTGCCCTCGATCCCTCGCTCCTCGAGGTCCTCGACGGCCGGCTCGACGGGGTCCTGGCTCGGGATCCGCTCGTCATGGAGGACGTGGTGGCCCGGTGCGTCCGCACGAAGGCCGCGGTCGTGGGGAGCGACGAGCGCGACGTGGGAGCCCGGCTGGTCCTGAACTACGGGCACACGCTGGGCCACGCGCTGGAGCGCCTCGACGAGTTCTCCGGGCGGTCCCACGGCGAGGCCGTGGCCATGGGGATGACGTTCGCCGCGCGCGTGGCCGAGGCGGTGGGGACGGCCCGTCCGGGGCTAGCGGCCCGGCATGCCCGGACCCTGAATCCCCTCGGCTTGGAGCCCGACGGACGGCTCCCGGCCGGCGACCGGATCCTCGACGCGATGCGGATGGACAAGAAGTACCGGGGCGGCATCCGGTTCGTGCTCCTGGAGGACGTGGGACGTCCCATCGTCGCGGACGAGGTCCCCGAGGACGTCGTCGTGACCGTGCTGAAGGAGATGGGGGCGGCCGGATGACCCGACCCGAGGACGGGCGAGCCGGGCGATGAAGGTTCTGTTCCTGTTCGGGCCGAACCTGGGGACCCTCGGCAGCCGCGACCCGGATCGCTACGGGACGGCGACCCTTCCCCAGATCATGGACGAAGTGGGCAAGCACGCGACATCGGCGGGACATGACACCGAGTGGCGGCAGTCCGACCACGAGGGCGATCTCGTGGCCTGGTTGAATGCAGCGGCGGGGGAGGGGTTCGGCGCCGTGGTGGTGAACCCCGGCGCGCTCACGCACTACTCCTATGCCCTCCGAGACGCCGTGGAGGCCTGCGGCGCACCGGTCATCGAGGTTCACATGACCAACATCTACGCCCGGGAGGAGTTCCGCCGACATTCGGTGATCTCGCCCGCGTGCCGGGCCACCATCTCCGGCGCGGGCGCCGGCGGCTATCACCTGGCGCTCGAGGCGCTGCCGTGGATCACCGGCTGAGACGGACGCGGCTCGCCGCCCGGCTGGTCGAGCTCGGGGCGGAGGGCTTGCTGATCACCCGGCTGCCGAACGTCCGGTACCTGACCGGATTCACCGGGTCCAACGGCCAGGTGCTCCTCACGCCGGGCGACGCGGCGTTCTTCACCGACGGTCGCTACACGGAGCAGGCCCGCCATGAGGTCCCCGACCTGGAGCGGCTCACGTGCCTGGACGGGTTCCTCGAGCCGGTGGTGGAGGCCGCCCGGCGCCTCGGCGTGAGGCGGCTTGGGTTCGAATCCGACGGGGTCACGTTCCGCTCCTACGAGGACCTCCGGGCCTCGGCGAAGGGGATGGAGCTCGTCCCGGTGGGGGGCGAGGTCGAACGCCAGCGATGGGTGAAGGACGACGATGAGCTCGCGGCCTTGGAGCGAGCCCAGCGCGCGACCGACGACGCCTTCGATGCCGTCGCGGGGAGGCTGCGCGACGGGATGACCGAGCGCGAGCTGGCGTTCGAGCTCGAGGCCGAGATGCGCCGTGCCGGGGCGGAGCGTCCGGCGTTCGACCCGATCGTGGCCTTCGGAGAGGACGCGGCCGAGCCGCACCACGAACCGACCGACCGGCCGCTTTCCCGGGGCGACGTGGTGAAGATGGACTTCGGAGCCCTGGTGGACGGATACCACGCCGACATGACCCGGACCGTGGCGTTCGGCGAGCCGCCATCGCAGCTCCGCGACGTCCACGACCTGGTGCGCACGGCCCAGCAGGCCGGCATCGAGGCCGTGCGGGTGGGGGCCACCGGAGCCGAGGTCGACGCCGCCGCCCGTTCGGTGATCGAGGAGGCCGGCCTGGGCGAGCACTTCACCCACGGGCTCGGCCACGGCGTGGGGCTCGAGATCCACGAGGGCCCTCGCCTCGGCCGGGGGAGCGACGACGCACTGCCGGCCGGCGCCGTGGTGACCGTGGAGCCGGGCGTCTACCTCCCCGGAGTGGGCGGGGTTCGCATCGAGGACATGGTCGAGGTGAGGCGGGACGGCCGCCGGGCGTTTCCGCGGGCCCGCAAGGACCTCTTCCCGACATGACGCGAGGGTCCGCCCCGTAGACTGGGTCGACCGGAGCACGATCCGGGACCACCCACGCGAGGAGCGACGTGAGCGTTTCCACCAATGACCTGAAGAACGGGATGACGCTGGATCTCGACGGCACCCTGTTCCAGGTCATCGAGTTCCAGCACGTGAAGCCGGGCAAGGGCGGAGCCTTCGTCCGAACCAAGCTCCGGAACGTGAGGACCGGCGCGGTGGTGGAGCGGACGTTCAACGCCGGCGTCAAGGTCGGCCTGGCCATCGTGGATCGCCGGGAGATGCAGTTCCTGTATCGCGACGGGGATGGCTTCGTGTTCATGGACACCGAGTCCTACGAGCAGGTGAACGTCCCCGCCGGCATCGTGGGCGACATGGCGCGGTACCTCTCCGAGGGCTCCATGGCCACGGTGGCCCAGTACCAGGGCACCCCCATCGCGGTCGACCTCCCGGCCTCGGCGGCCCTGAAGGTGACCCAGACCCAGGCCGCGGTCCGGGGAGACACGCGGACCAACGTGATGAAGCCGGCCACGCTGGAGACGGGGCACGTGGTCCAGGTGCCGCTGTTCGTCGAGGAAGGGGAGCGGATCAAGGTCGACACCCGCACGGGGAACTACATCGAGCGGGTGAAGTGAGGGCCGTGACCTCGCGCAGGCAGGCCCGGCGCCGGGCCGTCGACATCCTGTTCCAGGCCGACGTGACCGGGGAGGATCCCCACCGGGTCCTGGAGGACTGGGAGCAGGCCGGCAAGCGGGTCGACCCGTTCGCCCGTGAGCTCGTGGAGGGTGTTGCGGCGCACCGCTCGGAGATCGACGAGCTCCTCGGTCGGTACGCGGAGGAGTGGACGGTCGACCGGATGGCCTCCCTCGATCGCACGATCCTTCGGATCGCCTGCTTCGAGCTCCTCCATCGGCCGGACACGCCGGCCGGCGCGGCCATCGACGAGGCGGTGCAGGCGGCGAAGGAGCTCTCGACGGAGGACTCCAGCCGGTTCGTGAACGGCATCCTCGGGCGGATCGTGCGGGAGGGGACGGAGGCGCTCGACGCGCCTCCGTCCGACGCGGGCTAGCTCCGCGGGTCTCGGCCGGTGGGGTCGGTGGTTAGTGTTCCGGCCCCGGCTGGAACGTGGGGGACGGGGAGCCCAGCGCGGGGATCGACTCGGCATCGGTCGGCCCCCCAGACCGAGATCCGGCCACCCCGGCCCGCTCCACGACGTAGGACTGGAACGGCTGATCCGAGATCTCCGACGTCCATGTGATCGCAAGCAGATCGTGTGACGCGGGATCGACGTACAGGCGCTCGATCAGCTCGCCGCCCCAGTTGCCGAAGACCACGACGTCAGCCTGCCGCCCGACGGGGTCGACCCCGTCCACCTCGAGCCGCGCTCCCCGGAGGCCGGCCGCAACGTCGAGCAACGCGGCGCGCACCGTCGGGGTCACGTGCGGGTCCTCCAGCAGGTCCGTGATGGCCCGCCACATCTGCCCGTCCCTGGGCGCTCCGTCCGGCGGCGGGGTGACGAGCGGGGCCGGCGAGGCACCGTCGGGGGCGCTCCGGTCCAGCAGGAACTGCGTCAGCTGCGCGGTCTCGGTGGGGAAGGTCGAGACATCGATCCCGTTCGGGTTGGGGAACTCCGTGGGACCGAAGGTACCGGCGTGGATGCCGTAGTTGTGCACGCGATCCGTCTCGATCCGGCCTGATCCGTCGGGCGCCCACCAGAACGTGGCCGCCAGCTCCACGTCGGTGCCGCCGCAGTAGTGCTCCTGCCCTGCCGGACACCCTCCCACCAGGTGGACCTTCGCGTAGTAGTACTGGCCCGGCTTGGCAACCGGCAGCGGAGTGCTGGCCGGCGGCAGGTTAACGCTGGGCTGCCCTCCCGCCGCCGGGCCGGGCGCCCGATGCTCCCGGAGGCCGACGAACGCCGTCCCCGCGGCCACCACGGCGAGGGCCATACCGACCGCACCGGCCTCGACCCGGCGGATCCGCTGCCGCCGTTCGCGCCGCCGGTGCAGATCGATCAGCGTCATCCGAGGAGCCGGCGCCCGCGTGCGGGCCCGTTCCAGAAGGTCACGGGGATCCATCGAAGCCTCCGATCTCTTGGCGAAGGGTCGTCCGTCCCCGCGCGGCGAGCACGCGGACGGTCGAGGGCCGAACGCCGAGCGCGCGTCCGGCCTCCTGGGAGGTGAGGCCGACCAGATCGACCAGGACCAGGGCGGCTCGCTGCGCCGGCGTCAGCCGTCCGAGGGCCCGGACGATCGCGTCGCGATCGTCGATCGTTCGCATCTCGTCGGCCGGCGGCGGGGCCAGGCGGACGGCACGGCGGAGGGCGAGCGCGACCCGGCGCCGGCGGTTGCGGAACAGGTTCATGCCGGTCCGGTAGAGGTATCCCGCCGGGTCATCCAGCTCCCGAACCCGGTCCCACCGCTCCCACACCTTGACGAAGGCGTCCTGTGTGAGCTCCTCTGCCTCGTGCCGGTCCCGGGTCACCAGCCACAGCGCGCCGAACAACCCGATGCGGTGCTCGGCGAAGAAGCCCTCGAAATCGAGGCCCGGAACGGTTGGAGCGGTACGGGGATCGATCTGGAGTTGCACGGCCCTCTTCATACCTCGCCATGAACACGCCGGACGCCCACCGTGTTTACGAGGATGCGACCTGCCACCAACCCGGCCGTGCTGGGGACGCAGCCCTCCAGCTCAGAGGGCGGCTGAAGGGCGGTTACAGGGAGGGGTCCTCGGTTCGAGCCTCCGGGGCGGCGTCCGCCTTGGGGGAGGCGCCGGCCTCGTCCGTATCGGTCGAACCTTCCTTGATGCCCTTCTTGAACTCGCTGGTGGAGCGGCCGAGCGAGCGCGCCAGCTCGGGGAGCTTCTTCGCGCCGAACAGCAGCACGATGACCCCGAGGACGACGAACCACTCAGGTCCAAAGCTCATGGATCCTCACCTTCCTTGCGGACGCCCATAGTGTAGGGCCTCCCCGCCCGCTTTGCGTCCCCCGGCGGCCCGGCTCAGCCAGGCGGGGGAGGCCGAGGCCCAGATTCACGCGCTGCCTCCGTTCGATGCTCGGTCCACGCTGTATCCTACGGGCCGAGCTTCCCCTTTAAGTCCGGTCCCGCGAGGCCGGGAAGGGAGGAACACAGGATGGTGCTCCAGATGTGCGCCCTGCCGCGCCCGCGGCCGGGCGTTTGTTCATGATGGCCCCGGCCCGTCTGCTGGACGACGGCGAGATCCGGCGGGCGGTCACCAGGATCGCCCACGAGATCCTGGAGCGGAACAAGGGTGCCGACGGCCTGGCCCTGGTGGGGATCGCCGCCCGCGGCGACGACCTGGCCCGCCGACTTGCTTCGGAGATCACACGGATCGAGGGGGCGAAGGTCCCCGTAGGGGTCCTCGACATCACCTTCTACCGGGACGACATCGGCATGCGAGCCGAGGCCCCGGAGGTCCACGAGACCCGGATCGGCTTCGACATCACCGGCAAGACGGTCGTGCTGGTCGACGACGTCCTGTTCACCGGCCGGACCATCCGCGCCGCGATGGACGCGCTGGTCGACTTCGGCAGGCCGACCTCGGTGGCGCTCGCCGTCCTGGTGGATCGAGGGCACCGAGAACTGCCGATCCGGGCCGACTTCGTAGGCAAGAACGTGCCGACCAGGAAGGACGAGTCGGTTCGCGTCGCGCTGCAGGAGGTGGACGGCGAAGACGCCGTGTACATGGACGATCGAACGGGATGAAGCGCCACACGCTGGGGATGGGAGTGGAACGATGAACAAGCACCTGCTGTCGATCAACGACGTGTCGGCCGAGGACGTGGTGCGGGTCCTCGACACGGCCGAGTCGTTCCGGGAGGTCGGGACCCGGGTCATCAAGAAGGTCCCGGCGCTCCGGGGGCGGACCGTCGTGAACCTGTTCTACGAGAACTCGACCCGCACCCGGATCTCGTTCGAGCTCGCCGCCAAGCGGCTCTCGGCCGACGTCATCAACTTCTCGACGAGCGGCTCCTCGGTGAGCAAGGGCGAGAGCCTGAAGGACACGGCGCTCACGCTCCAGGCCATGGGGGCCGACGCCATCGTGATCCGGCACTCGTCGTCGGGCTCGCCGTACACGCTGACCAAGTGGGTGAAGGGGAGCGTGCTGAACGCCGGCGACGGGACGCACGAGCATCCCACGCAAGCCCTGCTCGACCTGTACACGATCCGGGAGAAGCTCGGCCGGTTCGAGGGCCTGCGGGCCGCGATCGTGGGGGACGTGCTGCACTCGCGGGTGGCTCGGTCGCTCTCGTTCGGCCTGCTCAAGATGGGGGCCGAGGTGACGCTGGTCGGCCCGCCCACGTTGATCCCTCCGGACGCGTCGGCCTGGGGGGTCCAGGTCTCGTACGACATCGATGGGGTCCTGCCCAAGCTCGACGTCTGCTACATGCTGCGGGTCCAGCGGGAGCGGCAACGCCAGCAGTACTTCCCCAGCGTGCGCGAGTACTCGCGGCTGTTCGGCCTGACCCGGGATCGGGTGGCCATGCTGCCGGAGGGGTGCCTGATCATGCACCCCGGTCCGATGAACCGCGGCGTCGAGATCGACTCGGACGTGGCCGACCTGCCACAGGCCGTGATCGAGGAGCAGGTCACGAACGGGATCGCGGTTCGGATGTCGCTCCTGTACCTGATGCTCGGCGGCGCCGTGACGGAGGAGGTGAGCGAGCGTGACTGAGCACACGCTGTTCCGAGGGGCGCGCGTCGTCGACCCGGCCTCGGGCCGCGACGGGACGATCGACGTCCTGATCGAGGGCGGGACCGTGGCCGCGGTGGGTGGGGGAACGGAGCGGCGGGGAGCCACCGTCCTCGACTGTCGCGGCCTCGTGCTCGCGCCGGGGCTGGTCGACCTGCACGCGCACCTTCGCCAGCCGGGGCGCGAGGACAAGGAGACGGTCGAGACGGGGTCCCGCGCGGCGGCCGTCGGCGGGTACACCGCCGTGGCGGCCATGGCCAACACGGATCCCGTGGCCGACAACGCGGCGGTGATCGAGGAGGTCCGATCGCTCGCCGCCCGGGCCGGCCTGTGTGACGTGTTCCCGGTCGGGGCCATCACGAAGGGCCTGGGCGGCGAGGAGATGGCCGAGGTCGGGGAGATGGCCCAGGCCGGCGTCCGCGTCTTCAGCGACGACGGGCGGTGCATCCCGAGCGCGCGGGTCCTCCGCAACGCGCTCCGGTACGCGCGGGCCTTCGACGTCGTGATCGCCGAGCACTGTGAGGACGCGTCGCTGTCCGAGGGCGCCCAGATGCACGAGGGCCTGCACTCCTCCACCCTCGGCCTGGCGGGCGCTCCCGCAGAGGCAGAGGAGGTCGCGGTGTTCCGGGACCTCGCCCTTGCCCGGCTGACCGGAGGACGCCTGCACCTCTGCCACCTGTCGGCGGCGGGGTCGGTCGAGCTGGTTCGCCTGGCCAAGGCCTCCGGCCTGCGGGTCACGGCCGAGGTCACACCGCATCACCTCGCGTTCAGCGACGAGGACCTCGTGACGTACGACACGAACTTCAAGGTCAACCCGCCGCTCCGTACGGTGGAGGACCGCGACGCGCTTCGGGCCGCGGTCGCGGACGGCACGATCGACGCGATCGCCACCGACCACGCGCCGCACGCGGTGGAGGAGAAGGAGGCGGAGTTCGACCAGTCACCACCGGGCACGATCGGTCTGGAGACCGCGCTGGCCGCGGTGCTCACCAACCTGGTGGAGCCGGGCCTCATCTCGCTGTCTCGGACCATCGAGGCCATGTCCGCGACGCCGGCCACGATCCTCGGCGCCGCCGAGCACGGTGGGCCGATCGAGCCCGGACGCCCGGCGAACCTGGTGGCGTTCGATCCGGCGGCCGACTGGCTGGTGCAAGCCCCGTTCGCTTCGAGAAGCCGCAATAGCGCGTTCCTGGGGAAACGGTTGCGGGGCAAGGTGATCCACACGATGTATCGAGGGCAGCTGGTCGTGGCCGATGGGAAGGCACAGCGGTGAGCACGGCCTCCCTCGGCGGGGAGCGGCGCGCGTGCCCGTAGGGCCGGCTGCGCTCCTCGCGCTCGAGGACGGGACGGTCTTCCGGGGGCGAGGGTTCGGCGCGACGGGGGAAGCGTTCGGCGAGGCGGTGTTCAACACCGCGATGTCGGGCTACCAGGAGGTCCTGACCGACCCCTCGTACGCCGGGCAGGTCGTGGCCATGACCTCCCCGCACCAGGGCAACTACGGGACGAACCGCGACGACGCCGAGTCCGCCCGGGTTCGCGTGGCGGGATTCGCCGTTCGGGAAGCCTCACGCCGGACATCGAGCTGGCGGAGCGAACGGACCCTGGGGGAGGAGCTTGCGGACGCCGGGGTGGTCGGCATCGAGGGCATCGACACGCGCCGTCTGACCCTTCGGCTCCGGGAGGCCGGCTCCATGCGGTGCGGGGTGTCGACCGAGGACCTCGATCCCCAGTCCCTGGTACGACGGACCCGGGGGACGCCGGGCATGGAGGGGGCCGACCTGGCCAGGACCGTGACCGTCGCTGAGCCCTACGAGGCCGGCAGCCTCGTGGGACCGTCCGCTCGGGCACGCGTCCCGGCGGCCCGGGTCGCGGCGTACGACTTCGGGTTGAAGCGGAACATCCTTCGGTTGCTGGCCGCGGCGGGGTGCGAGGTGACCGTGTTCCCCGCGGGGACCCCGGCCACCCGGATCCTGGCCGATGGATTCGACGGCGTGTTCCTGTCCAACGGCCCGGGCGATCCGGCCGCCACAACGTATGGGGTCGCAGCAGCTACGGGCTTGCTGGGCAAGGTGCCCGTCTTCGGGATCTGTCTGGGGCATCAGCTGCTCGGGCTGGCCCTCGATGGACGGACCTACAAGATGAAGTTCGGCCACCGCGGGGCGAATCAACCCGTCCGCGACCTGGTCACTGGCCGGGTCGAGGTGACCAGAGGGTGAGCCGGCGATCGTTCCGACGCCGTTCGGCCGGGTGGCCCTGACGCACTGGAACCTGAACGACGGGACGCTCGAGGGCCTGCGATGCCTGGACGTGCCGGCGCTCTCGGTCCAGTACCACCCCGAAGCCGCCCCCGGGCCGCACGACTCGGGCCATCTCTTCGGGGAGTTCCGCGAGCTGATGTCGCGTGCCTAGGCGGACCGACGTCCACCGGATCCTGGTGATCGGCTCCGGGCCGATCGTCATCGGGCAAGCCTGCGAGTTCGACTACTCGGGGACCCAGGCGTGCACGGTCCTGCGTCGCGAGGGTTACCACGTGTCGCTGGTGAACCCCAACCCCGCGACGATCATGACGGACCCGGAGTTCGCCGACGCGACGTACCTCGAGCCCCTCACGCCGGAGTCGATGCTCGCGGTCATCGAGCGGGAGCGCCCGGACGCGATCCTGCCGACCATGGGCGGGCAGACCGGGCTGAACGTGGCGGTCGAGCTGGCCGAGTCCGGCGAGCTCGACCGCCTGGGGGTCCGGCTCATCGGCGCGAGCCTGGAGGCCATCCACCGGGCCGAGGACCGAAGCGGCTTCCACCGCAGCATGGTCGGCGCAGGGCTCCCCGTCCCACGGTCCGGGACCGCCCGAACCGTGGAGGAGGCGACGCGGGTGGCCGCCTCCATCGGCTACCCGGTCATCGTCCGCCCGTCGTTCATGCTCGGCGGCGGTGGGAGCGGGTTCGCCACCGAACCGGCGTCGCTCGCCGAGCTCGCCGCGCGGAGCCTGGCCGCCAGCCCCGCGACCGAGGTCCTCGTGGAGGAGTCGCTCGCCGGCTGGAAGGAGTTCGAGCTCGAGGTGATGCGCGATGGCGCCGACAACGCCGTCGTCATCTGCTCGATCGAGAACGTCGACCCCATGGGGGTTCACACGGGCGACTCGATCACCGTCGCCCCCCAACAGACGCTGACCGACCGGGAGTACCAGGACATGCGCGATGCCGCGCTGGCGTGCATCCGAGCCATCGGCGTGGAGACCGGCGGCTCCAACATCCAGTTCGCCGTGAACCCGCAGGACGGGCGGAGGGTACTGATCGAGATGAACCCGAGGGTCTCCCGGTCCTCGGCCCTGGCATCGAAGGCCACGGGGTTCCCCATCGCGAAGGTTGCCGCGCTGCTCGCGGTGGGCTACCGGCTCGACGAGATCGCGAACGACATCACCGGCAAGACCCCGGCGGCGTTCGAGCCCACGCTCGACTACGTGGTGGTGAAGGTGCCGCGGTTCGCGTTCGAGAAGTTCCCCGAGACCGATCCCGCGCTCACCTCGACCATGAAGTCCGTGGGTGAGGTCATGGCCATCGGCCGCACGTTCAAGGAAGCCCTGGGGAAGGCGTGGCGTTCGCTCGAGCGGTCCGGGTACGACCTGGGGCCGGTGGCCGGCGGGTCCGCCGAGCCGGTCCTGTCCTCCCTCGCCGTCCCCGCCGAACGCCGGCTCCACCTGGTGGAGGCCGCGCTCGCCGCCGGTCACTCGGTCGATGAGATCGCCGGGGCTTCGGGCATCGATCCGTGGTTCGTGGATCAGATCGGCCAGGTGGTCGAGGAGACCCTTGCGCTGCATGGCCGAGCGCTCGGCTCGATCTCCGATGTCGAGCTGCGGGAGGCCAAGCGCGTCGGGCTCAGCGACGCGCGGATCGCCAGCCTGACCGGCTCGACGGAGCTCGGCGTCCGCCGGCGACGCGACGAGCTCGCGGTGGCTCCGGTGTTCAAAACCGTCGACACCTGCGCCGGCGAGTTCCCCGCGGTGACGCCGTACCACTACTCCACCTACGAGGAGGAGGACGAGGTCCGTCCTGCTTCCCGCCCCCGCGTCGTGATCCTCGGCGCCGGGCCGAACCGGATCGGGCAGGGGATCGAGTTCGACTACGCCTGCGTCCACGCGGCGTACGCGCTGCGCGACGCGGGCTTCGAGGCGGTGATGGTGAACAGCAACCCGGAGACCGTTTCGACGGACTACGACACCAGCGACCGCCTGTACTTCGAGCCGGTGTCCGCGGAGGACGTCCTGGCCGTCTGCCGCACGGAGCGGCCCCTCGGGGTCATCGTCCAGCTCGGCGGGCAGACGCCCTTGAAGCTCGCGCACGTCCTGGACGCGGAGGGGTTCACCGTGCTGGGGACGCGGCCGGAGGCCATCGACCTGGCCGAGGACCGCGGGAAGTTCGCCGCCCTGTGTGCCGAGCTGGGCATCCCCGCACCCCCCCACGGCGAGGCCCGGGACCTGGGGGAGGCCCGTGCGGTTGCCGCCCGGATCGGCTACCCGGTCGTGGTCCGCCCGTCGTATGTGCTCGGCGGCCGGGCCATGGAGATCGTCTACGGCGAGGACGAGCTGGAGCGGTTCGTCCGCACGGCGGCGGAGGCCTCGCCGGATCACCCCGTCCTGATCGATCGGTTCCTGGAAGGTGCGATCGAGGTGGACGTGGACGCCGTGGCTGACGGCGCCGACGTGTTCGTCGGCGCCGTCATGGAACACATCGAGGAGGCCGGCGTTCACTCGGGCGACTCCTCCTGCGCCATCCCGCCGCCCACGCTCTCCGACGAGGAGCTCGACGAGGTCGAGCGGATCACGGCGGTGCTGGCCCGCCGTCTCCAGGTCCTCGGCCTGATGAACCTCCAGCTGGCGGTGAAGGACGAGCGGATCTGGGTCCTCGAGGCCAATCCCCGGGCGTCGCGGACCGTCCCGTTCGTCTCGAAGGTCACCGGCGTGCCCCTGGCGAAGGCGGCCACCATGGTGCTCGTGGGCCGGACGCTCGCGGAGCTCACCGCGGAAGGCCTGATCCCGTCGGACCGCGCCCACTACCGGCGCTTGCCCTACACCTCGGTGAAGGCCGCCGTGCTCCCGTTCGGGCGGTTCCCCGGGGCGGACACCGTCCTCGGCCCGGAGATGCGCTCGACGGGGGAGGTCATGGGGGTGGACCGCGAACCGGGGACCGCCCTGGCCAAGGCACTGGTGGCGAGCGGCGCGGCCCTGCCCCGGAACGGTACGGTCTTCGTGTCGGTGTCGAACCGGGACAAGCGGGCCATCCTGTTCCCTGCGAAGCGCCTGGCTGACATGGGGTTCCGCTTGCTGGCCACGAAGGGGACGGCCGGCGTGCTCCGGCGGGCGGGCATCGACGTCACGAAGGTGGACAAGGTGTCTGAGGGGACCCCCAGCGTGATCGACATGATCGAGGAGGGTCGGGTGGACCTCGTGATCAACACGCCGTTCGGCCGGGGGCCGCGGACCGACGGATACCACATCCGGACCGCGGCCTGGCAGGCGGGGATCCCGTGCGTGACCACCCTCCCCGGAGTGCTGGCGGCGATCCGGGGGATCGAGGCCCTTCGGGATGGTCCCACGGAGCCCCGCTCGCTCCAGGAGTACCACGAGCTCGCCCGGGCCCCATCACCGGTTCAGGGGGTGCTCGACCTCCGGGCGGACGCCGAGGTGGCGACGACGTGAGGCGGGTACGTGCCGAGATCCTGAACGCCCGCAGGCTCGGCGCTTTCCAATCCATCACCCTCGTCGCGCCGGAGATCGCCGAGCGGGCCCGCCCCGGCCAGTTCGTCTCGGTGGCCGTGCCGGATGACCGCCGGTTCATCCTGCGGCGCCACTTCTCCATCCACCAGGCCTCGCGGCGCGGCGGATGGGCGGGCACACTCGAGTTCGTGTTCGACCCGCATGGTCCGGGGACCGATTGGCTGGCGGAAGCCAAGGCGCATCAGTTCCTCGACGTGATCGGGCCGCTGGGCAAGGCGTTCGCCTACCCACGCGGGCCGAGCAACTGTCTCCTCGTTTCGGAGGGCCACGGTGCGAGCTCGATCTTCTTCCTGGCGCAGGAGCTTCGGGCCCGGGGCAAGCGGGTCGACATGGTGCTCGGGGCGAGCGGGGAGAGCCACGTGTTCAAGCCGATCGAGGCCAAGCGGCTGTCCCAGACCATCGTCATCGTCACCGCCGACGGCAGCATGGGCGAGCGCGGCTCGGTGATGGACGTCGTCCCCCGCGCGGCGCAGACCGCCGGCACCGAGGTGATCTATGCGGCCGGCCCCCGCCGCATGCTCCGCACGGTGGCCGAGTTCTGCATCGACCAGCGCATCCCCGCGCAGGTCGCGGTGGAGGAGGAGATGGCCTGCGGCACCGGGTTGTGCTTCACCTGCGTCGTGCCGGTCATCCGAAAGGACGGGTCCGGCTACGACAACCTCCGGGCGTGCACCGAGGGGCCCGTGTTCAACCCGGCCCGGGTGTTCTGGGACCGGTGGATGAGCGAGGAGACGCGCCCCGTCCCGACGCCCCCGGAGGGCTTCTCACCGGTGGTGAGCTCGTGGCCGGCGTGAAGCAGACCCTGTCGGTGGACCTCGCAGGGATCCGGTTGGCTTCTCCGGTGGTGGCGGCATCGGGGTGCGCCGGGACCGGCCGCGAGCTCGCCGGGCTGACCGACCTCCGACGCCTTGGCGGCCTGGTGACGCGGAGCCTCACGTTCGAGCCGTCTCGGGGATGGCCGGGTCCCCGGGTGGCTGAGACCGCCTCAGGCATCGTGACCGGCGTTGGGCTCCAGAACCCCGGCGTGCGCGCGTTCGTGGCCGAGGACCTCCCACGCCTGGCCCGAGCGGGGATCCCCGTGATGGCCTCGGTGGGCGGCGGCAGCCTCCAGGGATACATCCGGGCGGCGAGCATCCTGCGAGGGGAGCCGGGCATCGTTGGCCTCGAGGTGTACCTCTCGGGAGCGGACGAGGAGAACCGCGGTCTTCCGTTCTACTCGCGCATCGATCGCATGGCCGAGGTGGTCGGGGCGGTCTCCCGGCTCTCCACGGTGCCGGTGTTCGCCAAGCTCCCGGCACTGCTTCCCGATCTGGTTCCGGCGGCCCGCGGGTGTATCCGGGCCGGAGCGCACGGGCTCACCCTGATCGACTCGGTCCCCGGGATGGCCGTGGACGTTCGACGCCTGCGTCCGCGACTCGGCGCCATCATCGGGGGCCTCTCGGGACCGGCCATCCGCCCCATCGCCCTCGCGGCGGTGTTCCGCGTGGCCCAGGACTTGCCGCAGGTCCCGGTCATGGGCGTGGGCGGCATCGCCACGGCCGAGGATGCGGTGGAGTTCCTTCTCGCCGGGGCCTGGGCCGTCCAGGTGGGAACCGCGCTCATCGTGAACCCCTCGGCCCCCACCGAGATCGCCCAGGGCATCGCCGGGTACCTGAAGGCCAAGGGCCTGGCCTCGCCGGGGGACCTGCGTGAGCGGATGCGACTGACGGGCGAGCAGCCGGCTCGAGGGACGTCGGCGTCGTGATCCCACCGCCGGAGAACCCACTCGTCGTGGCCATCGACGTGTCGGACCTCGGGCGCGCCGAGTCCCTGGCTCGGGCGGTGGGGCCGGCTGCGGGGATGGTGAAGGTCGGACTGGAGCTGTTCTCGGCGCATGGGCCCGCATCCGTCGCGCGCATCCGGAAGATCGCTCCGGTGTTCCTCGATCTGAAGCTGCACGACATCCCGACCACGGTGGAGCGGGCGGCCCGCAACGCCGCGCGTCTCGGCGTGGCCATGCTCACGGTGCACGCGTTGGGGGGAGAGGCCATGGTGGCGGCCGCCGTCCGTGGTGTGAGGCAAGGATCGGAGGAGGCCGGTCACGCTGCGCCCGGGGTGCTGGCCGTGACCGTGCTGTCCAGCCTATCGGGCGAATCGTTGGCGTCCCCCGCGTCGCTGGCCTTCGAGGCCAAGGCCGCTGGGGCGGCGGGGACCGTCGTGTCGGGCGAGGACGTGGCGGTGGTCCGCGAGGTGACCGGTGAGGAGTTCTGTCTGGTCGTCCCGGGCATCCGTCCGGCCGGTTCGAACGGTCACGATCAGCTTCGGGTCCTGACCCCCGAGGAAGCGCTCGATGCCGGCGCGGATTACCTCGTGATCGGCCGGCCCATCACCGGGTCGATCGATCCGGCCGCCACGGCCAAGAGCATCCTGGCGACCATCCGCTGACGTCACGCGGTCGCGCCGACGGTGCGAAGCGAAACCGCAGGTGAGGCGGCACGCTCGCGTTGCTGCGCCAAGGGGGGCGTGTCTATACTCCCGAGACTTCCGAGCCGACCGAGCAAAGGAGCGTCGTCATGCCCCTACCCGTCCTCACCGATGAGCAGCGTAAGCAGGCCCTGGAGAAGGCCGCGGAGGCCCGGAGGAAGCGCGCGGAGATCAAGGGTCAGCTGAAGTCCGGGAAGCTCACGCTGCGGGACATGCTGTCCAGGGAAGGCGACGACACGGTGGGCAAGATGAAGGTGTCCACCGTGCTCGAGTCCCTGCCCGGCGTGGGGAAGGTCCGGGCACGGAAGATCATGGAGAAGCTCGACATCTCGGCCAGCCGCAGGATCCGCGGACTCGGGGCGAAGCAGCGAGACGCGCTCCTCGGCGAGTTCGCCAAGAAGTAACTCGCCCTGGCCGAGCGGGGAACCCTGTTCGTCATCTCCGGCCCTTCCGGGGTCGGGAAGGGCACCGTCGTCCGGCGCCTGCTGGAACGCCATCCCGAGTTGCACCTGTCGGTCTCGGTGACCACTCGAGCCCCGCGTCCCGACGAGCGGGACGGGATCGACTACCGCTTCGTCTCCGACGAGGAGTTCGACCGGCTGGTGGCCGGGGGAGAGCTCCTGGAGTGGGCACCCGTGGTGGGCCATCGCTCGGGCACGCCGGCCCGGCCGGTGGAGGAGGCGCTGGCCGCCGGCCGTGACGTCGTCCTCGAGATCGACGTCCAGGGGGCCCGCCAGGTCCGCGAGCGGGCGCCCGATGCCGTCCTGATCTTCCTGGCCCCGCCGTCGATGGAGGAGCTGGAGCGGCGCCTTCGGAGCCGAGGGACCGAGGACGAGGCCCGGCTGGCCCTTCGCCTGGCCACCGCGAGGGCGGAGATGGCTCAGCGACCGTGGTTCGACCACGTCGTGGTGAACGATCGGCTGGACCAGGCGACGGCGCAGGTCGAGGCTATAATCCAGGAGTCCCGGACCACGAGCTGAAGGACGAGCGCACCCATGATCGAACCGAAGATCGACGACCTGTTGGCTCAGGTGGATTCCAAATACACGCTGGTCATCCTGGCCGCCAGGCGGGCTCGAGAGATCAACTCCTATTACAACCAGCTCGGCGAGGGCCGGGGCGAGTTCGTTCCCCCGCTCGTCGAGCGGGGCGGCCTTCAGAACAAGCCGCTCTCGATCGCCCTGGAGGAGATCGCCGAGGGGAAGATCCAGGCCGAGCGCCCCGAAGGGGTTGGGATCAAGTAGCCCGCTCGCGGGACGCCGGGTCCTGCTCGGCGTCACCGGCGGCATCGCCGCCTACAAGGCCTGCGTCCTCACGCGCCTGCTGACCCAAGCCGGGGCGGCCGTGCAGGTGGTCATGACCCCGTCGGCGACCCGGTTCGTCGGAACCGACACGTTCGCCGCACTCTCGGGCCGACCGACCTACACCGAGGTGTGGGAGGAGCCGGGCTCCGTGTTGCACGTTCGGCTGGCCCGCGGAGCGGACGTGGCCGTGGTCGCGCCGGCCACGGCGAACGTCATCGCCAAGCTCTCCGGTGGGATCGCGGACGATCTGCTGACCTCGACCCTCCTCGAGGCGACCTGCCCGCTCGTCGTCGCGCCGGCCATGCACAGCGGCATGTGGGAGCACCCGGCGACCCAGGCCAACGTGCGCGCTCTGGAAGAGCGGGGGACCGTCGTGGTTGGACCGGCGAGTGGGCCGCTGGCCGCGGGAGACGAGGGCGTGGGCCGGATGGCCGAGCCCGAGGACATCCTGGCGGCCGTTGAGGAGGCCGCGTCTCGAGGGCGGGACCTCGCCGGGCGGCGGATCGTGGTGACTGCCGGGCCGACGTGGGAGCCCATCGACCCGGTGCGGTTCGTGGGGAATCGTTCGACCGGACGGATGGGCTTCGCGGTGGCCCGGGAGGCGTTCGCGCGGGGGGCAGACGTCACGCTCGTGGTGGGGCCCGGCACCGTCCAGCCTCCGGAGGGTCCTCGCCTGGTCGAGGTGGGTACGGCGGAGGAGATGCGGATGGCCGTCCTGGAGGCCGCCGACGACGCGGACGCGGTGGTCATGGCGGCAGCCGTCGCCGACTTCCGTCCCAGGGAGGCCGCGCCCAGCAAGCTGAAGAAGGAAGGGGGGCCACCGGGACTCGAGCTGGTCCCCACACCGGACATCCTGGCCGAGCTCGGCGAGGTGAAGGGGGACCGGATCCTGGTGGGCTTCGCCGCCGAAACCGAGGAGGTCGAGGAGGCGGGCCGGACCAAGCTCGTGGCCAAGCGTCTGGACCTGCTCGTGGCCAACGAGGTGGGCCGGGAGGGGACGGGCTTCGGCTCGGAGGAAAACCACGCGGCGATCCTGTCGAAGGCCGGCGACGACGAACCCTTGCGCGAGTGGACCAAGGCCGAGCTCGCGGCGGCGATCTGCGACCGTCTGTCCAAGATGCTCTCGCGGTAGGCGGGGAGCGTCGGCGGGGCCGGATATACTCCGCGCGATGCGCAAGGGGTACCTGTTCTCCTCCGAGTCCGTCACCGAAGGACACCCCGACAAGCTCGCCGACCAGATATCCGACGCCGTCCTGGACGCGATCCTCGCCGTCGACCTGGAGGGACGGGTGGCATGCGAGACCCTCGTCACGACGGGGATCGTGATGGTGGCCGGAGAGATCACCACCTCCGAGTACGTGGACATCCCCTCGGTCGTCCGCCGGACCGTCCTCGAGATCGGATACACGGACGCGAACTTCGGCATCGACGGCGCGACATGTGGGGTGCTCACGTCGATTCAGGAGCAATCGCCGGACATCGCCCGGGGGGTCGAGCACTCGCTCGAACAGCGCGTCGAAGGGTCACGGGACGATCTCGACACGCTCGGCGCTGGCGACCAGGGCATGATGTTCGGCTACGCGTGCCGGGACACCGACGAGCTCATGCCGATCCCCATCGCCATGGCCCATCGGCTGACCAAGCGCCTGGCCGATGTGCGCAAGGCGGGCGTCGTCCCCTACCTGCGTCCGGACGGGAAGAGCCAGGTCAGCATCGAGTATCGGGACGGCACGCCGGTTCGCGTGGACACCGTGCTGATCTCCGCACAGCATCGTGAGGAGGTCGACGTCGACACCCTCCTCGCGCCAGACGTGAAGGCCGAGGTCATCGATCCGGTGCTCCGCGAGTTCGAGCTCGACGCCGACGGCGTTCGCATCCTGGTCAATCCCACGGGCCGGTTCGAGATCGGTGGTCCCAAGGCCGACACCGGGCTGACCGGACGCAAGATCATGGTCGACACCTACGGCGGCATGGCACCCCACGGGGGTGGTTGCTTCTCGGGCAAGGACCCCACGAAGGTGGACCGCTCGGCGGCGTACATGGCCCGGTACGTGGCCAAGAACCTTGTGGCCGCGGGGTTCGCCGACCGGCTCCAGATCCAGGTGGCCTACGCGATCGGCGCGGCGCATCCGGTCTCGCTCGCGGTCGACACGTTCGGGACCGAGCGGGTGGATCCGGACCAGATCGTCGACCTCGTGTGGGACGCGTTCGACTTCCGGCCGGCCGCCATCATCCGGCAGCTCGATCTCCGCCGGCCGATCTACGAGGAGACGGCGGCCTACGGCCACTTCGGCCGCAAGGAGTTCTCCTGGGAGGCGACCGACCGCGCCGACGAGCTCCGCCGCGCGTTCGACTAGCCCTTCCGCGGACGATCGGATCCTCTCGGGACCCGTCGATATCTGCGTCGACCGCCCCGTGCTCTCGCTCGATCGGCCGTTCACGTACGAGCTCGACGAGGGCCTGGGCGCCGGGATCGGCTCGCTCGTGCAGGTCCCGTTCCACGGGCGACTCGTCCGGGGGTGGGTGTTGGGGCCTTCGGAGGAGGTACCGGACCGGATGCTCCGGGTGAAGAAGGCGGTTTCGACCGTTCGATTCTTCGACCCGTCCATGCTCGAGGTGCTGCGATGGGTGAGCGAGCGGTACGTCGCGCCGCTCGCCTCGGTGATCGAGCGGTCCTACCCACCACGTGTCGCCTCCGAAGAGACGATGGCGTCCGACCCGCCTCGCTCCTCAGCCCCGGCCCTCCGTCCCGCCCCCGCCCTTCCTCCCCAGACGTCGCGCGTCCTCGCGGGCTACCGGGCCGGGTCGGACATGCTCGACGCGCTCCGGGGCGGCGCCGGCGCCTTCCTGGTGCGTCCGGCGCCGGAGGACGAGCAACGGGTGGCCGTCGAAGCGGTGGGTGCGGCGCTCGCGCACGGCCGGAGCGCCATCGTCCTCGTCCCCGAGCTGGACCCGCTCCCGGCCACGGGCTCGGCCATCCTGGATGCCTACGGCGAGCACGTCGCGCTATTCGCCGGTGGGAGCCAGCGGGCTCGGTACCGGATGTGGCTCGACATCGCGTCCGGCGCCTATCGGGTCGTCGTGGGGACCCGCCCCGCCGTGTTCGCGCCGACGAGGGACCTCGGGCTCCTCTATGTGTCCAGGGAGAGTCACGCCGGGCATCGGGAGGAGCGTTCGCCGTACTACCACGTCCGCGACGTTGCCCTCACCCGAGCCAGGCAGTCTGGTGCCGTCTGTGTGATGGCGGCCCTGTGCCCATCGGGGGAGGCGATGACGACGGGCGCCGCGGAGGTGATCCCGCGCGCGCGGGGGTGGCCGCCGGTCGAGGTGGTCCGGCCCGGCCCGGAGGGACGAGCTCCCCGCCTGGTCTCGGCGCTGAAGGGAGTGAACCGCGGGTTCCTGTTCCAGCCGCTGCCCGGCTACGGCGTCGCGCGGGTGTGTCGCGCGTGTGGGGAGCCGGCCGCCTGCGCCGCGTGTGGCGGGATGCTCCGGTCCCAGGGGGGAGCGGTCCGCTGCACCGTGTGCGGAGCGGACGGGACGTGCGCGAGCTGCGGGGCCGCCGACTTCGGCATCGCCCGAGGCGGGGCGGAGCGGGTGGAGGAATGGGCCCGGGCGGTGGCTCGGGTGCCGGTCCGTCGGATCGGCCCCGGCGACCGCCCCGCACCTCCCGAAGCTCGCGAGGTGACCGTGGGTGGTGTGGAGGCGGTCAAGGACCTCGGCCCGCTCGGCCTGGACCTGGTGGCCATCCTCGATGCCGACCAGGCCGCTCGCCGGCCCGGGCTGGCGGCCAGGGAGCGAGCGCTCGCCACGTGGATGGAGGCGGCGGCGTGGGCCCCTCCTTCCGGCCGTGTGATCGTGCAGACCCGCCACCCCGGCGACCCCGCGGTTCAATCCCTCGTCTCGGGGAGCCCCGATCGCTTCCACCGAAGCGAGCTGCCCCGACGGGCCGACGCGGGCTTCCCCGCGGGCTGGCCGGTGTTCCGGGTGACCGGCGACGCCGCCTTGGCGGACGAGCTCGCGTCGTTGGAGCCGAGGACGCTCCTGTCTTCGGGCGGCGAGGGGCAGACGGTATGCTTGGTCGCGCTCGATCCAGGGGCGGTCCGGACGTTCGGCCGGACGATGCGAGCCCTGTCGGAACGGGGCGTGGTCACCCGGGTCGAGGCCGAGCCCCACCTCTGAGGAGCGCCGACCACGATGGCCGTCCTTCGCATCAGGAAGCTGGGTGACCCGGTCCTTCGGGAGAAGGCTCGTCCGGTCGAGCGGTTCGACGGAACGCTCCGACGGCTGGTCGACGACATGCTCGAGACGATGTACGCAGCACCCGGTGTCGGCCTGGCGGCCCCGCAGGTGGGGGTGTCGCTCCGGCTCTTCGTCTACGACGACGGCGAGGGCAACACGGGCGCCGTGGCCAACCCGGAACTGTCGGACCTGGAGGACGAGGAGACCCGCGACGAAGGGTGTCTGTCGATCCCGGGGCCCTTCTATCCCACGGTCCGGTCCCTGCGGGCCACCCTGCGCGGCCAGGATGCGGAGGGCCGGCCCCTCGAACTCCGAGGCGAGGGACTGCTGGCGCGGATCTTCCAACACGAGACCGACCACACACAGGGAGTCCTGTACATCGACCGGCTTCCGCCCGAGGGCCGGCGCGAGGTCATGCGCCTGCTGCGGGATCATGAGGTGAAGCAGCAGCAGGAACGCTCGCCCACGCCCTGATCCGCAGGCCGCGTATCCTCGCCCCCGGTGGCCGAGCCGCGCGCCCTTCGCATCGCCTTCCTGGGGAACGATCCTTGGTCCGTCCCCTCGCTCGAGGCCCTGGCCGGTTCGCGACACGATGTCGTGGTGGTCGTGACGCGGGTGCCGCGACCGGGTCGGCGCGGGCAAGGGCCCGCGCCGACCCCGGTCGCGGAGGCGGCCAGGACCCTCGGCCTTCCGCTCGCCGAGGTGGAGACGGTGAAGTCCGGCCCGGGGTTCGAGGCCCTCGCCGCCGCGGCACCCGACCTCCTGGCCGTGGTGGCGTACGGCGAGATCCTCCCGGCCGGCGTCCTGAACGTGCCGACGATCGCCCCGGTCAACGTGCACTTCTCGTTGCTCCCGCTGCTCCGGGGAGCGAGCCCCGTCCAGACGGCGCTGCTGCTCGGGATGGACGAGACCGGTGTCACCACGATCCGCATGGACGCGGGCATGGACACCGGCCCGATCCTTCGCCGCCGCGAGGAGCCGATCAGCGAAGACGACGACGCCGGCTCGCTCGGGGGACGGCTGGCCAGGATCGGCGGCGAGCTGTTGGTCGAGACCGTCGACGACCTCTCGGCGGGCCGGGTCACCCCCGTCCCGCAGGACGACACCCGGGCAACGTTCGCCCCGAAGCTCGGTCCCGCGGACCGCCGGCTCGACTGGAACGAGCCCGCTCCGGTGCTGGTCAACCGGGTCCGGGCCTTCTCGCCCGCCCCCGGGGCGACGGCGACGTTCCGAGGCAAGGCCCTCAAGGTGCTCCGGGCCCGGGCGGTCGAGGGGAGTGGCCAGCCCGGGGCCATCGTCGAGGTGGACGAGGACGGCTTCGTGGTGGCGACGGCAGAAGGAGG
>VAYX01000070.1 GCA_005885325.1 Actinomycetota bacterium
AAAGGATTCTGGGTCACTGAGGGGACGGCGTCATCGGACGAACGAACCCACTCGCGCGTGTCGTTCCCTAGGTCGAAAGTCGCACGCACGCACGAATTCGGAGCTAGATGGGCGGGAGGGGTGGGATTCGAACCCACGGGCGGGTCGCCCCGCCAACGGTTTTCAAGACCGTCGCCTTCGTCCGCTCGGCCACCCTCCCTTTTCGACTGTAGCCGCGTCGGGTGCTTGTCGCCTACGGTTGCGGCGGAGAAGATATCGCCCCCGATGCCGCAGACCCACCCCACCGACGGCCCGCCCGCCGAAGGCCTCTTCGAGTCCTCCGAGGCCCTCTACCGCGCCCTCGTGGAGCAGGTCCCCGCCGTGGTCTACATCGACTCGGACGGGCAGCGTCCGGACTCCATCTACGTCAGCCCACAAGCGGAGCGCGTCTTCGGCTATCCCCCATCGGCCTACACGGCCGATCCGGAGCTGTGGCGCGACAACACCCATCCCGAGGATCGCCCCCTGGTGGGCGAGGCGTGGGGGCGTGCGAGGGCGAACGGGGAGGCGTTCGAGTGCGAGTACCGGGTCCGGCACCGGGACGGGCGGTGGCTCTGGGTTCGCGACGGGGCCGTGCCCGTGCGAGGGGCGGATGGCCGGATCCGAGCCTGGCAAGGGGTGCTCCACGACGTCACCGCGCAGAAGGAGGCCGAACGGGCGCTTCGTGGGGCCGAGGAGAAATACCGGGCACTGGTCGAGAACATGCCCGCGGTCGTGTACCTCGTGGCTCCCGACGACGACCGGCGAACCCTGTACGTGAGCCCGCAGGTGGAACGAGCGCTCGGCTACGCCCGGGAGGAATGGCTGGACCAGCCCGACATCTGGATGGAGCTCCTGCATCCCGACGACAGGGAGCAGACCCTCGCGGCCCACGATGCGGCCAACGAGACCGGCAGGCCCTGGAGCCGCGAATACCGCTTGATCGCGAGCGACGGGCGGGCCGTGTGGTTCCGGGACGTCGCCACGCTGGTCCGCGACCGCGAGGGGCGGGCGCTCCACTGGCAGGGCGTGCAGCTCGACATCACCGAGCTGAAAGGAGCGGAGGAGGAGCTTCGCCGGACCCGTGACGACCTCGAGCTCCGCGTACTGCTCCGCACGCACGAGCTGGAAGAGGCCAACGAGATGATGGCCCTGGAGATCGCGGAGCGCCGGCGGGCCGAGGAGGACCTGCGGGCGGCCGAGCGGAAGTACCGGATGTTGGCCGAACAGATCCCGGCGGTCACGTACGTGTGGGAGACCGGACAGCAGGCCGACCAGATCGTGTACACCAGCCCCCAGATCGAGCGGCTCCTCGGGTACACGGCCGAGGAGTGGGGGACGTCAGACCTGTGGACCTCCCGGCTCCATCCCGACGACCGCACGCGCGTCTTGGCCGCCAGCCTCCGGTCCCAGACCACCGGTGAGTCGTTCAGCGTCGAGGCCCGATACCTGGCGAAGGACGGCCACATCGTGTGGGTCCTGGACGAGGCCGTGCTGTTGGAGCGCGACCGGGAAGGCCGGCCCAAGACCTTCCACGGCGTGTTGCTCGACATCACGACGCGGAAGGAGGCGGAGGCAAGCGCCCAGGCCGCCGAGTCCAAGGCCACGATCGCGGAGGCACGGTACCGGACGCTGGTCGAGCAGATCCCGGCGATGACCTTCATCGAGACGCCATCTCCGAACGAGCCCTTCTCGACCCACCTCACGTTCGTCAGCCCCCAGAGCGAATCGATCCTCGGCTACACACCGCAGGAGCTGATCGACGACCCCGGGCACTTCGCCCGCCTGCTGCACCCCGACGACCGGGACAGGGTGCTGGCGGCGAACGACCAGGCCGAACGAACGCGTGAGCCGTTCGACCAGGAGTACCGGCTCGTTGCCAAGGACGGCCGCGTGGTGTGGATGCACAGCCAGGCCGTGCTCGTCACCGACGAGTCCGGCAGCCCTCGGTTCTGGCACGGCGTCGCGCTTGACATCACGGCGCGCAAGGAGGCCGAGGAGAACCTCCGAGAGCTGGAGGACCGGTACCAGGCCGCGCTGGGCCGCCTGGGGCCCGAGGCCGACCGGGCCTAGCTCTCCTTCGGGTCCTTCGGCGGATCCTTTGGCGCGAGCACGCGGACGGACTCCGGAAGGTAGGGGAACAGGGCCTTCGGCAGCTCCACCGACCCATCCCGGCGCTGGCGGTTCTCCAGGATGGCGATGAGGGTGCGCCCGATGGCGGTGGCGGTCCCGTTCAGGGTGTGGAGCACCTCGATGGCGCCCTCCCCACGGCGAACGCGAGTCTGGAGCCTCCGGGCCTGGTAGTCGGTGCAGTTCGAGCAGGACGTGAGCTCCCGGTACCGGGCCTGGCCCGGGAGCCACACCTCGATGTCGTACTTCTTGGCCGCGGCTCCTCCCAGGTCGCCGGCGGCCACGTTCACCACCCGGTAGGGCAGCTCGAGGTTGCCCACGATCTCCTCCTCGATGCCGACGAGGAACTCGTGCTCGTCCCGTGAGTCCTCGGGCCTGGTGAAGCTGAACATCTCGACCTTGTCGAACTGGTGGACCCGGAACATCCCGCCGAGGTCCTTGCCGTAGGAGCCGGCCTCGCGCCGGAAACACGTCGAGTAGCCGGCCATCCGGACGGGCAGGACCGACTCGTCGAGGATCTCGCCCATGTGGAAGGCGGCGAGCGAGACCTCGGAGGTACCCACGAGATACAGGTCGTCCTCTCGCGTGACGTAGATGTTCACGGCGTCGGTGGGGAGGAACCCCGTCCCGAACATGGCTTCCTCCCGAACCAGCACCGGGGGGATGACCGGCTGGAACCCCCTGGCGGTCAGGATGTCGAGCGCGTGGCGGACCAGGGCGAACTGGACATGCACGATGTCACCGAGCAGGTAAACGAACCTCGAGCCGCTGGTGCGCGCGGCCCGTTCGATGTCCAGGACCCCGAGGAGCTCGCCGAGCGCGACGTGATCCCGCGGCTCGAACCCGAACTCGGGCGGTTCGCCCCGCCGCCGGACCTCCACGGCGTCGTCCTCGGTGAACCCGTCGGGGGCGGATTCATCGGGGAGGTTGGGGACCCGGGCCAGCGCGTCGCCCAGGCGCTTCTCGGCCTCCTCGAGCTCGGGCGCGAGTCGTTCGATCTCCGCCGAGACCTTGGCGACCTCCTCGATCAGCTTCGTGCGCTCGTCGCCCTGGGCCTTCCCGATGGCCTTGGACGCCCGATTCTGCTCCGCCCTGAGCTGCTCGACCCGGGCGGTCAGCTCCCGACGGCGCTCGTCGAGCTCGAGGAGCTCATCGACCGCCTCCGCCATCCCCCGGCGCGCCAGCGCCTTTCGGAATTGCTCGGGGTTCTCGCGGACGGCCTTGATGTCGAGCACGCCGGCTAGACCTTCGCCTCCTGTGCCGGGTGGGCCTGGGCCTTGGGGGCGGGGGCCGGCTCGGCCTGAGCGTGTGGAGCGGCCTGCTGATCCATGATGCTCTGCCCCTGGAAGATGCCACCCTCCTCGATGACCAACGTCTTCGACGTGATGTTGCCCTCCACCCGTCCGCCCCGATTGAGCTCGGCCCGGCCCTTCACCTGGATACTCCCCTTGAATCGTCCGGCCACCGAGACGTTCTGCGCCTTGATGTCCGCGTCCACCTGGCTCTGCGGCGCGAGCATCACATCGCCCTCGGCGCTGATCTGGCCCTTCACCTGCCCGTCCACGCGGAGGGACCCCGCCGAGACGACGGTACCCTCGAGCTTGGCTCCGGCGCCGATGATCGTCACCTCTCCACTCTGTTCCGCCATCCGTCGCACCCCCTTGCGCGTCTCACGGACCGCAACGTCCTCGTGTCGGGCCTCGACATCCTCACGCTCCGGCTCCTCGCGGTCTTCCCGCCTCCAGATCATGTTGCCTTCACCGCCTCACGAGGACCGGACAGGGCCTGCTTGATCGCTTCCTCTTCCTCGACGGAAAGGTTGTAGCCGCTCTTCCTCGCCGTCACCGGCTTGGCGTAGACCCGAGTGTCCTGCCGCCCGTTGATCGACGTGACCACCACGCCGTTCCCCTTGTCGTCGAGCAGGGCGCAGGAAAACGACAGGCGTCCGCCGACGTCCTCGAACGCGTCGTAGCGAACGAGCCCCACGTTTCGTACCGCCCCCTCGATCGACTCTTTCCGGTGGCCGTCCACCCGCTGGAGGGCTCGAACGGCGCGCTCCAGCTTCTGGATGGCCCGCCCCTGCCCCTCCAGGATGCCCCGGAGCGCGTCGTCGAGGTGGATCGGTCCCCGCGTTTCGCGGGTCCGCTTCCCCGATCCCGTCGCCGTGACCAGCAGCGCCAGTCCGGATAGCCCCAGGCCGATCAGGACCAGCAGGCTGAGCGTCTTGGCCGAGAAGGTCACGCGGTTGGGGCCTCGATTCTCAAATAGGGCCGTCTACCTGGGCTTCTGCGAGAGTCGGAGTATACAATCAACGCCCTCGTGGACGAACGCCGCCTGGCCGACCTGCTCGACCGAGTCGCCTCGGGCACGCTGTCGGTGGACCTGGCCCTGGAGGACCTTCGGGACCTCCCGCACGAGCATCTCTCCGACGCCACCCTCGATCACCATCGCGAGCTGCGAACCGGCCAGGCCGAGGCCGTCTTCGCGCCGGGGAAGACGCCCGAGCAGGTGCGCGACGCGGCGGCGGCGCTCGCCGCGCGGGCGTCGGGCGCGGTGTTCGTCACGAAGGCCGAGCCCGAGCAGTTCCATGCGCTCTTGGAGGCCATCCCCTCGGCGACGTACCACCTTCGGTCCCGCCTGGTGGTAGCCAAGCGAGCCGAGGTGGCGACGAAGCTCGGGACGGCCTGCGTCGTGTCCGCCGGCACCGCCGACCTCCCGGTGGCGGACGAGGCCGCCGAGGCCGCGGATGCCCTCGGACTCGGTGTCGCGCGGATCTCCGACGTCGGCGTCGCCGGCATCCACCGCGTGCTGGAACGCCGGGCGGAGATGGAAGCCGCCGACGTGGCCGTGGTGGTCGCCGGGATGGACGGCGCGCTCCCGTCGGTGGTGGCCGGGCTGATCTCCCGGCCGGTCGTAGCCGTTCCGACCAGCGTCGGCTACGGCGCCTCCTTCGACGGGCTGGCCGCGCTGCTGACCATGCTGAACGCCTGCGCTCCCGGCGTGTCCGTGGTCAACATCGACAACGGCTTCGGTGCCGCCCTCGTCGCGCACCGCATCGTCCGGAACCGGGGGTAGCGCCGGTGCGGCTGGCGTACTTCGACTGCATCGCCGGGATCTCCGGCGATATGGCCCTCGGCGCGCTGATCGACGCCGGCGCGGACTTCGACCTGCTCCGTGAGGAGCTGGCCAAGCTGCCGCTCGAGCCCTTCGACATCGAGGTGGAGGATGTGGAGACGAACGGGCTCAACGCGAAGCGGGTGGAGGTCCGGGCCACGGCCGCGGGCATCATCCGCACCTACGCCAGCATCCGCGCGCTCCTGGACTCGGCGGCGTTCCCTCCCGACGCGCTCGACCTGGCGCAGCGGATCTTTCGCCGGCTCGCCGAGGCCGAGGCTCGGGTGCACCGAAAGGAGATCGACTCGGTCACCTTCCACGAGGTGGGTGCGGTCGACTCGATCGTCGACATCGCGGGAACCGCGCTCGCCCTCACCATGCTCGGGGTGGAGCGGGCCTTCTCCTCCGCGGTCCCCACCGGCCTGGGCATGACCAAGACCGACCACGGGGCGATGCCGATCCCGGCGCCGGCCGTGGTCGAGCTGCTGCGCGGCGCCCCCCTGTATTCCAAGGGTGTGCCCGTGGAGCTGGTGACGCCGACCGGCGCCGCGATCCTCGCGGCGACGGTCGAGGGTTACGGCGAGCTTCCGCTCATGTCGGTGCAGTCCGTTGGGTACGGGGCCGGAAGCCAGCGCCTCGACTTCCCCAACGTCCTTCGGATCCTGGTGGGCGAGGAGGCCGAGTCGCGGGGCGCCGCTTCGCCGGCGCCCCGCGACTCGACGGAGGTCCTGCTCGAGACCAACGTGGACGACCTCAATCCGGAGGTGTTCGAGTACGTGATCGAGGAGCTGCTCGCAGCCGGGGCCCAGGACGCCTGGCTGGCGCCCGTCGTGATGAAGAAGGGCCGGCCGGCCGTCACGGTCTCGGTGCTGTGTTCACCGGAGCGGGTTGACGCCATGCGGGGCATCCTGTTCCGGGAGACCGGGACGCTCGGGGTCCGGTCGACCGAGGTGGCCAAGCGGGCCCTGGACCGGGAGGTGCTGAAGGTCGAGACGGCTCACGGGGCCGTGGCCGTGAAGGTCGGGCTGTTCGAGGGTCGTCCCGTGACGATCTCCCCCGAGTACGAGGACTGCGCCAGGGTGGCCAGGGAAGCCGGTGTGCCCGCGCGCCACGTGTACGAGGAGGCGGCGCGCCTGGCCCGGGACCAGCTCGGGGATCATGAGGCGTGAAATGCCTGGGTGCTGCCCGAAGGGCAGCACCCAGGCACAACCCGCTAGTTCTTCCAGGCGGCGCCGGAGCCCAAGATGAGGGCTGCCAGCCAGCCCAGAGAAACCAGAAGGCGGCGGTACCTCTTCATAAGGCATCGCCTCCTTTCGCGGTACTCCATAGCTGTATCGGTCCAAATGCTGTGGGACCTTGAGGGGACAGCGTGAGGCTGGCACTGTTTGCATTGGGGGGCGCCATCGCGGTCGGGTTGCTGACGGGCGGGCGGCCGACCCGCGTCGCCGAGGTCCGGTTCCGATGGCCCATCGCTGGCATCGGGGGGGTGGTCCTCCAGCTGATCCCGGCCACGGGCACGCTCGGGATCGCCCTGCTCCTGTCGTCCTTCGTGCTGCTGGGTTTGGCGGCGGGGGCGAACGTCCGCCTCCCCGGGTTCCCGCTGATCCTGGCGGGGCTGGCGCTCAACTTCCTGGTGATCTCGGTGAACGGCGGTATGCCCGTGACGGCCCATGCGCTGGTCGCCTCGGGACAGCAGGAGACACTGACGGATCTGGTCGAGCACGGAGGGTCGAAGCATCATCTGGCGACCGAGGCCGATGACCTCGTCGTGCTCGCGGACGCCATCCCCCTGGGGGCGCCGATCCGCCAGGCCGTGAGCGTCGGCGACCTCCTGGCCTACTCCGGCGCCGCATGGTTCCTGGTTCGGGGGATGCACCGTCGAGGTGGGGTAGGCTCAGCCGGAGATCCCCGGATCGTGGAGACGTCGCCCTGATGGATCACGCAACGCCAACCGATGCGGGCGCCGGCACGGTGGTGCTCGGCGAGGCCGAACCTCGAGTCAACAGGGTCTGGACCGCGATCCTCACGCTGCTCGTGGTCGTCCCCATGCTGGCCTACCTGGTCTGGGTGCTCCCCCGGTACAGCGACGAGCTCTCCTTCAGCCTCCTGTTCTTCATCTTCGCGGTGGCCGTCGTCGACCTGATCCCCGTCCCGGCGTGGGGTGGGCTGCAGCTTTCGCTCAGCTTCCCCATCCTGCTCGGGGTGGCGATGATCTATCCCGCGCCGATCGCCGCGTTCGTGGCGGTGGTCGGCTCCTTCGACCCTCGGGAGTTTCGAAGGGAGATCCCGTTCTTCCGGGCGGTGTGGAACCGATGTCAGGTCGGGCTGTCGTTCCTCGCCGGCAGCGCCGTCTTCCATCACATGGCGAGCCTCGAGTCTCCGTGGACCCGGGTGGTCCCAGCGATCCTGCTGGCCAGCGTGGTGGCCTACACGGTGAACACCGTCTGCGTGGCGCTGTACACCTCGATCTCTCGCCGCATCTCGGTGGGGAGCGTCCTGGCGAAGATGCACGGCACGGCGCCCTACGAGTTCCTCCTGTCCTATCTGGGGCTCGGGCTGTTCGGCGCCGTCATCGCTCGGTTCTACGTCTCGGAGGGCCTGTGGTCGGTAGCGGTGCTCCTTGCGCCGCTCATCTTCGCTCGACAGATGTACTTCCGGAGCCGGCTGCTGGCCGACCGGCTGGCCGAGCAGAACCGCATCCTTGCGGATCAGGCCCGCAAGCTCGAAGAGCTGCTGGAGAAGGAGCACCATCGTGTCGACGAGCTCAGAGAGCTGAACCGGATGAAGGGTGAGTTCGTGGCGGTGGTGTCGCACGAGCTGCGCACCCCGGTCACGGCCCTGATCGGCTACGCCAAGACCCTGCGGGAGCCCGAGTTCGCGGACGACCCCGTGATGCGCCAGGAATTCCTGGAACGGATGGAGCGGCAGGGCGATCGGCTCCTGCGGTTGGTGGAGAATCTGCTCACCGCGTCTCGCATCGAGAGTCGGCAGCTTCCCGTCTCGGTCGGCCGGGTGCTCTTCGAGGACCTCGTCACCGAGGTGGTCGAGGGCCTGGCGGTGGAGAGCGACCGGATCAAGGTGGACGTCCCCTCCGACCTACCGGTGCTCCATACCGATCGCCAGCTCCTCGGGCGCGTCGTGTCGAACCTGCTCGACAATGCGCTCAAGTACTCGCCGGAGGGCACGCCGTGCGACATCGGGGCCCGGACCGAGGGCGATCACCTGATGTTCTGGGTCCAGGATCATGGGATCGGCATCTCCGCCGGTCAGCTGTCCCGGATCTTCGAGCGCTTCTACCAGGTGGACTCCTCGAGCACCCGGACCTTCCGAGGCGCCGGGCTCGGCCTGTCGCTGGTGAAGGACCTCCTCGACCACCTGGGCGGAACCATCGAGGTCCAGAGCTCGCCCGGCCAGGGGAGCAGGTTCACCGTGCTGCTGCCGTTCCGGACGGCCGATCCGCCGCTCGTCCCCAGGGAGATCCTGGAGGCCGAGGACCTCATCGCTTCGAGCTGAGCCCTCCCGGCGACCTCACTCGGGAAGCATGCCGAGGGTGTACGAGCATCTCCGGCAGAACACGAACGCCGCCTTTCGCCCTGCGCTCTCTTCCTCGTCGGCAACCGTGATGGTGCGATAGGTGGCGAACACCGCGAGATCGGCATCGCATCGAGGGCATCGCGGCCCCCGGAGAGAGCCCTCGCCTTCGATCTCCTCCTCACGTGGCGCCGAGGGCGCTTGCCCCAACTCGCGCAGCCGACGGATGACCGCCTGACGGACCCGGTCGAGATCGCCACCGAGCGTCTGCAGCACCTGCGCGGCGACACCCTCCCCCTCACGTACCAACCCGAGCAGGAGGTGCTCGGTCCCGATGTAGTTGTGGTTGAGCTGGAGCGCCTCTCGCAACGCGAGCTCCAGGACCTTCTTGGCCCGGGGGGTGAACGGGATGTGCCCCGTCGGCACGGCGCCGCCCTTGCCGATGATCTGCTCCACCTGTCCCCGAACGGCGTCGAGGCCGATGCCCATCGACGTGAGGGCCTCGGCCGCGACGCCCTCGCCCTCGTGGATCAGCCCGAGCAGGATGTGCTCGGTCCCGATGTAGTTGTGGTCGAGCATCCTCGCTTCCTCTTGGGCGAGGACGACGACCCGGCGAGCCCTGTCCGTGAACCGCTCGAACACGCCGCGAGCATAGGCCCCCGGCTAGAAGCTGAACAGCGGACCGGTGATGGCGAACCGAAGGCCGTCCCCGACCGCGACGAACAGCCCGAACAGGCCGATCGCGGCACCGAGGAACGTGAGGTTCCGGAAGAACAGGATCTGCGTCGTCTGCTTCTGCATCGGGTCCCCGACCTCCCAGAACCGGTGGAACCACCACGCGGCCGGGATCACGAACGCGGCAACCATGAGCGCACCCACGTCCGGCCAGATCCCGAGGGACATCGACAGCGAGGCGACGGTGAGCCAGACGCCCGTGGGCCACCCCGCGATCGCCGGGATGGGGAAGTTCATGGACTTCGCGTAGCCCTCCGCCATCTTGGTCATCCGGATGTGGAACCCGACCCCCGCCACCGGCCCGAAGTTGATCGAGAACAGGATCCTCCCGATCAGCACGATGATCCCCGCGGCTGTGCTCATACCTCCTCCTTCGACAGGATGACCTGGGACAACCCCGTCATGGCCCCAGACCTTCCCCCGGTCGAGTGGATCGGTGGGCGAGGGGGGACTCGAACCCCCACAGCCTTGCGGCCACAGGAACCTGAATCCTGCGCGTCTGCCAAATTCCGCCACTCGCCCGCGCACGAAAGGCCCAGGTTTGGCCCGGGGTCACGCGGATATAATCGGGCCGATCGCATCTACCTGCGGAAACACCATCACACCGTGCCGATCCTCCGTGACTTCGAGCGACGTCTCGGAAGCGTGGTCGAGGGCTTCTTCGCGACCGCGTTCCGAAGCGGGCTGCAGCCCGTCGAGCTCGCCAAGCGCATCCTTCGCGAGATGGACGCCGGCAAGACCGTGGGGGTCAAGGGAGTGTGGGCCCCGAACCATTTCGTGTTCACCCTTTCGCCGGAGGACGCAGAGCGGTTCCAGCAAGCCGAGGGCGCGCTGATCGGCGAGCTCAAGCAGGTCGTCCGTGAGGCGGCGGCGGAGCGCGGGTGGGGACTGGTCGGTCCCCCGGAGATCGAGTTTCGGACCGACGAGTCCATCGGCAGGGGCCAGTTCGGGTGCGAGGCGACGCTGGTGGAGGGAGAGCCCGAGCCCGCCCCGGCCCCGTCGGCCAAGGGCGGGGAGGCGGCCATCGTCCTCCTGGAAGACGGCCACGAGGTAAAGACCTACCGCCTCAACAAGAAGAGCGTGGCCATCGGGCGCCTGCCCGAGTGCGACATCGTGATCTCGGACCCCGGCGCGTCGCGACGGCACGCCACCATCACGCTGGACGACGGCGGTGAGTACGTGCTCACCGACCTGGGGTCGACGAACGGGACGATCGTGAACGACGAGCCCGTCGGGGAGCACGTGCTGTCCGACGGCGACCGGATCACGATCGGGAACACCGTCCTCGAGTTCAGGAGGGAGTGAGTGTCGCCGTTCGTCCTCTCGGTGCTGAAGTATTCCCTCTTGGTCTTGTTGTATTTCTTCATCTACCGCGCCGTGAAGACCGTGGCGGTGGACGTGGCCGGCCGGCGGGCCCCCCGGTCCGCCCCGGCCCGGACCCCCAAATCGAAGCCGGCCCAGCGGGGCAAGCCCCCGTCGTCCGTGGTCGTGCACGCGCCGGACGGCAAGAAGGTGGGCTCGTTCCGGCTTGCGGATGCGGTGAGCATCGGGAGGAGCGAGCGGAGCACGATCAAGCTCGATGACTCGTACGTCTCCCAGAGCCACGCGCGCCTGTACGCGCGGGACGGCGCGTGGTTCGTCGAGGACCTCGGGTCCACGAACGGGACGTTCGTGAACGACCGGCGAGTGGCCTCCCCCGTACAGGTCCGGGCCGGGGATGTCGTCCGCGTGGGCAAGACGGTTCTGGAGCTCCGGCGATGAGGGTCACCGCGGCAGCCGCAACGGACGTCGGCCTGGTCCGCGAGGGGAACGAGGACTCGTACCTCACCGAGGGCCCCCTGTTCGCCGTGGCCGATGGCATGGGCGGGCACCGGGGAGGCGAGGTGGCCTCCCAGCTCGCCGTGGAGACGCTGGAGAAGCTGTTCAAGGAGGGCGCCGGCGACCTTCCCGACCAGGTGCAGGAAGCGAACCGGGTGGTCTTCGAGCGCTCCGTCCTCGATCGGAAGGTCGCCGGCATGGGGACGACCCTCACGGCGGCGCTGGTGGAGGGCGACCGGGTCAGGCTGGCCCACGTCGGTGACTCCCGCGCATATCTCCTGCGAGACGGGACGCTTCGGCTGCTGACCGAGGACCACACGCTGGTGCATCGGATGGTCTCCGAAGGGGAGATCTCCAAGGAGGAGGCCGAGACCCATCCGC
>VAYX01000071.1 GCA_005885325.1 Actinomycetota bacterium
CACGGGTTTCACCCGGACCTGGTCCCGATAGGTCGTGATCTCCTGAACCCCGAGCTCGAGACCCGTGATGCGGAGGGACGCCACGGCGAGGAGCGTCTCGACCTCTTCCGGGAGGCGCCCGTACCGGTCGACGGCCTCGGCGCGGACCTCGTCCAGGCGCTGATGGTCTCCGGCCGTGGCGATGGCCCGGTACAGCTCCAGGCGCAGCGCCTCTTGGCCGACCCACCCGACCGGGATGTACGCCTTCAGCGGGAGGTCGATCTTCACCTCGCGTTCCACCGGGAGCGGCTCGCCTCGGAGGTCGGCGACCGCCTCCCGCAGCAGCCTGGCGTAGGTGTCGAAACCCACCGCGGCGATGTGGCCGTGCTGCTCCGCCCCGAGCAGGTTGCCGGCGCCGCGGATCTCCAAGTCGCGGAGGGCGATCTGGAAGCCGCTCCCCAGTGCCGTGTGCCGGCTGATGGTCGCCAGTCGCTCGTGAGCCTCCTCGGTCAGCTGGCTCACCGGAGGGAAGAAGAAGTAGGAGAAGGCGCGCTCGTGCGACCGGCCAACGCGGCCGCGCAGCTGGTACATCTGCGAGAGGCCCAATCGGTCGGCTCGATCGACGACCAGCGTGTTGGCGGAGGGGACGTCGAGGCCCGACTCGATGATGGTCGTGCACACCAGGACATCGGCGTCACGGTCCCAGAACCGCATCATCTGCTTCTCCAGGAGGGCCTCGTCCATCTGCCCGTGCGCCACCGCGATGCGGGCCTCCGGGATCTCCTCGGCGATCCATCCAGCCTGCCGGTCCACGGTGGCCACGCGGTTGTGGACCCAGAACACCTGCCCTCCGCGCAGCAGCTCCCTGCGGACGGCGCCGAGCGCCATGCCCTCCTCGTACGGCCCGACGTAGGTGAGCACCGGCTGCCGGTCCTCTGGTGGCGTGTCGACCACGCTCATGTCCCGGATCCCGGTGAGCGCCATCTCCAGGGTCCGAGGGATCGGCGTCGCCGACATCGTCAGTACGTCCACCGATGTCCGGAGCTTCTTCAGCCGTTCCTTGTGGGCCACGCCGAATCGCTGCTCCTCGTCCACCACGACCAACCCGAGGTCGTGGAAGGCGACGTCCCCCGAGATCAACCGGTGGGTCCCGATCACGACGTCGACCTTGCCCGCCCTCACGTCGTCGACCACGCGCTTCTGTTCGGCCGGCGAAAGGAACCGCGACAGCATGGCCACGGTCACCGGGAAGGGGGCGAACCGCTCGGAGAACGTGACGGAGTGCTGCTCCGCGAGGAGCGTGGTGGGGACGAGCACCGCGACCTGCTTCCCGTCCATGACCGCCTTGAACGCCGCGCGAACCGCGATCTCGGTCTTGCCGTACCCGACGTCGCCGCAGATCAGCCGGTCCATCGGCTTGGGCGTCTCCATGTCCCGCTTCACCTCGTCCACGGCGGCGAGCTGGTCGCGGGTCTCCTCGAAGGGGAAGGCGTCCTCCATCTCCCGCTGCCATGGCGTGTCGGCGCCGAACGCGTGACCGGGCACGCTCATCCGGACCGAATACAGGCGCACGAGCTCCCCGGCCATGTCCCGGACTGCCCGCTTGACCTTCGCGGTGGTCCGGGCCCAGTCGCTCGTCCCCAGGCGATGCAGGCGCGGCTCCTCCCCGCCCACGTACTTCGCCACCATGCCCACCTGGTCGGTGGGGACGGATAGCCGATCACCCGCGGCGTACTCGAGGACCATGTAGTCGCGTTCCGCGCCGGCCACGGCACGACGCTGGATGCCGAGGAACCGCCCTACGCCGTGGATGCGGTGGACGGCGTAGTCGCCCGGCTCGAGCTCCATGGCCACCGCGTCGGTCCGCCGCCTGGCGATCCGGGGCGCGGTCCGCGTGTGTCGCCGGGACCCGAACAGGTCCTCCTCGGTGGCCACCGCGAGCTTGCCCGGAGCGAACACGAATCCCCCGGACAGCTCGGCTTCGACCGCCATCACGTCGCCGGGGTCGCCGAGCCGCAGGCCGCGCTCCGCGAGGACCTCGCGAGCCCGCTCCAGGCTCCCGTGGCCTGACGCGGCCACGACGAGCCGGTATCCGCGCGAGGACAGATCGGCCATCCGCCGGGCCAGCTCCGGCGCGTTGCCCTTCGCCGAGCCCCACCCCTCGAGGCCGAGGTCAACGCCCTCGGCGAACTCGCTCAGGTGCAGCTCGGTCAGTCCGGCCAGGGCCTCCGGGAGCGGCCTGGCCACCGGAGGGCCGATCCACCCGGATGCCTCGGCCAGGGCCTCCGATTCCTCGACCGCCTGGCGGGCCCGGTCAAGGGTCCGCCGGGCCTGGACCAGGACGGCCCACGAGCCCCGGGGCATGAGCTCGGCCAGGTTGGGCAGGCGATCGAACAGCAGCGGCGCGAGGCCCTCCATCCCCTCGAAGGCAAGGCCGTCGGCGAACCGGGTGAGCTGGTCGCGGAACCGGTCCACGAACCGGGGGGCCAGCCGCCCCGCCCGCTCACGGAGCTCCGGGGTGGTGAGGAGCTCCCGGACGGGATGCACCTCCACCGCTCCCACCCGAGCGGTCGACAGCTGCGTCGCCGGGACGAACTCGCGAAGGGACTCGATCTCGTCGCCGAACAGCTCGGCCCGGACAGGCCGGCGGGCCGTCCCGGGGAACACGTCGACGATCCCGCCGCGCACCGCGAACTCGCCTCGATGCTCGACCACGTCGGCCCGGGCATAGCCCAGGCCGACGAGGCGCTCCGCCAGAACGTCGGGAGGAAGCGTCGCGCCCGTTGCCAGCAGCAACGGCTCGGTCTCCCCGAGCGTCGGCACGATGCCCTGGAGCACCGCGTGGGCCGGCGCGACCAGGGCGAAGGGCCCGCTCGCTCGACGGAGCGAGCGGGCCGCTTGCGACCGCCTGCCGGCGGTCTCCGGCGACGGGCTGATGCCCTCGTAGGGCAGGGCCTCCCAGGACGGGAAGAGCGCCACGCGGTCGTGACCGAGGAAGGCCGTGACCCCTCGAGCGAGGACCTCCGCCTCCGGTGGCCCGGGAGCCACGGCCAGGACGGGAGCATCGAGCGCCCGGGCCAGCGAGGCGACGACGACGTCCGAGCCGGCCTCGGCCCGGCCCAACACCGGCCGGGCCCGTTCGAGCAGGAGGCGCTCGAAGGGCTCCGAGCCGGTCATGTCGTCGAGCAGAAGATCGAGGCTCACGAGGCTCCCATCGCCTGGTCCGGACAGCACGAAGAGGCCTCGTCGACGCGCGACGGGGCCTTCGGAGCGAGTGTACCCGGGGCGCCACGGAAGGGACGCCCGACGCGTCTCAGACGGCGCGCAGTCGCCCGACGCTCTGGTGGGCCGATCGTCCGTGAGGCGCGCCCCGCCGAGCCCGAGCCCCGGCGGTGCGGGCCTCGAGCCACCTCGTGACCTCCTCCGCCGGAAGCGGGACGCACAGGTGATAGCCCTGCGCCTGCTCGCAACCCATCTCGGCCAGCCGAGCCAGGGTCTCGGCGTCCTCCACGCCCTCGGCCACCACCCGAAGGCCCAGGTTCCGGCCGAGGTCGACGGTGGCGCGGGCGATCATCCAGTCGTTCGGGTCCTCCCGCATGTTCACGACGAACGACCGATCGATCTTGATCTCGCGGATGGGAAGCCGCCGAAGATGGCTGAGGGAGGAGTACCCGGTCCCGAAGTCGTCGATCGACAGCGTGATGCCGACCTCGGACAGCAGGGACATCACGCCGACCGAGCGCCCGGAGTCGGCCATCAGGAAGCTCTCGGTGAGCTCGAGCGTCAAGCGGGAAGGGGGCACGTCCCACTGGGTGAGGAGCTCGGCCACCTGGTCGGGGAGCTGGGGATCGAGCAGGCTTCGCGGCGACAGGTTCACCGACACGTCCGGCATCAGCCCGTGCCGCGACCACACCCGGGCCTGGCGAAGGGCTTCGTCGATCACGTAGAGCGTGAGCGGGCGAAGGAGCACGGTCCGCTCCACCATGGGGACGAACTCATCGGGCTCGATCAGGCCCCGCTCGGGGTGCTGCCACCGGATGAGCGCCTCGACCCCGGCGATCCGGCCGTCCTTCACGGATACCTTCGGTTGGTAATACAGGACGAACTCCCGGTTCTCCAGGGCCGGCCGCACCTGGCTTGCCAGCGTGAGTCGCCCGGGACTGTGTCGGTCCAACGACGCGCTGTAGACCTCGTAGCCGCTCCCTGATTCCTTGGCCGAGTACATGGCCACGTCCGCCCGACGGATCAGCGCCTCGACGTCCCGGCTGTGCTGGGGGTAGATGGCGATCCCGATGCTCCCGGAGACGTCGAGCTGGAGGCCCTCGACCGAGAGCGGCTTCTCCAGCTCCTCCAGGATCCGCTCGGCGATCCCGACGGCGGTCTCCGCGTCCGGGATGTTCGGCAGGAGGATGCCGAACTCGTCGCCACCCAATCGGGCCAGGAGGTCCTCGTCACGAAGGACGGTGGAGAGCCGGGGTCCGATCTCCTTCAGGAGCAGGTCGCCGAAGTGGTGCCCGAGCGTGTCGTTGATCTCCTTGAAGTGGTCGAGGTCCATCAGCATCACCGCGATCAGCTCGTGGCCGTCTCGCTTCGATCTGGCCTCGATGGTCTCGCGCAGGTTGCTCTGGAACAGGGCCCGGTTGGGCAGGTCGGTCAACGCGTCGTGCAGCGCCTGATACGCGTTCTCTTGCTGACGGGCTTCGAGCTCGACCGTCGCCTCCTGGAGCGACTGCGTTCGGGTGAACATCTGCCGTGCGAACGCGAGCGGGGCGATGAATACCGCGATGGACCATGGCCCGATGCGGACGAACGTTGTGGCCACGATGACCGAGAACAGCGCGAGCCCCATGTACGACAGGACGAACTCGCCGAACACTCCCACATGCATCTCCCGGATGATGCCCAGCGTCGGCTGGCCCGTCCGAACGTGCAGATAGCGCGCCACGAGGGCCGTGTTCACCCCGTACCCCACGAAGGCGCAGAGGAGGACGGCCGGCCCCAGCCCGAACCAGGGTGACTTCAAGGAACCGAGCTGATGGAACAACACGCTCTCGATGACCACGGACCACGCGATCTGGCACCGGTTCCACACGCCTTGGAGGAACGGGATCTCCCGCCGGAACTCCCTGGCGTCGCTGCACCCGAGCAAGGCCACCGCGCCGGCCACGGGAGCCGGATAGATCAGGGCCACCGAGAGCTGGAGGGGGAAGCTCAGGCTGAACGGGAAGCCCACCGGCGTCGGGACGGGCAACATGTCCACGATGGCGATGGCGATGATCCACTCGAGGAGGAGGGGATCGGACACCTCGGCGGGGGTGCGGGTGAACGACCAGCCGAGCCACGCGAGCAGCGGCAGGATGACGGCGAGCTCGTACAGGAGGATGGAGGTGGTCCGGGCCGGCGGGTCGGCCCGGAGCGATTCCAGGACCGCGGACGAGCCGTCCCGCGAGGTCACCTCAACCGACATCGTGCACGCTCTCGGGGAGCACTGCGGGTTCGCCGGGTCGTTCCCTCGAGGGCGCGAACCGGCCGAGCATCGCCGCAACGACGAGCCACACCACGCCGGCGTACGCGATCAGGTCGCCCGGGCTCGCGACCATCCGGATCGGGCGGATGGGCAGCACGTCGCCAAGGAACAGCAGCCGGTCGCTCGGCCCGGCCACGTGGTGCTTTGCCCCACCGTCATCCAGCAGCACGGCCAGCGTCTCGCCCTGGCCCGAAGCCACGAGGGCGTCTCGGGTCACGGGCATGCCCTGGTTCAGCCCGATGACCGTGAAGTTCAACGCGATGCCGATCAGGATCAGCCAGGACCCGGCCACCCCCGCCCGGACGTTGGCCAGGGCAAAGGCGAGCAGCAGCGCGAACGAGACGTACAGGAGTCCGAGCGAGAGGGCGCGCCCGGGGACGGGGATCACCTGGAGCGCGAGCCCAACGATCGCGAGGGATTGCCACCTGACCCGGAGCGACGCCACCGATGACAGCCGTCCCCCGAGCAGGTAGCCGATGACGACCGCCAGAGCGAGCGAGGCTGCGATCAGGCGCATGGCCGCTCGTGGGGGGCGAGCATCAAGGCCACCTGCGTCTCCGTTCGTCTCGTGGGGCCGTGCGTCGGAGGTCGTCGAGTGAATCGCCCCCGGCGCGTCCCGAGAACGGGATGCGCCGGGGGCCCCTGTCCAGATGTCCCGCTAGACCTTCCAGCCAGCCCCGACCGCGAGAGCGAGGGCGACGAGCCAGCCGAAGGCGTACAGGATCCGGCGCACGCGCACGGTGATCCTCCTTTCCATGACCGGCCCTACACCTTCCACTTCGCGCCCGCGGCCATCAGCAGTGAGGCCAACGTGGCACCGGAGAGCAGGATGCGACTGATCTTCGCCCGCATCGAACCACCTCCGAGCCGAGTCTTTCCTATCCGCCGGGTGGGGTACATCGGCCGGGGGGATGGAATGTAGGTCGGCTGGGGAGGCCTCCACCCGTCCCCCGGGGTCCGTCCCCCCGTAGGTCGAAAGGTGTAGGCCTTAGCCTTCCGACCTCGGTCCCGACCGGTTGTATCGGTCCTGAGTGGGGGACAAACCGTGCCTGACGAGCGACAGCGCGGCATCCGCCGCCTGGTCGATGAGGACCACGACCTCCTCCTCCTCCTTCTTGGAGAAGGGCCGGAGCACGAAGTCGAGGGGGTCCTGCCGCCCCGGAGGCCGCCCGATCCCCAGCCGCAACCGGTAGAAGTCGGGGGTCCGAACCGCGCCCACCAGCGAGTCCAGGCCGTGGTGCCCGGCGGTGGAGCCCCCGAACTTCACGCGCAGGGCGCCGAAGGCGAGGTCCAGGTCGTCGTGCGCCGCGATCACGTGATCCGGGGCGACGTCGTGCTTCTTGGCCACGGAGGCGTACGCCGGGCCCGACTCGTTCATGAACGTTCGGGACTTCACCAGGAGCACGCGCTCGCCGTCGGCGGTGATCTCAGCGACATCGGCGGGGACGAACCGGGCCTTGCGGAAACGCTCCCCCGCCCGGTCCGCGAGCTCGTCGACCACCATGGCGCCGACGTTGTGCCGGGTCCTGGCGTAGCGCTCGCCCGGGTTGCCCAGGCCGGCCACGAGCCAGGTCATCGGGCACCGTGCGGGGACCGATCGCTCGGCATGGCCGAGCTAGCCCTCGCCACCCTCCTCGGTGGGACCCTCCGCGGCCGGAGCGGCCTCGCCCTCCTCCGCCTCGGCCTCCTCGCCCTCCTCCGGCGCGGCCTCGACCTCCTCGACCACGCGGACCTGCGGGATCACCACGGAGACCACGCTCTCCTCGAGCGGGGTGAGGATCGTGACTCCTTGGGGCGGAACGAGGTCGGCGACCCGGAGTGAGTCGCCTACCGCAAGCTCGGATATGTCGGCCTGGATCCCGTCCGGCACGTCGCCGGGCAGGCACTCCACTTCCAGCTCCCAGAGATGATGCTCGATCACTCCCCCAGCCTTCACGCCGGGCGACTCGCCGACGACGCGGACGGGCACCGAAACCGTCACCTTCTCGTCGCGGCGGACGGCGAGGAAATCGACGTGGAGGTACCGGCCCCTGACGTGATCGCGCTGGATCTCACGGGGAAGCGAGAGGTGCTGCGCGCCGTCGACCTGGAGGTCGACCAACACGTTGGTGCCGGCGCTTCCGTGGAGGAGGTGGAAGAGATCCTTGGCGTCCACCGACACGGCGAGCGGCCCCACGCCGTGCCCGTACAGCACGGCCGGCACGCGGCCGGCCGCCCGAAGCTTGCGCGCGGCTCCCTTGCCGCTTCCTTCCCGCTTCTCCGCCTTGAGCTTCAGCTCCATGGGTTCCCTTCGTCTCCTCGCCCACCCGGCGCCTCGCGCCTGCCTCGGCCGCGAATCGTACCAACGGCCGGTCGAAACCGACCGGGGGGTCCCAGCCTCAGAGCTGGTTCTCGCCCCGGAAGATCTCCGAGACCGAGGTGTCCTCGAATACCGCCCGGAGCGCGCTGGCGATGAGGGGAGCGATCGAGAGGACCCGCAGCTTGGCGAACAGCTTCTCCTCGGGGATCGGCACGGTGTTCGTGAGCACCACGCCGCTGATCGGAGCCTCCTCGAGCAGCTGGACCGCCTTGCCGGACAGGACCCCGTGCGTGGCCGCCGCGTAGATGGGCCCGGCGCCCTGCTGGGCGAGGGCCTCGGCGCCCTTGGCCACGGTGCCGCCGGTGTCGATCATGTCGTCGACCAGGATGCAGGGCCGTCCGTCGACCTCACCGACCACCGCCATCTCCTCGATCTTGTGGGCCTCCCTGCGAGACCGCCGCTTGTACAGGAAGGCCAGGTCGGCGTGGAGGTGCTCCCGGAGCCGTTCCGCCGTTCGGATGCGGCCGGCGTCGGGGGCCACGACCACGACGTTCTCGTCATGCAGCCCGAGCTCGCCGGACAGGAAGTCCGAGAGGATGGGAAGCGCCGTCAGGTGATCGAACGGGAAGTCGAAGTACCCCTGCGTCTGGCCGCTGTGAAGGTCCACGGACACCACTCGCTGGGCTCCGGCGACCGAGACGAGGTCGGCCACGAGCTTGGCCGAGATCGGTTCCCGGGCCAACCCCTTCTTGTCCTGGCGCGAGTAGCCGTAATACGGGATCACGGCGGTGATGCGCTTCGCCGACGCCCGTTTCATGGCGTCGAGCATGACCAGCTGCTCCATGATCGACTCGTTCACGGGGTCGGCGTGGGTCTGGATCACGAACACGTCGGCGCCCCGGACGCTCTCCTCGGACCGGAAATAGATCTCGCCTGAGGCGAACCGCGAGATCTTGCACGGGGACAGCTGGATACCGAGATGGCCGGCGATCTCCGCGGCCAGCGCGGGGTGCGTGGTCCCCGAGAACAGCATCATCTTCTTCTTGGTGACGATCTCCACAGCTCCCCCTTAGCGCTTCCCCTTCGCCTTCGACCCGGCGCTGCGGCCGGATCCGGCCTTCGCCCTTGCGGCGGTGTCGGCATCCTTGCGCCTGCGGTAGCCCTTCACGACGCGCTGCTCCGAACGCTCGACGGCGAGCGAGCCGGCTGGGACGTCCTTGGTGATCGTCGACCCCGCACCCGTGACCGCGCCCTTCCCCACGTTGATCGGCGCCACGAGCATCGTATCCGACCCGATCCGAACGTCGTCATCGATGACGGTCCGGTGCTTGCGGTACCCGTCGTAGTTGACGGTGACGGTCCCCGCACCGATGTTCGTGCCCTTGCCGATCCTGGCGTCCCCAACGTACGAGAGGTGTGGGACCTTCGATCCGGCACCCACCTCCGATGCCTTGATCTCGACGAAGCTCCCGGCCTTGGCTCCCTCCTTCAGCACGGTCCCCGGACGGACGTGGGCGTAGGGGCCCACGGTGGCCCGCGGGCCGATCCTCGACCCCCGCACCACGGAGAACTGGACCACGGCCCCGTCGTCGATGCGCGAGTCGATGATGCGCGTGGCCGGCCCGATCTCGGCTCCCGAGCCGATCCGGCTCTCCCCCTCGAGGAACGCCAGCGGGTGCAGGATCGTGTCCGGCCCGATCCGGACATCCACGTCGATGAACGTCGTCTCCGGGTCGAGGATCGTGACCCCTTTCGCCATGTGCCGAGCATTGATCCGCTCTCGCATGATCCGGTCCACGACGGCCATCGTCGCCCGAGAGTTCACCCCGGCCCATCCCCCGAAGTCACCCTTCACCGCGGAGACGCGCTCGCCCTTGTCCATCAGGATCCCCAGCACGTCGGGGAGGTAGTACTCGCGCAGGCGATTGTCCCTCCCCACGAGCGGCAAGGCCCGAAACAGGTCGTCCCTGCGGAACACGTAGACGAGGGTGGACATCTCGCGGACGGCGCGCTGCGTCGGCGTGAGGTCGGGCTCTTCCACGATGTCGACCTCGGTCGTCAGGATCGAGGCGGCCGCCTTCGTTCGATGATGGACACCGAGGAGCCGTCTGACGTGGGCTCCTTCGACCAGTGGGTCGTCGCCCGCCATCACCAGCACCTCGGCAACCCGGCCCACCGCCTCCTCGGCCGATCCCACAGCGTGCCCGGTCCCAAGAGGTTGGCCCTGGCGGACGAAGATCGGCTCGGGCCGGAGGCCCCAGGACCGCACGGCCTCCTCGACCTGTTCGGCTCCATGCCCAACCACGACCACCAGCCGACCCGGCCGTGCGGCCATCGCCGCCCGGGCGACGTGCCACAGGGCAGGCCGGCCCCGTACCGGCTGAAGGACCTTGGGGAGCTTGGACTTCAACCGCTTGCCCTTGCCCGCGGCGAGCAGCACCGCGGCGAGGGAAGGAACGGTCTTCTCGGGCACGGACATCCTTCGTCGATCGACGCCGAATCCTTTGTACCGGGGCCCACACACTCTGGCAAGGCCGCCGTCTGGGACGAGGGCTTCTGGAAGAGTTCCGGGGGGAGGAGTCGAACCTCCATCGAGGGCTCCAAAGGCCCGCGTCTTGCCGTTAGACCACCCCGGACCGCCTCCGATTATCGCCGACGGACGAGGGCGAGGTCGCCACCGTTCTGCGGACGCTCAGCGTGGGCCGGCGACGACCCGCGCCGAGGGCCACCGCCCGGCCAAGGATCCCGCGTGGCCCTGGTCGCGAGCCAGCCCCGCAACCGACGATCCGCTCCCGCTCATCACGGCGCCTAGCGCTCCGGCTTCGAGCAGCGCCGCCTTGGCCTCGGCCAACTCCGGGTGGCGGGCGAACACCGGAGGTTCCAGGTCGTTGAACAGCAGTGGCCCAAGTGTCTCGGGATCCCCCTTCGTCGCGGCCATTAGGAGGGGAGCGGGATCGGGGCCCGACGGAGCCCGGTCCTCGTCCCACCAGCGATACGCGTCGGGCGAGCGAACGCCGAAATCGAACGAGCGGAGGACCCACCAC
>VAYX01000072.1 GCA_005885325.1 Actinomycetota bacterium
TGGCGGCCCAGTCCCTTCCCAGGCCCCCGGATGGTCTCGCGATACGCGATCTTGGCCGGAGCGGTCGTGACCTCGACGCCGAACTTGCGCTTCATCCGCTCCATCATCACCTCGAGGTGGGCCTCGCCCATCCCGTAGGCCACGGTCTCGTGCGTCTCGTCCGAGCGTTCGACGCGGAACGTTGGGTCCTCCTCGCGCAGTCGGGAGAGCGCGGTGGAAAGCTTGTCCTCGTCTCCCTTGGTCTTCGGGGCGATGGCGTAGGCGAGCAGCGGCTCCGGCATCTCCACCGGAGGGAGCTTCACCGGGTCATCCTTGGTGGAGAACACGTCGCCGGTCGTCGTGTGCGACAGCTTGGCCACGGCGCCGATGTCGCCGGCCGGCACCTCGGCCACGGAGTCGTGTTCCTTCCCCTTGAGGGTGAACAGCTGCCCCACCCGCTCGTCGGTGCCCTTCGTCGCGTTGAACACCGCGGAGTCCGGCCGCATCGTGCCCGAGAACACGCGGAACATCGTGATGTGGCCGACATACGGGTCGGAGACCGTCTTGAACACCAGGGCGGTGAGCGGCTGCGAGGGGTCGCAGGCCCGCTGCTTCTCCTCGCCGGACTTCGACACGACCGTGATCGGTCCCCGGTCCACGGGCGAGGGGAACTCGTCGACGATGAACTGGAGGATCCGGTCCACGCCGATGGGCCGGGCCGCCGCGGCAACGAACACGGGCGCGATCCGGGCCTCGGCGAATCCGTTCTTCACCCCGTGGACCACCTCGTCCTCGGACAGCTCGCCCTGCTCCAGGTACTTCTCGATGAGCGCGTCGTCGGACTCGGCCACCGCCTCCATGAGCTTCTCCCGGAACGGATCGGCCTTGCCGAAGATGTCGTCGGGCCACGGTCCCTCCTCGGCCCGAGGTCCAGAGGGATACCGGAACGCCCGCCGCGTGAGGAGGTCCGCGATGCCCTCGAACTCGTGCTCCTCGCCGAGGGGAAGCTCGAGCGGAGCGACCTGCGTGCCGAAGGCCCGGACGAGCTGCTCCAACGTGCGCTCGAACGAGGCACGCTCCCTGTCCAGCTTGTTGACCAGGATGGCGCGGGGGAGTCCCGCCTCCACCGCGAGCTCCCAGGCCACCTCGGTCTGGACCTCGACGCCCTCCACCGCCGACACCACGAGGAGCACCGCATCGACCGCCTGGATGGCCGACCGGAGGTCGCCGACGAAGTCCGCGTATCCGGGGGCGTCGAGGACGTTCACCTTGACGTCGTTCCACTCGACCGGGGCCATGGCGAGCGAGACGCTCAGTCCCTTCTTGACCTCTTCGGGCTCGAAGTCCGAGACGGTGTTGCCGTCCTCCACCTTGCCCATACGGGTCACGGCGCCGGAGGCGAAGAGCATCGCCTCGATCAGTGACGTCTTCCCGGCCCCGCCGTGGCCGGCGAGGAGGACGTTGCGGATGTTCGTGGGTTCGTAGGTCTTCACTGGGTCCCTTTCGGCGCGAACCGGCAGGTGCGGAAGGAACCCGGTGATTCTAGCGCGGGCGGGCCGGCCGCTTTTTCGGGCCGCTTCGGACGCGGTGATACGCTCGCCGCGGTGTCGGTCTCGGTGAGCGCGCAGGCGAGGGGGCGCGTGGCCTTCGCGCTGGTCGTGGTCGCGGCGGCCGGTGCGGTGGGGATCGCGACCTGGCTGGTGCTCGACGGCCGGCCGGTGGGGGCCGGGCTGGGGGCGCTGGCGGCCGGCGCCATCCTCCTGGCGGCCGATTCGATGATGCAGGGTCCCGGGGCGATGCTCGAACGAACGGTCGCCTCCTTCGTGGACCGGGCCTACGACGGAGCGATCCTTGCGGCGATCGCCTGGGCGTACCGCGCCACGGACCCATGGGTCGCGGTCGGCGCGCTCGTGGCGCTCGGGGCGAGCTTCCTCGCGGCCTACGTCAGGGCCCGCGGCGCGTCGCTCGGCTACGGCGTGGGCGAGAGCTCGATCACGCGAGGGCTCCGCTACGGGTTGATCTCGGTGGGCCTCCTCATCGATGGGCCCGGGTGGACGCTGTGGACCGTGGCATCGGTGATGGGCCTCGCGGCGCTGGTGCGGGCGAGCCAGGTGGCGAAGGAGGAGCGGGCCTGAGCGTCGAGACCCCCAAGGAACATCTGGCCTTGTGGTCGTTCCGCCTGGTCGCCTGGCTGGCCAGGACGTTGCCGGAGCGGATCGGGCGCCGCGCGTTCGACGCCTTCGGCCGCCTGGCGTACCGCCTGCTGCCCGGAGTGCGGGCCACCGTCGCAGCGAACCAGGCCATGGTCCTGGGGCAGGATCCCGGATCCGACCTCGTGGCTTCGGCCACGAAGGAGGCGTTCTCCCTGTACGCGCGGTACTGGTTCGACACGTTTCGGGCCCGGATCCTCCCCGTCGCCGAGTTGAACGCGCGCACCGTGACCGAGGGGATCGACCACATCGACCGGGCGATCGAGGGTGGCAAGGGCTGCATCACGGTCCTGCCGCACATGGGGAACTGGGACGTTGCCGGGCGATGGTTGGCGGTCAACGACTACCGGATCGCGTCGGTGGCCGAGGAGCTCCGGCCGAGGAAGCTGTTCGAGCTGTTCCTGGAACATCGGGAGGCCCTGGGGATGAAGATCATCCCGCTGACCAAGGACGGGCACGTCGGACAACAGCTCGGTGCGCTGCTCGGCCAGAACTGGATCGTGGCCCTGGTGGCGGATCGGGACCTCACCGGCCGGGGGGTGGAGGTGGAGATGTTCGGCGCGCCCCGCAAGCTCCCGGCCGGACCGGCGCTGCTGTCGCTGTCGACTGGAGCTCCGCTGCTCGTGTGTCCGGTGTGGACGACCGACCGCGGATGGAAGATCCGGATCGGCGCCGCCCTGGAGATCGAGCGGACCGGTGACATGCGGGCGGACGTGACCGCGCTCACGCAGAGGATGGCCGCCGAGTTCGAACGAGCCATCGCGGCGCGGCCGGTCGACTGGCACATGTTCCAGCCGGCGTGGGAGAGCCGGCTCGGCCCGGGTGGGGCAGACGGCCTGGGCCCGTGAGGGTCGCGCTGGCCTGCCCCTATGCCTGGGACGCCCCGGGCGGGGTCCAGGTGCACGTCCGGGAGCTGGGGGAGCGGCTCCGGGCCCGTGGGCACGAGGTGATGGCACTGACGCCATCGCGGACCCGCCCGGCCGAGCCGTGGGTTCGAGCGGTGGGCCGGCCGGTGGAGGTGCCGTACAACCGCTCGACCGCGCCGATCGACCTTCGCCCCTGGTCGCTCCGTCCGGTCCGCCAGCTCCTGTTCGCGTTCCGGCCCGACGTCGTGCATGCACATGAGCCGTTCACCCCGAGCACCTCGATGTGGGCCACGCTGTCCTCGCCCGCTCCGGTGGTGGCGACGTTCCACTCGGGGGCGGAGCGGTCCCTGTTGTTCGACCTCGCCACCCCGGTGCTGCGACGCGTGGCCCGAAGGATCGCGGTTCGGATCGCCGTGTCGGAGCGGGCGGCGGCCTTCGCCCGCTCCCGGCTTGGGAGGGAGTTCCGTATCGTGCCGAACGGGCTGGACGTCGCGGCCTTTGCCGCGGCGGAGCCCGCCGATCTCGGCCCCGGGCGCAAGCTCCTCTTCGTGGGGCGCCTCCACCGGCGCAAGGGATTCCCCGTGGCGGTCGAGGCGTTCCGCCTCCTCGCAAACGGGCGTCCGGACATCCGGCTGATCGTCGCGGGCGAGGGAGAGGAACGGAGGGCCCTCGACCGCCTGGACCCGGCCCTCCGCGCCAGGGTGACGATGCTCGGCACCGTTTCGCACCAGCAGCTGCCTCGGTATCACGTGGCGTGCGACCTGCTGGTCGCGCCGTCGCTCGGCGGGGAGAGCTTCGGGTACGTGCTCGTCGAGGCCATGGCCGCAGGGCTCCCCGTCGTGGCCAGCCAGATCCACGGCTACGACGAGGTCGTGCGCGACGGGCAAGAGGGCTTCCTCGTGCCGCCGGGCGACCCGCGCGCGGTAGCCGACGCGGCGACGACGGTGCTCGACGATCCCACGCTCGCCCGGACGATGGGCCAGGCGGGCCGCGCGAGGGCCGCGCGCTACGACTGGGCGGTCGTCGCCGAGGAGATCGAGGCCGCGTATCGGGAGGCCCTGGCGCTACGATAGGTGCGTGACCGCAGTCTGGATCTCGCTCGCCGTCGTCGGGCTCGTCCTCCTGTACTCCATCTACCTGTTCAACCGGCTGGTCTCCCTGCGCAACCGGGTGGACAACGGCTGGTCGCAGATCGACGTGCAGCTCCGCAGACGGTACGACCTGATCCCCAACCTCGTGGAGACGGTGAAGGGGTACGCCGCGCACGAACGCGAGGTGTTCGAGCACGTGGCGGAGGCTCGATCCCGGGCCATCGGCGCCACGACGGTGGGTGACCAGGCGCAGGCCGAGAACCAGCTCACCGCGGGCCTCCGGCGTCTGATGGCGGTGGCCGAGAACTACCCCGAGCTCAAGGCGAGCCAGAACTTCCTGGCGCTCCAGGAGGAGCTGACGGGGACCGAGTCGAGGATCGCCTACGCCCGGCAGTTCTACAACGACCAGGTGATGTTGCTGAACACGCGGATCCAGGCCGTGCCCTCGAACGTCCTCGCGAAGGCCTTCGGGTTCACCCCTCGCGAGTTCTTCGACATCGAGGATCCGATCCGCGGCCCCGTCCAGGTGGATCTCACTCACCCCTAGCCCGTGTACGAGCAGATCGCGTCGAACAAGCGGAAGTCGGTCGTCCTCGTCCTGGGAGCGATCCTGTTGCTCGGGGCGGTGGGCTACGCCATCGGGCTCATCACCCAACAGGGTCCGGCCTGGCTGATCTTCGGGCTGGCCATCGCGGTGGCCATGTCGGCCGGCTCCTACTTCTACGGCGACCGGATCGTTCTGGCGTCCACTCGCGCGCGCGCGGTGACGCCGGAACAGGAGCCCCGGCTGCACAACATCGTGGAGGGGCTTGCCATCGCCGCGGGGATCCCGAAGCCCCGCGTGTATGTCGTGCCGGAGCAGGCTCCGAACGCGTACGCCACGGGTCGTGACCCCGAGCATTCGTCGATCGCCGTGACCCAGGGGCTGCTGGACGCGATGAACCGGGTGGAGTTGGAAGGGGTCGTGGCCCACGAGATGTCCCACATCCTCGATCGCGACATGCTGGTGGGGACCATCGTGGCCACGCTGGTCGGCGCCGTGGTTCTGATCTCCGAGTTCTTCATGCGCGCCCTGTGGTGGGGAGGGGTGGGCGGTCGGCGAGGCAACGACCGTGGGGGAGGGCCGGCTGAGGCCGTCCTCTTCGCCGTAGGGTTGGTGTTGCTGATCCTGGCGCCGATCGTCGGACAGGTCGTGCGGTTCGCCATGTCGCGGCAACGCGAGTACCTGGCGGACGCCCAGGGGGCGATGCTCACGCGGTATCCACCGGGACTGACCGCCGCGCTCAAGAAGATCGCCGCCGCCAGCAGCATCCCCATGCGCTCGGCGAACAATGCCACCGCCCACCTGTGGCTGAACCAGCCCTCCCGGATCCAGGGCGAGCGGATGGGCCCCCTGGAGCGGCTGTTCTCGACGCACCCGCCGATCGAGGACCGGATCCGGCGCCTCGAGGAGATGTGACGTTCTTGCCGCACCTCGTTGAGCGGGACCCGGGCGGCGGTTAGCATCCTCGGGTCCGGCGAACGGCCGGTGCCCTGCAGGCCCCCCGATACCCAAACGAACCCCCAATCGAACCGGATGGAGGTCCCTTGAGTTTGACGCGTCGCGGAAAGGTGACGGCCGCAGCCGCCACCGTGGTGGTCCTCGCACTCGCCGCCGTGGGGTACTTCGCCATCTTCCCCAGCCGGGCCCCGGCGTTCGTCCAGGACGCCATGTCCAGGGTCGGGCTGGCCGAGCCGCCACCGCCCTCGTGCCCCCTCACCGGCCAGCCGGCCCCCCACGGGGAGGTCCCGGCCCGCCCCGCGCTCGCCATCAAGGTGGAGAACCTCCCGGACGCCCGGCCCCAGGCCGGGCTGGACCGTGCGGACGTGGTCTACGAGGAACCCGTGGAAGGCGGCATCACCCGGTTCATCGTGGTGTACCAGTGCCACGACGCCGCGAGGGTAGGGCCGGTCCGAAGCGGGCGGACCACCGATCCCAAGGTCCTGGTCCAGTTCGGCCGGCCGGTGATGGGCTACGCCGGCGGCCAGGCTCCCGTGGTTCGGGCCATCGACCGGGCCGGCCTGATCGACGAGAACTACAACATCGCGATCTCCGCGTACACGCGCGACGACACCCGGCCGGCGCCCCACAACCTGTACACGTCCACTCGGTCCCTGTGGAAGGCTGCCAAGGCGACCGAGGGCGCTCCCCATCCCGTCTTCTCCTACGATCCGGAGGTCGCGGGACCGTCTCGCAAGGCCCGCACCGTGCACCTGCCGTTCTCCTCGTACTCCGACGTGTACTGGACGTGGAGCAGAAGGGAAGGCGCCTGGCTCCGATCCCACGGGACCGTCCCGCACGTGCTCGAGGACGGCACCCAGGTCCGCGCGGCGAACGTGGTGGTCATGCAGGTCCAGGTCCGCACCGGGCCGATCGTCGACGCGGCCGGCAACCATTCGCCCGAGGTCGAGCTGACCGGCTCGGGCAAGGCGTACGTGTTCCGGGACGGCCGGATGATCGTGGGCCGGTGGGAGCGCGCGCGCCTGAAGGACGTGACCACGTTCGTCACGAAGGCCGGCACGGAGATCGCCCTCGCGCCGGGCGTGACCTGGGTGGAGCTCCTCCCCAGCACGATCGGGGTCCAGGCGCAGCGGTAGCTCACGCCTCTGGCGGCCCCGGGTCCGGCGGTAGACTGAAGCCCTGGAACGCGGGCAGGAGGCAACCGTGGAACGCGAGACCGGCACCTTCCGGGTGAAGTCTGGCTTGGCCGAGATGCTGAAGGGCGGGGTCATCATGGACGTGACCAACGCCGAGCAGGCCAAGATCGCCGAGGACGCCGGGGCGTGCGCCGTCATGGCGCTGGAGCGGGTCCCGGCCGACATCCGCAGGGACGGGGGCGTTGCCCGGATGGCCGACGTGGCCAAGATCGAGGAGATCATGGGCGCGGTGACCGTTCCGGTGATGGCCAAGGCTCGCATCGGGCACTTCGCCGAGGCCCAGATCCTCCAGTCCGTGGGCGTGGACTACGTGGACGAGAGCGAGGTGCTCACGCCGGCCGACGAGGAGCACCACATCGACAAGTGGGCGTTCACCGTGCCGTTCGTCTGTGGCGCGCGAGACCTCGGCGAGGCCCTCCGGCGGCTGGCCGAGGGCGCGGCCATGATCCGGACCAAGGGCGAGGCGGGCACCGGCAACGTGGTCGAAGCCGTGCGCCACCAGCGGGCCATGCTCCGCCAGATGGGCTGGCTCCAGACCCTCCGCCCGGAGCAATACGTCTCGGCGGCCAAGGAGCTCGGCGCGCCGGTCGAGCTGGTGCGCGACGTGGCGGCGGCCGGAAAGTTGCCGGTGGTGAACTTCGCCGCGGGCGGCCTGGCCACACCGGCCGACGCGGCGCTCATGATGCAGCTCGGGGTGGACGGGGTGTTCGTGGGCTCGGGCATCTTCAAGTCCGAGGACCCCGGCGTCCGGGCCCGGGCCATCGTCGAGGCCACGACCCACTTCAACGATCCCGACGTCCTGGCCAAGGTGTCGAAGGGCCTCGGCGAGCCGATGCACGGCCTGGACATCAAGGAGCTCGGCGAGGAGGGGCTCCTCCAGGTCCGCGGCTGGTAGCCCAGCATGGTTCGGCCATGAAGGGCGGCGTCCTCGCGCTCCAGGGCGACTTCCGGGAGCACGCGCACGTCCTCGCCGACCTCGGCATCGCGCCGGTCGAGGTCCGCCGGCCGGACGACCTGGCCCAGGTGGACCTGCTGGTGATCCCGGGTGGGGAGTCGACCACCATCGGGAAGCTCGCCGCGAGCGCCGGCCTGGTCGAACCGATCCGAGAGCGGACCGCGTCGGGGATGCCGATGCTCGGGACCTGCGCAGGCATGATCGTGATGGCCAAGCGCGTCGAAGGTGGCGAGCCGCTGCTGTCGCTCGTCGACATCACCGTTCGCCGCAACGCGTATGGCCGCCAGGTCGACTCGTTCGAGTCCGACGTCGAGGTGAACGGGATCGACCATCCGGTGAGAGCGGTGTTCATCCGGGCACCGATCGTGGAGGACGTGGGTCCCAACGTGAGCGTGCTCGCCGAGCACGAGGGGCATCCCATCGTCCTGGAGCAGGGGAACCTCGTCGTGGCGTCCTTCCACCCCGAGCTGGCCGGTGAGACGCGGCTCCACGAATACGTCGCGGGGAAGGCATAGATGTCCGGACATTCCAAGTGGAGCACGATCAAGCGAAAGAAGGCGGCGGCGGACGCCAAGCGCAGCAATGCGTTCGCCAAGCTGCTCCGGGCCGTCGAGGTCGCGGCCAGAGAGGGCGGGGGCAGCATCGATGGGAACCCGACGCTCGCGTCCGCGGTCGACAAGGCCCGGGACGCCTCCGTCCCCTGGGACAACATCGAGCGCGCCATCAAGCGGGGGACCGGCGAGCTCGGGGGAGGGGCTCGCTACGAGGAGGTCACGTACGAGGGCTACGGTCCGGGCGGCGTGGCGCTCATCGTGGAGACCCTCACCGACAATCGCAACCGGACCAGCCAGGACGTCCGTTACGCGTTCACCAGGAACGGCGGGAGCCTCGGCGATCCGGGGAGCACGGCGTGGATGTTCACGCGCAAGGGGGTCGTCCAGATCGAGAAGTCGGCCGGCGTCGACGAGGAGAAGCTCCTGGAGATGGCCCTGGACGCCGGGGCCGAGGACGTCGCCGATGCCGGGAGCACGTGGGAGATCACGACCGACGCCACCGCTCTTCGGAGGGTTCGCGAGGTGATCGAGGCGGCCGGCATCCCGGTGCTGTCCGCCGAGCTCACGATGGTGCCGCAGACGCAGGTGCCGGTGGACGGCGCCCAGGCTCGCCAGGTCCTCGCGCTGCTCGACGCGCTCGAGGAGCTCGACGACGTCCAGAACGTCTACGCGAACTTCGACATCCCCGAGGAGGTCATGGCGGAGGTCGGATAGCTGCAGATGCTTGCCCGGCCACCCCTTCGAACCTAGTCTGAACACATGTTCGAGCCGTGCGTGCTCGGGGTGGATCCCGGCCTGGCCGCCACGGGGCTGGCGGCGGTGTCGCAGACCGGGGGCCGGCCCCGTGTGCTCTGGTCGGACACCGTCCGGACCCCTTCCGGCCTGGCGGAGCCGCATCGCCTCCGCCAGCTGGCGGAGGCGATGCGGGACGCGATCCGGACGCACCGGCCCATGGCCGTCGCGGTCGAGGCCGTGATGTGGGGCCAGAACAAGACCAGCGCGATGTCCGTGTCCCGGGCTACGGGGGTCGTCCTTCTGGTGGCGGCGGAGGCCGGGATCCCGGTGCAGGAGTACGCGCCGCTCGAGGTGAAGATGGCCATCACCGGGATCGGCAACGCGGAGAAGGACCGGGTCCGCGCGATGATGATCCGCGCACACCGCGTCCAGGGTGTCCCGGAGCAGCCCGACGCGGCCGACGCGGCGGCGGTGGCCCTGTGCCACCTTCACCAGTCGCGCGTTCGGCGGGCCGCCGCAGCCGCCGGAGCTCCATGATCTCGTTCCTGCACGGAG
>VAYX01000216.1 GCA_005885325.1 Actinomycetota bacterium
GTCACCGCCGTCGCACGCGAGGATCCGGTTCTCCGGTCCGGTCGAGGCCACCGTCGACACCGTGATCGACCCGCTCCCGAACGGCCGCAGCCTCCTCACGCACGAGGTGGACTACCGGTTCCGTGGCGGAGCGTTCGGCCGGCTCGCCGCGCGGAGCCTCAGGGTGGTGGGCGGTGCCGGGTACGAGCTGCGCCACGGCACGATGGCGCAGAAGCGGGAAGTCGAGGCCGGCTAGCCCTTCCGCTGCCGGGAGTCCCGGAGGAGCTTCCGGTCGGCCCGGCCCGGCCGCCCAACGTAATAGCCGATCACGAAGCCGAGGATGGCCGAGAGCACGATCACCGTGACGACCCGCGCTCGAGCGGTGAAGAAGAGGAAGTTCACGTCCACGCGCCGGGAGTTGGCGATGGCGAAGATGACGAGCAGGATCACCGCGATGATGGCCAGCACTTGGGCCACGCTGATCCCCGGCCGACGACCAACCTCGTCGTGGCTCGGCCGTTCGTCGTCCCGGTCGGGTCCCTCTGCCTCGTGCCTCCTCATCGTTTCCTCCCCATGGCGGCCGGCGCGATCGTCCCATATATCATCCGCCGCGTGGTGAACCGGGCCGTGCGCGTCGCCGGGCTCGCCGGGGCGGCGCTCGCCACCGGCTTCCTCGCGTCGACCGAGCTCGGGGAGCGGATCGATCTCCGGCTGTTCCGAGCGGTGAATCGGGGGCACGGACCCCGGCTCGATCGCTTCTTCCTTGGGGTAACCGAGCTCGGCTCGATCTGGGCCGCCATCGGCGCGGCGGGCGTCCTGGCCGCGGGGGGGCGGCGGCGAGCCGCGGTCCGAGGGCTGGCCGCCGCCTCCGCCGCATGGCTCGCCGGACAGGGGCTGAAGCGGCTGTTCGACCGGCCCCGGCCCTACGTGGCCGATCCCGAGGGCGTTCGGCTGCTGGTCCAACCACCGCGGGCCACGTCGTGGCCGAGCAGCCATCCCGCGGTCCTGCTCGCGTTCGTCACGGTCGCCGGACGGGAGCTCGGCCTTCCCTCGTTCGCCCGGACGGCGCTCCGTGGCTTGTCGGCGACCGTCGGGATCTCACGGACCTACGTCGGCGTGCACTATCCGGCCGACGTGGTCGGCGGGCTGCTCCTCGGCCGGGCCGTGGCCGACGCGTTGTCGGAGGACGCTCGGTAGACTCGCGCCGTGACGCTGCTCGGCGCCATCGGCTGGCCGGTTCTCGACCGCATCCACATATTCGGCAGCTTCGCCGTCTCCCCGCACGGCATCGGCATCGCGATCGGCTTCCTGTTCGGCGCATGGATCTTCACGCGCGAAGGGCCCAAGCGCGGCGTCACGCTGGACGACGTGAACGCCATGGTGTTCTGGGCCCTCATCGGAGCCATCGTCGGGGCCCGGCTGTTCTACGTGATCGCCCACTACTCCGACTTCAACGGCATCGGCGACATGCTCGCGGTGTACCGCGGTGGGATCAGCCTCCTGGGGGGCATCGCAGGCGCCGTGCTGATCAACATCCCGCTCATGCGGCGTCGCGGCTATGGGTTCTTCCAGGTGATGGACGGCGCCGTCATCGGCCTGTCGTTCGGCATCGCTTACGGACGGATCGGCGACCTCATCATCGGCGATCACTTCGGGAAGCCGTCGAGCTGGTTGCTGGCCTTCCAGTACAAGGGCGGCACGCCCGCTGGGTACGAATGCCTGTCAGGGGTGTGCACGCAGTTCCTCCAGGGGGGCCAGCAGATCCGGCTCGCCCGGACCGGTGCCACGCTCCTGTCCGCCGACGGGAAGGTGCTCGGCACCGGCGTGGGCATCCACCAGACGGCGCTGTACGACATGATCGGCGCCTCGCTGCTGTTCCTGGTGCTCTACGGGCTCAGTCGAACGCCCCGGCGGTTGGGGGTCCTCACCCTCACATTCGGCGCGTGGTACGGGGCACTGCGGGTGGTCGAGGACTTCCTCCGCGTGGACAAGCGGTTCTTCGGTCTGACCGGGAGCCAGTGGACGGGCCTCACCGTGTCGATCGTCTGCCTGGCGACGTTGCTCGCCTGGGCGGTGCGGCCCGGCCATGGGGCGCCCTTGGAACCGGCAGACCCCCTGGCCGCTTCCGAGCCCGAGACCTGAGCCCTAGTGGTGGTGGCCGGCGTGGCCGCCGGCCACTGCCGCCCCCGGCGTGGCCATGATGGGCAGCGGCTTGCCGACCTTGGACCTGGTCGCCTGAGCCACGGCCCGCGCGGCATCGGTCAGCGCTCGCCCGGCCGGCGAGTCGGGGTCCGTCACCACGATGGGCCGGCCCTCGTCGCCTCCTTCGCGGAGGTCCGGTACCAGCGGCACCTGGGCGAGGAGCGGGACGCCGAGCGTGTCCGCCGCCTCCTGTCCTCCACCGGAACCGAAGATCGACGTCCGCTCCCCGCAGTGCGGGCAGGCGAACCAGGACATGTTCTCGATCACGCCGAGTGGTCGAAGGTTCGTACGCTCGGCCATCTTCCCGGCGCGCTCCGCCACCTTGCGGGCGGCCTCTTGCGGCGTGGTGACGACGAGCATCGAGGCTCCCGGAAGGAACGAAGCCAGTGAGATCGAGACATCCCCCGTCCCGGGGGGAAGGTCGGCGAGGAGGAAGTCCAGGTCGCCCCAGTACACGTCGCCCAGGAACTGCTCGATGGCCTTGTGCAGCATGGGCCCCCGCCAGATCACCGGGGTCTCCTCGGGGACGAAGAAGCCCATCGAGATGACCTTCACGCCGTGGGACTCGAGCGGCAGGATCATGTTGTTGAACCCGACCGGCTGGCCGGTGACGCCAATCATCCGGGGAACGGAGAAGCCCCACACGTCGGCGTCGAGGACGCCGACCCGGTGGCCCTCCGCCGCCAGCGCGCACGCCAGGTTCACGGTGACGCTGGACTTGCCCACGCCACCCTTGCCGGACGCGACGGCGATCACCGTCGTGTCGGTGCCGACGAAGAACTGTCGCTGCTGCTGCGGAGCGGGCGTCGCGCCGCCTCGAAGCTTCGTCACGAGCTCCGCCCGCTGCTGCTCGCTCATCGGGGACAGGTCGACGTCGACGCGGTCCACGCCGAGGGGTTGGAGAGCGCTGGTCACGTCAGCGGTGATCCGGTCCTTCAGCGGACAGCCCTCGATCGTGATCAGGACGTGGACCCGGACCGAGCCGTCGTTCACCTCGATGCCCTGGAGCATGCCGATGTCCTCGATCGGCTTGCCGATCTCGGGGTCCAGCACGTTCCGCAGCGCCTGACGGACCTGGTCCTCGGTGACCAACGGAGGCTCCTTCGGATTATCCTGATTCGTACCGTGCGAACCGTTCAAATACCCATGGTACGCCGGAGCGTGGGGAGCGTCGATGCCGGCCCCTGAGCCCAAGCCGCTCGGTGTGCACAAGGCCCTCGCGGACGATACCCGGTTCCGACTGCACCGCTACCTGGGCTTGTCGGGTCGCCCGGTGTCCGTCCGGGAGCTCGCCACGCGCTTGTCGTTGCACCCCAACACGCTCCGGCCGCACCTTCGACGGCTCGAGCAGGCGGGCCTGGTGGCCAGGGAGGTCCGGAAGGGCTCGACCGTGGGACGGCCCCAAACCATGTACTACGCCGTGGTCCAGGACGAGCCCGAGGGCCGCGACTATCGCCTGCTGGCCGAGATCCTGGCCGGCCTGGCCACCGGCAAACGGGCGCAGGATCGGGCCACGGCGCTGGCCAGGGAGTGGGGCCAGTACCTGGTGGCCCAGGGAGGTCCGAAGCCCGGGACGCATCTGCCGGCCCGGCGGAACCTGGCGCTCCTCCAGGAGGCCATGGCCCGGGCGGGGTTCGACCCCCGGTTCCGGCGGAAGGGGGGTCAGACCGTCGAGGTCTCGCTCCGGGACTGCCCGTTCCGAGATCTGGTGGAGGACCATCGCGAGCTGGCCTGCGGGATCCATCGCGGGC
>VAYX01000073.1 GCA_005885325.1 Actinomycetota bacterium
CTCCAGGCCACCGACAGCCCGGACCCCGAGTCCGTGTACCGGCTGGCGGACCTCCTCCGGGGCTCCGTGGACGCGGTGAACTGCACCGACAACAGCGCGGCCCACCCACACATCTCACCCCTCGCCGCGGGGCATCTCCTGCTGGACCGGGGCGTGGAACCCATCGTCCAGCTCGCCTGCCGGGATCGGAATCGCCTGGCACTGCAGGCCGACCTGGTGGGCGCGGTGGCGCTGGGGGCCCGGAACGTCTGCCTGATGACCGGCGACGACGTCACGGCCGGCGACCACCCGGAGGCCAAGCCGATCTACGACATCGACGCCGTCCACGCCATCCAGATCGCTCGGATCATGCGCGACCGGGGGATCTACGTGAGCGGCCGGCGCCTCGACCGGCCGCTCCCGTTGTTCATCGGTGCGGTTGAGAACCCGTTCGCACCTCCGCATGACTTCCGGCCCATGCGCCTGGGGAAGAAGGTCGAGGCCGGCGCAGAGTTCGTCCAAACGCAGATCGTGTTCAACCTGGCGACGATGCGCGTGTTCATGGCCAGGTCCGGCGAGCTCGGGCTCCTGGACCGAGTGTTCATCCTCCCGTCGGTGTACGTGTGCCGTTCGGCCGGGGCCGCCCGGTACCTGCGAGACATGGTTCCGGGCATCGACGTCCCGGACTCGGTCATCGCCCGGATCGAGGGCGTCCCCTCCGAGCGCCAGGCGGACGAGGGCATCCGGATCGCGCTCGAGATCGTGGAAGAGCTCCGGGAGATGCGGGGAGTGGCGGGCGTCCACCTCATCTCGATCAAGGGGGACGAATCGATCGTCCGCCTGGTGGAGGAGGCCGGGCTGCTGCCCCGCCCCGCCGGATTTTCCGTGAACGGCGGTCTGCACGGCGCCGAATAGCTTCCAGCCTTCCCGAGACGGAACCGAGGTCATCATGAAGCGCGCCATCGTGCCCCTGATGGCCGTCGCCGCCCTGGCCATGACGGCCTGCACCCGAACCGTGGTCGAGCGCTTCCCGGTGCGGAGCTCACCGGCGGCCGTCGACGTCGGGGCGGCCGATCCCTCCCTCGATCCCATCGTGCAGGTGGTCGAGGCGGTCCGCCCGGCGGTCGTCAACGTCACGACCAACCTGTTCCAACCCAACCCCCTCGGCGGGGAGTCCGGTCGCGGCGTCGGCACCGGGTTCGTCATCCGGTCCGACGGCATCGTGGTGACCAACTTTCACGTCGTCGAGCACGCCCAGCGGATCACGGTGATCACTCCGCCGCCGGATTCCAAGCGCTACACGGCCAGGGTGATCGGGGGTGACCAGAACGCCGACCTCGCGGTCCTGAAGATCGACGCGACGGGCCTTCCCACGGTGCCGCTCGGCAACTCCGGCCGGCTCGAGCTGGGGGAGCGGGTGGTGGCGTTGGGCTACGCGCTGGCCCTGCCGGGCGGGCCCACGGTCACCTCCGGGATCGTCTCCGCGCTCGGCCGCACGATCCAGGCCCAGGACCCGAACTGCGACACGTGCAAGAACGGCGAGCGGACCTACACGGGCGTCGTGCAGACCGACGCGGCGATCAACCCCGGCAACTCGGGAGGGCCGCTCGTCAACCTGGCCGGACAGGTGGTCGGCATCAACACCGCCGGGGCGAACCAGGCCGAGAACATCGGTTTCGCCATCGCCACGAACGCGGCCAAACCGATCATCGACGAGGCGGCCACCAACCCCTCGGCTCCGGTGGCCTATCTCGGTGTCACCACGCAGGACGTCAGCCCCAGCCTGGCCCTCCAGTTCGGCCTGCCGGTCCAGAGCGGCGCGCTCGTGCTCGATATCGTGCCGGGAGGGCCGGCCGACATGGCCGGTATCAAGCAGGGCGACGTGATCGTGGGCCTCGACGGCAAGGACGTGACCGATTCGGCGTCGCTGCGTGGGCTCATCGTGTCGCACCGGCCGGGAGACCGCGTCGCGGTGAGCGTGGTCACACAGACCGATCAGAAGAAGACGGTCACCGCGACCCTCGGCGTCAACCCGCTCCCGCAGACCTGAGCCGCGTGGTCATGCCTGCGGGGTAAGCTCCCGAGCGTGGGCGGCACGCCGTTCGAGCCGGGGGAACGGGCCTTGCTGATCGACGACCGTGGCCGTCGATACCTGGTGCGCCTTCGCCCCGGCGAGACGTGGCATTCGCACGGCGGGGCCATCCCCCACGACCTGATCCTCGGATCGGCGGAGGGCGCGCGCCTGCGATCGACGGGCGGGATGGCCTTCGTGTGCTTCCGGCCGCGCCTGGCGGACTTCGTCCTCAAGATGCCCCGCGGCGCGCAGGTCGTCTATCCCAAGGACCTCGGCGCCATCCTCGTCGAGGCCGATATCCACCCGGGTGCGAGGGTCCTGGAGGCCGGCACCGGATCCGGCGCGTTGACGTTGGCATTGGCGAGGGCCGTCGGTCCCGAGGGCCGCGTCGTCTCCTACGAGCTCCGTCCGGAGTTCCACGCCAAGGCCGTGCAGAACGTCGAGGCCTTCTTCGGGAAGCTTCCAGCGTGGCTGGACCTCCGAGAGGGGGACGTCACCGAGGTGGTCGAAGCCGGGGAGACCTTCGACCGGGTGGTGCTGGACATGCCGGAACCGTGGGGCCCCCTCCCCACCGTGCTGCGGATCCTGGACCCGGGGGGCGTCGTGTGCACGTACCTGCCCACGACCGTCCAGGTCCAGACCGCCGTGCTGGCGCTCCAAGCTCACGGGTTCGAGCAGGTGGCCACGTTCGAGGTCCTCCACCGGTCGTGGCACGTCACCGAGCGAAGCGTGCGTCCGGACCACCGCATGGTGGCCCACACCGGGTTCATCACCGTGGCCCGCCGGGGCGGCGACGCGGATTGATGCCCGAAGGTCCTAAGGCCAACCCGCCTCCGGGACGACAACGTATCAGTGGGCGTAGGACGCCCCGGTCAGCTTCTCGGTTGACGAGGGGACGGGACGTATACTCGCCTACGCGGGAGGTGAAGGATGCCCGGGCCGTTGGATCCACGCGAAGAGCAGGAGCTCCACGAGAAGCAGGTGCACGAGCTTCAGACCCAAGTGAAGTTCCTTGAGGACGAGGTCGCGCTGCTTCGCCGCCGGCTCACGAACGCCCCCCGCCAGGTGAAGATCCTCGAGGAGAAGCTCCTCGAGACGAAGAGCGATCTCTCCCGGGCCCTTTCGCAGAACGAGAAGGTCACGTCCGCGCTGAAGTCCGAGCGCGACAAGATCGAGGCCCTCCGCGAGGAGGTCGAGAAGCTCAGCCAGCCACCCGCAACCTTCGGCGTGTACCTCGCGAGGAACGACGACGGGTCGGTCGACGTGTTCACCGCCGGTCGAAAGATGCGGGTGAACGTGACGCCCGAGCTCGATCTGGCGGGACTCACCCGGGGGGCCGAGGTCATCCTGAACGAGGCGCTGAACGTCGTCGAGGTCCTGCGGCCCGACGTCGCCGGCGAGGTCATGAAGGTCAAGGACAAGCTCGGTGATGACCGGGTCATCGTCATCGGCCACGGCGACGAGGAGCTCGTCGCGACGCTCGGGTACGCGCTCCGCGAGGAGCCCATCCGGGCCGGCGACCCGCTTCTGATCGACCGGCGGTCCAACGTGGCCCTGGAGCGGCTGCCCAAGGAGGAGGTCGAGGAGCTCGTCCTGGAGGAGATCCCCGACGTCTCTTACGAGGACATCGGCGGGCTCGAGACCCAGATCGAGGCCATCCGCGACGCGGTCGAGCTCCCGTTCCTGTACTCGGAGCTGTTCAAGGAGCACCAGCTGGAGCCGCCGAAGGGGGTGCTCCTGTACGGCCCGCCGGGCTGCGGGAAGACCCTGATCGCCAAGGCGGTGGCCAAGTCGCTGGCCGACAAGGTCAGGGAGCGCACCGGCCGGCCCGACGCGCACTCCTATTTCCTGAACATCAAGGGCCCCGAGCTGCTGAACAAGTACGTCGGGGAGACCGAGCGCCAGATCCGCCAGATCTTCCAGCGGGCCAAGGAGCGGAGCGAGGAGGGCCTGCCGGTCATCGTATTCTTCGACGAGATGGACTCGATCTTCCGGACCCGCGGGTCGGGCATCTCCTCCGACGTGGAGAGCACGATCGTCCCACAGCTCCTTTCGGAGCTCGACGGCGTGGAGACGCTGAAGAACGTGATCGTGATCGGCGCCTCCAACCGCGAGGACCTCATCGACCCGGCCATCCTGCGCCCGGGCCGGCTGGACGTGAAGATCAAGATCGAGCGGCCGAGCGCCGCGCAAGCGAGCGACATCATGTCGAAGTACCTGACCGGGGCCGTGCCGATCCATCCCGAGGAGATCGGCCGCGCCGGCGGCAACGCCGGCACGGCCGTCCACCGCATGGTCCAGGTCACCGTGGACCGCATGTACGACGCCTCCGACGACAACCGGTTCCTGGAGGTCACGTACGCCTCAGGAGACAAGGAGGTCCTGTACTTCAAGGACTTCAACTCGGGCGCGATGATCGAGAACATCGTGCGCCGGTCGAAGAAGGAGGCCATCAAGCGGTTCCTGTCTACCGGCGAGAAGGGCATCAAGACCGAGGACCTGCTGAACGCCATCCGGGACGAGTTCAAGGAGAACGAGGACCTCCCCAACACGACGAACCCAGACGACTGGGCTCGGATCTCCGGCAAGAAGGGCGAGCGGATCGTCTACGTCCGCACGCTGCTCGGTGACGGTGGCGCGGAGGGCCGACAGGTCGAGCGCGTGGCCGCGGGCCAATACCTGTAAGCTCACCGGATGGCCATCCCCAAGGTCATCGGCACGGAGACGGAGTACGGCATCTCCGCGGTCGGTGCCCCCGATTTCAATCCAGTCCTGTCGTCGTCGCTTCTCATCAGCACGTATGCGGGCGCATTGCGACGGATCCGGTGGGACTACGAGCAGGAGTCGCCGCTCCGCGACGCCCGCGGCTTCGAGCCCGTGCAGGTGCGCGAGCCGGCCGAGGAGGACCTGGGCCTGGCCAACGTGATCCTGCCGAACGGCGCCCGGTATTACGTGGACCACGCGCACCCGGAGTACTCCACACCCGAGTGCGCGAGCCCCCGCCAGCTCGTCGTCCACGACAAGGCGGGGGAGCGGGTGCTGGAGCGGTCCCTGATCGAGCTGCACCACGTCCTTCCCCCCGGGCAACGCATCGCGATCTACAAGAACAACAGCGACGGCAAGGGGAACTCTTACGGCACCCACGAGAACTTCCTGGTCGACCGGGGCACGCCGTTCGGCAACATCGTGCGGGATCTGACCCCGTTCCTTGTTTCCCGGCAGATCTACACTGGCGCCGGCAAGCTGGGAGCGGAGGCACCATGGGACGACCGGGACCGCCATCGCTATCAGCTCAGCCAACGGGCGGACTTCTTCGAGGCCGAGGTGGGCCTGGAGACCACGCTCAAGCGGCCCATCATCAACACTCGTGACGAGCCGCACGCCGATCCCGACAAGTACCGCAGGCTTCACGTGATCATCGGCGACGCCAACATGAGCGAGGTGGCCACGTACCTGAAGCTCGGGACCACGGCGATCGTCTTGAAGATGATCGAGGACGAGTACCTGCCCGATCTCACGATGGCCAATCCCGTGGCCGCGCTCCACGAGGTGTCCCGCGACCTCTCGTGTACCGCGCAGCTGCGCTTGGCCGACGGGAGACGGCTGAAGGCCGTGGAGATCCAGTGGGAGTACCTGGAGCGGGCCCGCAAGTATGTGGAGCAGGAAGACGACACGCCCGACAACCGGGACGTCCTCCAGCGATGGGAGAACGTCCTGTCGGCCCTGGAGAGCGACCCCCTCTCGCTCCAGCGCGAGCTGGACTGGGTGGCGAAATACAGGCTCCTGGAGAGCTACCGGGAGCGGGATGGCCTGGCCTGGTCCGATCCCAAGCTTCGGCTGATCGACCTGCAGTACCACGACATCCGGACCGACAAGGGCCTGTACTACCGGATGGCCGCAACCGGCAAGGTGGATCGCCTGGTGAGCGACCAGGAGATCGAGCAGGCCGTCATGGAGCCCCCCGACGATACCCGCGCGTACTTCCGGGGCCGGTGCATCGCCCGCTACCCCGACGCCATCGCCGCGGCCTCATGGGACTCGATGATCTTCGACACCGGCAAGGAGGCCCTCCAGCGCATCCCCATGCGCGAGCCCCTGCGCGGCACCCGCGAGCACGTGGCCGGCCTGCTGGATCGGGCCCCCGACGCGGCGAGCCTGGTCGACCTGCTCCAGGCCTGATCCTTCTTCCGAGATCGCCGCCCCTCCTTCCTTCCACGCCGGGACCCGCCGGTAGAATGGCGTGGCCGGCCCAAACCGCAACCAGAGGGGGAATGCGAGCCGTGCCGCAGGAGCAGGAACAGAAGAGGATCCAGAAGAAGGGCGGAGGCGAGGAGGGCGGCGAGGGCGACGCCGGCCAGGTCCAGTCCACCTCCAAGGCCGAGGAGCTGAAGGGGGAGATGGACGAGATCCTCGACGAGATCGACTCGGTCCTCGAGGAGAACGCCGAGGAGTTCATCAAGAGCTACGTCCAGAAGGGCGGGGAATGACGGACGACCCCGCCGGCTTCCCGCTCGGTGCGGGAGGCCCCATCGGCGCGAACCCCAGCTTCTTCGACCTCGTTTCCAGAAACCGTCCTGAGGCCGTCAAGGGCCTTTCCCCGCCGCACGGCGGCGGGGACGTCTCCCATCCCCACGGGACCACCGTCCTCGGCCTGAAGTACGAAGGCGGGGTGGTGTTCGCCGGCGACACCCGGGCCACCGAAGGCTTCTCCATCGCCGACGACAAGATGGAGAAGGTCTTCGCCGCCGACGACTACTCGGCCATCGCCATCGCCGGGGCCGCCGGACAGGCCATCGAGATCGTCAAGCTCTTCCAGCTCGAGCTGGAGCACTACGAGAAGATCACCGGCGACCGCCTGTCCCTCGAGGGCAAGGCCAACCGCCTTGCCCAGATGATCCGGGGCAACTTCCCGCTGGCCCTCCAGGGCCTGGTGGTCGTGCCGCTGTTCGGCGGGTTCGACGAGCGTCGCAACGAGGGCCGGATCTTCTACTACGACGCCACCGGCGGCCGGTGGGAGGAGGACGACTACCGGGCCACCGGGTCCGGCGAGCGTCCGGCCAAGGGCTCGCTCAAGAAGCGGTGGCGGCCCGGGCTGTCCCGGGACGAGGCCATCCGCGTTGCCGTGGAGGCGCTGGTCGATGCTGCCGAGGAGGATGCGGCCACCGGTGGGCCCGATCCGGCGCGGGGGATCTTCCCGACGATCCTGGTGGTGGCCGCGGAAGGGGTCTCCTCCGTCCCCGACGACGAGGTGCGATCGGCCTATGAAGCGGTGGTGGGGGCCAGGTCCTGATGGCGTTCATGCCCTACGTCCCTCCCGAGCAGCTCATGAAGGACCGCTCGGACTTCGCCCACAAGGGCATCGCCCGGGGCAAATCGGTGGTGGGACTCGAACACGCGGATGGGGTCCTGTTCATCGCGGAGAACCCCAGCTCCACGCTGCACAAGATCTCGGAGATCTACGACCGGATCGCCTTCGCCGGGGTGGGGAAGTACAGCGAGTTCGAGGACCTTCGGATCGCCGGCGTGCGCCTCGCCGATCTCCGGGGGTACTCGTACGGGCGAGAGGACGTCCGAGCCCGGGACATCGCCAACGGGTATTCCCAGGCCCTGTCCACCATCTTCACCCAGCAGATGAAGCCGTACGAGGTGGAGATCCTGGTGGCGGAGGTAGCGAGCGACTACGGACGCAACGAGATCTACCACATCCTGTTCGACGGGACCGTCACCGACGAGCACGGGTTCGTCGGGATCGGCGGCCACGCCGATACCCTGACCGAGGCCCTCAAGGGGACGTTTCAGGAAGGCTGGGACCTGGCCACCGCCGTGAAGGAAGCCGTGAAGGCGCTCTCCAGCGCCGAGGGCCGCGAGATCGAGCCCGCGTCGATCGAGGCCGGGCTCCTGGACCGGACCCGATCCCAGCGCCGGAAGTTCCGCCGCCTCTCCGACGACGAGGTCGAGCGGATCCTGTCCGGCTAGCCGCATCCCCGCGTTCGGTCCCACCGGACCTACACTCACCTCGTGGACCGGCGGATCTTCGGCCTCGAGAACGAGTACGGCGTGACCTGCACGTTCCGGGGCCAGCGGCGCCTCTCGCCCGACGAGGTGGCCCGGTACCTGTTCCGCCGGGTGGTGCACTGGGGCCGGTCCTCGAACGTGTTCCTGGAGAACGGGGCCCGGCTGTACCTCGACGTCGGCTCCCATCCCGAGTACGCCACGCCCGAGTGCGATTCGATCACCGACCTCGTTGCCCATGACAAGGCGGGGGAGCGGATCCTCGAGGCCCTTCTTGCCGCGGCCGAGGTGCGCCTGCACGAGGAGGGCATCTCGGGCCAGGTCTATCTGTTCAAGAACAACACCGACTCGGCGGGGAACTCCTACGGCTGCCACGAGAACTACCTGGTGGCCCGGCAGGGTGAGTTCGCGCGGATGGCCGACATCCTCATCCCGTTCTTCGTCACCCGTCAGATCTACTGCGGGGCGGGCAAGGTCCTCCACGGGCCGCGGGGGGCGCAGTTCTGCATCGCCCAGCGCGCCGAGCACATCTGGGAGGGCGTGTCGTCGGCCACGACCAGGTCGCGCCCGATCATCAACACCCGGGACGAGCCCCACGCCGACGCCGAGCGGTTCCGGCGCCTGCACGTGATCGTGGGGGACTCGAACATGAACGAGTGGACCACGTTCCTGAAGGTGGGCATCACCGATCTGGTGTTGCGGATGGTCGAGGCCAACACGGTGATGCGCGACCTCACGCTGGAGAACCCCATCCGGGCCATCCGCGAGATCTCCCACGACATCGCGGGCAAGAAGCGGGTGCGGCTGGCGAACGGCCGGGAGCTCACCGCGATCGAGATCCAGGACGAGTACTACGAGCGCACGGTGAAGTTCGTCGAGCGCCGAGGGGGCGACCCCCAGACGAAGCAATTGCTGCTGGAGTGGCGGGACGCCCTGGACGCGCTGGGCTCCGGAGAGCCGGAGATCCTGGCCCGGAAGGTCGACTGGGTGGCCAAGATGCTGATGATCGAGCGGTACCGGGGCAAGCACCAGCTGCCGCTCTCATCGCCGAAGGTGGCGCTCCTCGACCTGGCGTACCACGACGTCAACCGGAGCCGCGGGCTCTACTACCTGATGGAGCGGTCGGGGAAGGTCGAGCGGATGGTCAGCGAGAAGGACATCTCCCGGGCCATGCGTGAGCCGCCCCAGACTACCCGGGCCAAGCTCCGGGGCGACTTCATCAAGCACGCGAAGCAGAAGCGTCGCGACTACACGGTGGATTGGGTCCACCTGAAGCTGAACGACCAGGCTCAACGCACCGTGTTGTGCAAAGACCCGTTCCGTTCGGTCGACGACCGGGTGGAGCAGCTCATCGCCCACATGTGAGGATCCTGAGCGCTTCCTGAGCGTTCGCCAGGAGTCTCGCGCCGAGGGCATCCGCCTCTCGCACGCCTCCGTAGTACCCGCGTAGGCAGCAACCAGCCATCGAGACGGAAAGGAGCTGCGAGATGGCGGACAAGACGACGGGTTACGGTGGGAAGTGGAAGAAGTGGCTGGCGATCTACGCGGTGGTCGGAGTCATCGCGTACCTGATCATCTACCTCGTGTTCTTCCACCACGGTGGATCCGGGGGCGGTCTCTACTAAGCGCCCAGGGCCTTCCCCGGCCAGTTTCGGCCGCGGGCGGAGGTGCGGCCGGCGAGGACGCCGGCCGCACCGGCCGACAGGAAGAAGGCCGGGTCGTCCTTCGGTGTGCGGCCCATCGACTCGATCTCGAAAGCGAGCTGATCGAGCCTGTCGAGGGCCGGTCGTCCGTCGACCTCGACGAG
>VAYX01000074.1 GCA_005885325.1 Actinomycetota bacterium
TCGGGTCTGTGACCAAGGTCGCCTCGGGTGTAAGCGTCATAGGCCATGCGATCTCTTCGCCGCAGTACCGTCGAGGAGATCGGTCGAGGGGTCCAGAGTGATACGGTCAACACCGGTTTCTCCTTCTGAGGAGGTAGCCATGGCCAACAAGGACAAAGGCGGTTCGAAGAACTCGAAGACCGCCGCGAGCAAGTCGCTGAAGGAGAAGCGGGAGGCGAAGAAGGCCAAGGCCGCCGGCTCGGGTTCCTCATCGTCGGCAAACTGGACCAAGAAGTAGACGGGGTCAGGAGTAGCCGGAACCGCCGGGGATTGCTACAGGCGTCGAGTTCGCCTCCCCATTCTGGTCGTCTGGATGTGGAATCCTTACGACAGGATCGTGGGGTTGGGAGGGGCACTTGTCGGACACACTTTCTAAGCACCCGACCTGGACCAGCACCGCGTCGCGCTCGCCCGAGACGCGCCCTCGTGTCGGCCTTGTCCTGGCCGCAGGCCGCTCCGAGCGACTGGCGGGCGTGACCGGCGGCGGCTCGAAGGCGCTCATCCGCGTCGGCGGTCTGGCTCTCGTCGAGCGGGCCGTGCGAACGCTCTTGGCGGGTGGTCTCGAGCGGGTCGTGGTGGTGGTCGGTTACCAGGCCGGGCTTGTCGCTGCCGTCGTCGACCGCCTCGCCCCCGGCAGGGTTCGGGCCGTCTTCGCGGAGGGCTGGGAGCTGGGGAACGGGGCGTCGCTTGCCGCGGCCGAGGCCCTCGTCGCCGATGAAGGCTTGTTTGCCCTGGTGACTGCGGACCACGTCTTCGGCGAAGGGGCGCTGGAGCCCCTGCTTTCCGCCGGCCGCCCAGCGGTCCTCGTGGACCACGCGCCCGACCCCGACGCCTGGGCCGAGGGCATGCGGGTGCGATTGCATGAGGAGAAGGTCGTCGCGCTCTCCAAGGAACTCGGTGAGCCGTCGATCGACTGCGGGGCGTTCCTGCTCCCGACCGCCATCTTCGACGCCCAGCGCCGAGCCTATGCCCGAGGCGACGGGTCGCTCGCGGCCGCTGTGACCGAGCTCGCCCGGGAGCTGCCGCTCGCCGCTGTGTCACTCCCTCAGGGCCTCTGGTGGCATGACATCGATACACCCGAGGACCTCCGCCGAGCCGAGGTGAGGCTACGCCGCTCGCTCACGAAGGAGGCCGACGGGCCGGTCTCCCGGTACCTCAACCGCCCAGTCTCGACCAGGATGTCGATGGCCCTCGCCCACCTCCCGATCCACCCCGACGTCGTCTCGGTCACCGCGTTCCTCTTCGGTGTCATCGCGGCCTGGCTCCTGGCGAGCGGCCGCGGCATCGCCGGCGGGATCCTCGCGCAGCTCGCCTCGATCCTCGATGGGGTGGACGGGGAGATCGCCCGTCTCCAAGTGCGCGCCGGTCCCGGAGGGGCCCTGCTGGACGGCGTCCTCGACCGCCTGGCCGACGCGGCCATCGTGGGGGGACTCGCGCTCTGGGCCCTCGATGCCGGAAGCGCCCCGGGGGTGGTGGCCGTCCTCGCCGTCGCGGCGACGGCCGGGGCGATGCTGTCGATGGCCACGAAGGACCGCATCTCGGCCCTGGGCTTCCCGCCCATACCCGAGCGGTGGATCGCCTTACTGCTTGGCGGCCGCGACGCCCGGCTCCTGATCGTCGCGGTCGGCGCCCTGCTGGGCTGGCCAGCGGCGACCCTCGTCGTCTTGATCGCGACGTCCGCCCTCAGCCTGGCCGTACGCTTGTGGCTCGCGCGGTCCACTCTGCGGGGCACCTGGCCCGGGCCCCGATAGCGTCTGCGGGGTATTCGACCTATAGCGAATCGTCCGGAGATGACGAATTCGTCCGCGTGGGTTCCCCCTGGAGTCCGGGCGGACAACACATCGTGATGGACGACGGCACAGAGTTGGACTTCAACCCCGGAGACGCCTTCGTGATTCTTCCTGGATATGACGGTTGGGTGGTTGGGGACGAACCTGCCGTGGGTCTGGACTGGCATGGAGCAGTACGCCAACCGTGTCCCAGGGCCCTGGTCAGCACCAGGTGGGTGTTGAGCACGGTCCCTGCCGACAGGGGCTTGCCGTCCTCCCCAGCAAGGAGCCCCGTACAGCCGTTGCAGGTGCAAGGGGCGAACCGCGGCCGAGATGGCGAAACATGTGGTCGTGCGACGGCCTCGGGACAAATACGTTCTACGGCGGCACAGAACTCGACACGACGTTTCCTAAACCGTGTGTCGCAGGTTCGATTCCTGCCGGGGGCACTCGGAGCCGTGCTCTCCAGACCACTCAGGCGCCCGAGAGACCGTGTAGCGTTCGTCGTCATGGATTGGGCGGCACTTCGCGGAATCGCACTCTTCGCCGAACTCGATGAATCGGCCTTGAAGCGGATCGCCGCCCTCGCCACGGAGTTCGACGCCTCGGCAGGTCAAGTGCTCGCGGAGCGCGGACAGCCCGGCGCGGGTCTGTTGGTGATCGAAACCGGAGAGATCACGGTCGAGTTCCCCGACGGCCGGCTCAACGAGTATGGGCCAGGCGAGTTCTTCGGAGAGGTTTCGCTTCTCACCGACGAGCCTCGAACTGCGCGCGTGAGGAGTCGCTCCGCGGTCCGGGGGATCGCGATCTCGAGGTCCGAGTTCTTCGAGCTGCTAGACCAAGAGCCTCGGATCGCAGTCGCGATGCTGCCAGTGATCGCTCGCCGCCTGGCCAACGCGAACTGACTCGGTGCGCCTCGCGTGATGGGACGAGCCGTACCACTGCTTCGGAGCTAGGACTTCGCGGGACCGCGAAACAGATGGCCGCAGTTCGTGCACTTCATATTGACTCGCGCCGCCGGCCCAGCGTGGGTGAAGGGCTGTGTACGCGTGGACCCGCACTTCGGGCAGGCTGGACGGCGTGGTCTCTCATCCGGCCGGGGTTCCGATTCCGTTCGCTCGCTCATAGCGCTCCTCGACGGTACTCGATACGCCATCCTGTGACTAGGAACCTCATTCGCCGTGCTGGGTCGAGGGATCGAAACCCGGTGGCCGGGCTTGCCTGAGAAGGCCGAGAGGCTGAAGATGTCACAGCGATGAGTGCCAGTATCTGGGGTCTGTCCAAGAGGGCGGCGAACTACCGACCCGCTCCGAAGCCGGAGGTTCGGTGCGATGCCTGCAAGTACATGTTTCCGCGCCTAGCCCTCGGAGGGTGCAGGCTCGTGCGAGGCGTGATCCAGGGTTCCGCTACCTGCGACGAGTTCACCCCGCGCAACCGGAAGTAAGGGAAGGGCGCCGACACCGCGACTCCAGCCCGGTCGCGCCGGTCAAAGGCAGCGTGGTAGAGGATCTCGCCACGCTGAAGAACACCTGGAGGGCGGTGGCCGCCGTGCCGATTTCTGAAAGCTTCGACATGGTGGTGATCGGTGCCGGGCCCGGCGGCGAGAAGGCCGCCGCCCAGGCCGCGTTCTTCGGCAAGCGGGTGGCGATCGTGGAGCGGCAGGCGGCTCCTGGCGGAGCCCTGGTCAGCAGCGCAGGGGTTCCGACGAAGACCTTGAGGGAAACTGCCCTCTACCTCACGGGATACCGCCGACGCGAGGTCTACGGCCTGTCCATACAGCTCGATCCGGACGCGACGCTCGACAGGCTGATGGATCGAACTGCGCAAGTCCAGGCCGCCATGACTGACCAGGTCAGAGAGAACATAACGCGTCACCAGATCGAGATGGTGCGGGGTACCGGCAGGCTCGCGCCAAATCGCACCGTCGTCGTGACCCCAGTCGGCCGGAATGGGGCGCCGAGGACGCTACAAGCTGACATTGTTCTGATCGCCACCGGATCGAGGCCCTTTCACCCTCGCGATGTTCCGTTCGACGACCCCGAGGTGTACGACTCGGAGCGAATTCTTGGCATCGACAGGATCCCCCGCAGCATGGTGGTCGTCGGAGGGGGACCGGTCGGGTGCGAGTACGCCTCGATCTTCACCTCGCTCGGGACCGAGGTGACGCTGCTCGATTCCGGTGAGCGACTCCTTCCGTTCATGGACGGTGAGATCTCCCGGCTCCTCGGAGCGACCTTCTCCGGCATGGGGATGCGCCTCGTCCTGGGGTCCGGGGTCGGTGCCGTTCGCCGAGCGAACGGTGAGCTGCGGGTCACCCTCGAGAGCGGGGAGGTGATCCGGCCCGAGAAGGTCCTGTTCGCGGCGGGCCGGGCTGGAAATACCGAGGGCCTGGGCCTTGAGGAGGCGAGCGTGCAGATCGATGCCCGAGGCCGGATCATCGTGGACGAGGAGTTTCAAACCACCGCGCAGGGGGTTTACGCGGCTGGCGACGTCATCGGCCCCCCTGCCCTGGCCTCGGTCTCCATGGAGCAGGGGAGGGTCGCCGCCTGCCATGCCTTCGGCATACCGTTCAAAGAAGCGGTTGATCCGCTCCCGCCGTACGGCGTTTACTCCATCCCCGAGGTGGCCATGGTCGGTCTGACCGAAGAGGCCGCGACAACGCGAGGCGTCGGGTACGAGGTCGGCCGAGGCTGGTTCTCACGCAACATCAAGGCGGTGGTAGATGGTGGCACCGATGGCCTGGTGAAGCTGGTCTTCCGACGCGAGGACCGCGTGCTGCTCGGTGTGCACGTCCTGGGCGACATCGCGTCGGAGCTCATCCACCAGGGTCAGGCCGTGATGCACGAGGGCGGAGTCATCGACCGCTTCATTCGCGCGACGTTCAACGTTCCGACTCGGAGCGAGGCGTACAAGTACGCCGCCTACGACGGGCTCCAACGATTGGCGGGTCTGCCCGGCGCCCCGTCGGGTTGACCGTAGCCCGACAGAATTGAGGGGGCTTACCCTCTGGGGTTCGGCTAGGCGCGACCTGGGTCTGAGGCACCCGCTACCATGCGTGGGTCGTGGACGGACTCACGCGCGAAGCCCTGGCCGGGCGAGCGGGGATCCATGTCGGTTACGTGGATCGGCTGGTCGAACTCGGCATCCTTTCCTTAGGCGGAGCCGGCTCGCTGTTCTCTGGAGGTGACCTTCGGAGGGTTCGCTTGGTTCGGGGCCTCGAGGAAGGGGGTCTGCCGCTCGAGGGGATTGGCACTGCCGTCCGAAACGGGGATCTCTCCTTCGGGTTCCTGGATCTCCCCAGCTGGGAGTGGTACGGCGGGTTCATCGGGAAGACCTATGGGGAGCTCAGCGCTGAGACGGGGCTCAGCCTTGAGCTGCTGCAAGTCATTCGGCAGTCCATGGGGTTCGCCCGTCCGGAGCCGGAGGATCCCGTCCACGAAGAAGTACTCGATGTGGTCCCCGTGGTGAAGATAGCTCTCGAGGCCGGGGCGGACCCAGCGTCGATCGAGCGGTTGGTCCGGGTATGGGGCGAGAGCATGCGCCGCATCAGCGAAGCGGCCGCGACCTTCTACCACGCACAGATCGAGGTGCCGCTCCTTCGATCGGGGATGAGCGAGGCCCAGGTCCTGCAGGCGGCCAACGAAGCGGTCGCCGCGGGCATCCCGTACTTGGATCGAGCGCTCGCTTCCATGTACCACGGCCAGTCGGAGCACACCTGGATGGCGAACGTGGTCGAAGCGGTCGAGGCCACCCTGGAGAAGGTGGGCCTGCATCACACGGTGGCTGAGCCGCCGGCCATGTGCTTCCTCGACCTCTCGGGCTATACCCGGCTGACCGAGGAGCAGGGGGACGAGGCAGCCGCGGAGATGGCGGCGACCCTCGGGGGATTGGTCCAGCGCAGTGCGTACGACTATGGAGGCCGACCGGTCAAGTGGTTGGGGGATGGGGTGATGCTCTATTTCACCGACCCCGATCGGGCAGTGATCTCAGCGCTAGAGTTGGCCGACAGCGTGCCGGCCGCTCGTCTTCCGCCGCCCCATACGGGGATAGATTCTGGCCCGGTGATCCTGCAGGACGGCGACTACTTCGGTAGGACGGTCAACACGGCCGCCAGGATCGCCTCTCACGCGGGGCCGGGGCAGGTCCTGGTCAGCGACAACGTCGTACGATCCTCGCAGGACCCGGCGATACGGTTCGTGGATGTCGGACTCGTTGAGTTGATGGGCCTGCCGCACCCAATCCGACTGCACCAGGCCAACCGCGACACTTAGTGGTCTGGTCTGGAAGTTGCGACTGTTGCACTGGGTGGTCTCCGGCTTTCGTCAGCGAGACCCGCGCGAGTCACTCGGTGCCTTCTCGACCCCTACTCGATCGGCCGGCCGCCTATAACGGCGGGGTCCCCAAGATCTTGCGCGTTCGCCGAGCCATACCCTCGAGGACCTTGAGGGCGAGGTCGGGCTCCTCGCGCAGAAGGCGGCGGAACGCCGCTCGCTCGATCCGGATCGTCGTGAGCGGGCTGGACGCGATCACCGACGCGGCCCTGGGCTCGCCGTCGAGCAGGGAGAGCTCGCCGAAGAAGTCGCCGGGTCCGAGCTGCGCCTCCCGGCGGGCGGTGACGATCTTGCCCTTCACCACCTTGGCTTCGCCGTCGACGATCACATAGAAGGCCTTGCCGGGATCGCCCCGCTTCACGATGACTCGGCCGGCGTTGTAACTGCTCTCCTGGGCCAGGGACGCTACGCGACGCAGGTGGGTCTGCGAGAGCCCTGCGAAGAGGGGCACGCGGGCGAGCAGCTCAACCTCGGGTTGGCCTGGCACGCCCGTATTTCACCAGCAGCCCGGCCCGATGACACCCCGATATCGGCGGGACGGCGCGGACTACCGCATTTCGGTCGTTCGACTGAACCGACGCTTGCGCGGTCACGTCGTTTCCTCAAGCGTTGCGTCGAGATCGTTCGTGATCCAGAGGTGCTGGGCATCCTCGGCGATGGCGATAGGCCCTCGTCCTGTGACCACCGTCCCAACCACGCGGTTGCTGTCGGGATCGATCCGGCTGACCGTGTCGCTCGAGTAGTTGGTCACCCACACTCCGTCGGCGGATGCCACCACGCCCATCGGTCGCTCGCCGACTCGAATGACCACCACACGGTTCGTCGTGGCGTCGAGACGGCTCACCGTCCCATCCAGGGAGTTCGTGACCCAGGCGGTGCCTGGGCTCGCCGCGATCGCTGTCGGGCCGGCGCCGACCGGGATGGTTGCCACCACGTGGTTCGTGGCGGGATCGATGCGGCTCACCGTATCGTCGAGGTAGCTGGCGACCCACACGGCCTCGGTCGTGCCGGCCACGCTGACCGCTCCTGCTCCGACCTCGATGCGCGCCGTCACTGCCCCCGTTTCCGGATCGATCCGCCAAACGGACCCCGGGTCGAAGACTCCGCCGAACTCGCCTTCGTGCCCAAGCCTCGCTGGACCGTACTGACTCACCCACAGAGCACCTCCCGCGGCCGCGATGCCGCTGATATCGCCATCCGTCGATTTGAAGGGCATCCGGAACTTCGCGGTGATCTGCCCGGTCGCCGGGTCAAGCCCGAAGAGCGTGGCGGGCCCGGGGAACGAGACAACGGTCCACACGCGCCCGAACCCTGACGCCAACCCCGATGGTCGCCAGTCCGCCTGCGTCAGCCCCAATCGCTCGAGCTTCCTACCCTGGACCAGGCGCACTGCCGCTCCGACGGGTCGATGGGTGCGCGCATCGAAGCGTTGAAGCCCGGGTCCCGTCTGCCGGTCCGGCCAGGCGGCCGTCTGATAGGCCGACGCAGCGTCACCGATAGACGCCACCCAGATGGAGTCTCCGGACACGGTTACCGCTATTGGGCCCGTCATCCTCGGAACAGGCACGATCGCACCGCTTATCGCCGGAGTGGGCGGCGAACCAGTCGCGGCCACCTGTTCGACCGGCTGCAGCCCGGCCACCAAGGCACCCAGGAGCGCCGTGGTCCCGGCTCCGAACTCATGAAGGGTCGCGACGTAGTCGACACCCTCCTGGTTCCAGAAGAACCTCACGTGGTTGCCGAAGTACGCGCCCGCGCTACCCGCCCGGATTAGGAGTCCGCTCTTTTCACCGAGCACCGCGGGGTGCGCCCCGGGAGGCGGGCCGCAGCACGCGCCCTGAACGTACAGTTCAAAGTGCAGGAACCGGTCAGGGCGGTTCTTCGTCGGGTCATCCTCGTATGGGGCGTTGTACGTGAAGTTCAGCAAGACCGATCCAGGGCCCGTCCCGAAGGGGAGGAGGTTCGGATCGTCCGTGGCGACGACACCGATCGGTTGCGGTGGCAGCCCCGGCTCGGAGTTCGAGCTCACGCTGGGGCGAGGAAGGAGCGTCGGGCACAGCACGGTCCGAGAGGTCAGCTCCTGCGCTCGCCGGCAGGCCTCGAGCACGATCCTGGGGGACGGGTAGAGGGGAACCTCCGCGACCGTCATCGACGCCAACCCCAGCGCCGGCGGTCGAGTGGAACGTGTGCCTGGCTCCTGCGTGCAAACCGCCAGAGCGACCGCCATCGCGACCAATGCCGCTGATCCACCCAGCATGATCGTTCGCCTCGGGGCGACGCCCAGTGTTCCGGGTCTTGGAGCCATCATCACCAGGAGACTCCTCCTCCGGTCCTTGGGTTTCCGGCCGTTCGGCGTCCGCGCGTGCGCCGATGGCCCAAACCGCTGCTTGACTCACGTTGCCAATGTCGGACTGTTGGCTCAGCGGGTTCGCGAACACCCCGTCCCCCAGCACCGCAACCCAGCGGCGGCAGTCTCACTCCTTGCCAGCGCAGCAGCGACCGAGTCGAGCGCGGGGCCGAAGCGGGCTACTCGGCGCGCCGAGGTCCTTCTGGCCGGTCGCCGGGAACGAATAGCCGGGCGAATGACCACACGATCGCCGCGACCCCGAACCCCGCGAGCCACACGAGGTCGTCCGGCGGGTGCAGAGCGAAGAAGTCGCGTGCCGGCGGTATCAACATCACCGCGAGGAAGAACCCGGCCATCGACCACACCAACAGGCGCGCTCGGGTAGGCGGCGCCGCGATGATCGAGAGCACCAACGGCCCGATCCACGTGAGGACCATCGTCGCTGCGGTGCGCTGCTGCCCGAGCGTGATGCCGGCTCCTCGCCCTCCCGGGCCGAGATGGAGGGCGTCGTCCAGAACCACCTGCGAAAGGGCGACCTCACGCTCGGTGTCGTCACGAAGGACGGCGGCCTTCGGTGCCGTCAGCACGGAGAGCCGGTCCAACGTCCGCTTCGCCCGAAGCTCCTGTACGATCCCGATCAGCGTGTTCGCGATCAACGCGAAGCCGAACAGCGCGTCGCGGAACTGCCCCACCAACAGGATCACCACGAGCATCGCGCCGAGCAGCGCGTTGAACCGGGTGAGCACATTCGCGCGGACGATCTGCGTGACGGTCCGCGTCAGGTGCGGACGGCACG
>VAYX01000217.1:0-2315 GCA_005885325.1 Actinomycetota bacterium
GTTCTCGGGAACGTGGCCGCGGCTTCCCGCGAACGTCCACGTCACCTCGCTCACGTACACGCTGCCCTGCGCGTCGACCGCGATGCCGTGCGGCGCCGCGAAGCTGCCGGCCGCGACAGGATCCGGCCCGCCCCACCGGGCGATCACTCGGCCGTCCCGGTCGTAGACGCTGACGCGCCCTGATTTGATGTCCCCCGCCGGTCCGTACCGTCCCGAGGTCTGGCCCGGCTGCCACCAGAGCTCCGACACGTACGCGCGGCCCTGGCCGTCGAACACGATGTGCGTCGGGCGTCGCGTGTCGGTCCACTCGGCGAGGTACTCGCCGTCGGGGCTGAAGATCTGGATGCGATCGTTCTCGCGGTCGCAGACGAAAACGCGGCCGTCGGCGGCTACGGCGATGCCGTGGGGCAGGAAGAACTCGCCGGGGCCCTGGCCGGGCACGCCCCACGACCGTTTCAGCTCGCCGTTGGGCGAGAAGAGGTGGACGCGGCAGTTTCCGTAGCCGTCGGACACGTAAAGATCGCCCCGGGGACCGACCGCGAGATTCGTCGGCCGGTTGAAGGGCGCGCCGGGCTTCTTGACGGTCGCGGTGTTCTTGCCGTCGTAGCCGGTGTCCGACGGCGTGTTCATGGTCCCGAGGGTCATCAGGAGCTTCCCTTGCGGGGTGAACCGCCGCACGGTGTGATTGCCGTCGTCGCTGCAGTAGAGCGTGCCGTCCGGCGCGATCGTGATGCCGTGCGTGCGCAGGGTGAACTGCCCCTCGCCCCAGGAGCCCAGGAAGTTGCCCTTCTGATCGTAGGTGATGATCGGGTGGTCGCCGCGACAGATCAGGTAGACGCGATCCTCGCCGTCGACGGCGACCCCGGCGACGTCACGGTGCGCATAGCCCTTCGGCAGCTGCTCCCAGCCCTCGACGACCCCATAGTTCAGCGAGCTCGTTGGCGCCATCGGTGTCCTCCAGTGCTCACGCGCGCTCGTAGGCGAGGCGGCGCACCTTCTCCATGTTCGTGCCCTCGATGCGGATCAGTCGCGTCGGGCCGTCGCGGCGGGGCGAGTGCAGATCGCCCTCGTTGTAGACGTGCGCCATGCCGGGCTTGAGCGTGTAGCTGCGGGCGAGGCGGACCTTGCCCGGCTTCTCCTCGGTGGCCGGCTGGAGCAGCGCCCAGTCGCTCATCACGGTCTCGCCGTGGGCCTGGCCGTAGATCGCCCAGGAGGGGCCGTGGTCGTGCGGATTGCTCTCCTTGGCCCCATGGTAGGCGTGGGCGAGGATGCAGAAGCCGAGCGACGGGTGTTCGTAGAGAATCTTGCGCTCGGGCACGTCGTCGCCGACGTGACGGGCGACGAACGCCTCGTCCTTCAGCACGTCCTGGACGATCGCGCACACCTTCTCGCGACCCGCAGGACCGGGGTCGGCGGTGAGGGCGCGCTGACACGCGGCGGCGAACTCTTCCAGCGTCCAGCTCATGGAACGACCTCCTCCTCAGCGTGACGTTGACTCCACGTGCATCGCGCCCGGCGAGCCGTCACGACCGGCGCGCGTAGGGGCCCCGCAGGAGCTGGCCCGGCAGGGCCCCGGTGGGCTTGCCGTCGCGCAGGACGACCTCGCCGTTCACCACCGTCGCGGCGAACCCGCGGGCCCGCTGCGTGAGGCGCCGGGCGCCGGCCGGCAAGTCGCGCACGACCTCCGGCATCTCGGGGGCGACCGTGTCGGGATCGAGCACGAGCAGATCGGCCGCCAGACCCTCGCGGATCAGCCCCCGGTCGCTGAACCCCCAGTGCGTGGCGGGCTCGAAGCTCAGCATGCGCACCGCCTCCTCGAGCGTGAGCGCCTGCCGGGCGCGCACCCAGTGGCTCAAGAGGTGCGTCTGGAGCGAGGCGTCCATGATCTGCGAGACGTGGGCGCCCGAATCCGAGAAGGTGACCACCGTGCGAGGATGCTTGATCAGCTCGAGCGCGTGGTCCTGGTTCTCGTTGGCGATCGGCTGGAGGAAGAACCGCTCGAGATCCTTTTCGAGGGCCAGGTCGATCATCGCCTCGACCGGATCGACCCCGCGATCACGGGCAACCTCGGCCACCGAGCGGTGCGGGCCCTCGGCGGTATCCATGACGAAGGTCCAGTCGTACGCGGCCGCGCGCGGCTCGGCGCCGACCGGCGGGCGCTCGTCGCGCTCGCGCGCGGCGGCGACCAGACGGCGGCGTTGCTCGGGGTCGCGGAGCTGGCGCTTCTGCTGGTCTAGCGGCAGGGCCCGGAGCTCGCGCCATACCGACAGACGGTCGAACGGCAGGCTGGTCTTGAACGACAGCACGATCGAGAG
>VAYX01000217.1:2355-2903 GCA_005885325.1 Actinomycetota bacterium
CTGAAGAGACCCCACGTGATCGGCCGGCCGCTCTCGACGGCCAGGTCGCGCAGCCGCACGTGATAGTCGCGCAGGCGCTCCGGGTCGCCGCCGGCGCGCTCGCCGGCCAGCTCGAAGATGCCCGCGTTCATCTCGCCCATGACGCCGACCAGCCGTCGCACCTCGTCCCAGGCGGCCAGACGGCTGGCCACGGGCCGCCGGTCGGGCGTCTCGTGGCTCGGCGAGCGGGACGTGGTGAAGCCGATGGCGCCGGCGCGGATCGCGTCGCGCAGCTCGCGCTCCATGGCTCTGAGATCGTCCTCGCCGGCTTCCTTCTCGAACGCGCGCTCGCCCATGACGTAGGTGCGGAGCGCCGAGTGGCCGATGTACCCCGCGTAGTTGATGCCCTTGGGAAGGCCCTGCACGCGATCGAGGAACTCGGGGAACGTCCGCCACGTCCAGTCGATGCCGGCGTCCATCGCCTCGGCGGCGATGTCCTCGGCGCGCTCGAGGTTGCGCACCACCAGGCTTCGCTCTTGCTTGCCGCAGGGGGCCAGCGTAAAGCCACA
>VAYX01000217.1:2924-3485 GCA_005885325.1 Actinomycetota bacterium
CGTCCATGTGGGTGTGCCCGTCCACGAAGCCGGGGGTGACCACCTGGCCGTCGGCGTCGATCACCTCGCGCGCGGCCTCGCGGATGCGGCCGATCGCCGCGATGCGGCCGTGACGAACCGCGACGTCGGCCCGATAGCGGGGCATCCCCGAGCCGTCGACCACCGTGCCGTTCTTGACGATCAGATCGTGCGGCATCGCGCGATTCCTCCCGTGGACTCGCCCGCGGAAGCCCGTCCGGCCGTCGGGCCGGGGACGAGGCACAGCGGCGCTCGCGAGTGTGCGCGTATCCTACGTCACTTCGGGGCGAGCTGGCGAGGCGAAGATTCGGCGAGACTACGCGGCGTCGATTCCGGAAAGCCGGCCGTAGCTGATGCCCACCTGACCGCCGCCGTCCTGATCGACCACGAGCTCGTCGTGCGTCACGTCGACGAGCGTGCCGGTGATGGGTGTGCGCGTGTTCACGATCGACAGGGCCACGCGGCGTCCCTTGAATCCGAGCGCCTCGGCCATCCAGAGCTTCGCCATCGCGTGGCTCAGATCGTCGACCTCCTGGATCATGC
>VAYX01000217.1:3580-4167 GCA_005885325.1 Actinomycetota bacterium
GGCCATCGCGCGCTGCGCAACGCGCGACGACGGAGCGGGCGGCGCGGGCTCTTCGCGGACCGGCGGCTTGTACTCGGTGATGAGCCCCGTCGCCTTTCCCGCGGCCGCCAGGTTTGCCCGCGCGTCGTTGGCCGGCCGCATGCCCTGCTGGACGACACGGCCCAGGCCCTGGATCAGCTGAGACATCCGGCCCATCAGCCGCCGGAAGATGTAGTAGCCGAGGAGCGCGACTCCGAGCGCCAGGCCGAGGCCCACCTGGGACTGGACGTCCGCGAGCGCGCCGATTCGATGGAGCGTCCAGACGAAGATGAGGAGGGGAACCACCGTCGTCACCGCGAACACCGCGGATGCCGCCTGCTGGAGTGACGCGGGCTTGGTGGGTGGCATCTCAATTCCATCGTAGGGGATGATCTGCCCGCGGCCTTCAGGAAAAAGGGCGCCACGAGCGACCGGGGCCTGACGTGTGATATATCGCGGGGTAGGCCCACCCAATCTGCGAGGAGGCATGAAGATGGCCGACATGAAGATCGACAGCGTGAAATCGTCGAACAGCGGCATTCTCTGGCGGGCGCTGAGCGCGGCCCGGG
>VAYX01000217.1:4210-6679 GCA_005885325.1 Actinomycetota bacterium
CTTTCTCGCCGGCGTGTCGTCGTGCGGCGTCACCCTCATCGAGATGCACGCCAAGGAGTCGGGCGTGCCGCTCACGGGCATCGATGTCACCATCGAGGGCGCCCGCAGCGCGGCCGAGCCGAACCGGTTCGCCTCGGTCACCATGACGTTCGAGATCGCCGGCGTGAGCCAGGCGCAGGCGGACGAGCTCGTCAAGACCTACCGGGGCCGTTGACCCCTCTACCGCACGGTCGCGGACGCGACCGAGGTGAAGGTCCAGGTGGTGGCGGTCCGGTGATGGCGTAGTACCATCTGCTCCGGGTAAATCGGTGGAGAGACGCCGGTGCGCGTGGGCCAGGGGAGCGCTCGAGATCCGATATCACGATCGCGAATGGGGGGTGCCGCTTCACCATGATCGGAGGCTCTTCGAGCTCCTGATCCTCGAGGGCGCGCAGGCGGGGCTCAGCTGGTCCACCATCCTGAAAAAGCGGCCGGCCTACCGCAAGGCCTTCGACCGCTTCGATCCAGCGCGAATTGCCCGCTATACCGCCGCCCGGGTTCGCCGTCTCATGAACGACGCCGGCATCGTGCGCAACCGGGCGAAGATCGAGGCGACGATCGCGAATGCGCGCGCGTTCCTGGCGGTCCGGCGCGAGCACCGCACCTTCGAGCGCTACGTCTGGCAGCTCGTCGGCGGACGTCCCGTCCATAACGCGTGGCGCCGGTTGGGCCAGGGGCCCACCGAGACGGACGCCTCGCGCGCCATGAGCCGGGATCTCGTCCGGCGCGGCTTCCGGTTCGTGGGGCCGACGATCTGTTACGCTTTCATGCAGGCAACCGGGATGGTGAACGATCACACCCGCGACTGCTTCCGGTGGCGCGAGGTCAGGCGGCGCGCGAGAGGTCGGCGGTGAACGGGAGGCCGTGCGAATGTCTAGCAAGCGCCGTGTGAGGCTCGCCGCGGTGGGCGACGTCGCGGAGGGCGAAGGTCGGGTCATCGAGACCCAGGGCAAGGAGCTGGCGCTGTTCAACGTCGACGGCACCTACTACGTCATCGACAACATGTGCGCTCACCGGGGCGGTCCGCTCGGCGAGGGCGAGCTCGACGGCCGGATCGTGAGCTGTCCCTGGCACGACTGGCGCTGGGACGTGACCACGGGCGCCAACGCCAACAATCCCGCGGTGAAGATGGCGTGCTTCCCGGTGACCGTCGAGCAGGGCGCCATCTTCGTCGATCTGCTCTGAGGCCCCCTTCGGTGGATTCCACGGTGCTGGCCGTGGCGGTCGCCGTCGCGGCTGGTCTCGGGCTCGTGCTCGGACTGGTTACGTACCAGCGCTGTCCACACTGTGGGCACCTCGTGCGGCGCGTGTCTCAGGGCTGGCGGCGCTGCGGGGCGTGCGGACGGCAGTATCGTCGAGGACTGCGAGTCCGATGAAGATCAACCTGACGCTTCCGTCGGCGCGAACCGTCTTCATCGGAGTCGCCGCGATCGTGGCTGCGGGCCTCCTGGTGGCGGGCGGCTGGTACTGGCACGCCACGGCCCAGCACCGGGCCATGGCGGTGTACGCCGAGGCCATGACCCGGGCTCAGTCGGCGCAGAACCCGGAGGCCACCAGCGAGACGCGGGCCGCGGCGATCCGCGAGCTGGAAGCGGCGCTGACGCAATATCCCTCCGGTCGCGACGCCGCGCAGGTCGCGTACCTTCTGGGCAACCTCCGGTTTCAGTCGCAGCAGTATTCGCAGGCGCGCGGCGCGTTCGAGCTCGCGGTGGCCCAGGGCGCCCCCCGGACGCTCCGGACGCTCAGCCGGGGCGGCGTGGCGTACACGTGGGAAGCCGAGCGGAACTACCCAAAGGCGGTCGAGGCGTTCAAGGTTGCCCTCGAGGGACTCGGCCCGAAGGACTTTCTGTACGAGGAGCTCCTGCTGGGGCTCGGACGCACGCAGGAGCTCAGCGGCCAGAAGGCCGAGGCGACCGCGACCTATCGTCGGGCGGTCAGCGAGCTTCCGAACAGCCGGCGCCTCGATGAGATCAAGGCGCGGCTGGCCGAGCTCGGCACGTGATGTCCGGCGCGCGCTCTACTGCCGATAAGAGGGATTATGTAAAGTACAAATGAGGATCATCCACGAGTGCCCGCGGGTGGTCGTCGTTGCCTCCCTCCTCCTGGCCGGATGCGTGAGCCTGACGCCCCAGCAGCGGGCGAAGGTCGATGAGATCCAGGGCTTCGCCGACCGCACCACCGCGCTCTACCGCGTTCCCGGCGTCCGGATCTCGATCCAGCCGGCGACGAATCTGAACATCGGTGCGATGTACCGCCAGGGCAACATCTTCGTGAACGTGCGGATGCTCGACTCGGCCAGCTTGACCAAGGTGATCGCCCACGAGCTCGGGCACTACGTGCTCGGGCACGAGCCGGCGGCCAGCGTCAGCTCCCAGGCCGACTGGCAGCGCGCCCAGGAGCAGCGCGAGCTCGACGCGAACGCCAAGGCGG
>VAYX01000017.1 GCA_005885325.1 Actinomycetota bacterium
CTCATCTACTACCGAGCCGACGGGCCCGACGCCCTCCAGCAGGCGGTGGTGGACCGCCTCGCCTCGCTCGCCCGCGCGCAGGACAAGGTCATCATGGCCCCGTATCCGAACCTCCCGAGCGGCACGTCGTTGGCTCTGGCCGCGTGGAACAAGCTCTGGGAGTGCCCGGCCGCCGTGACGGCGGACCAGGCGCGAACGATCGCGTCGGGGTTCATCCAGGCTTACCGGGGCACCAGCAACGCGCCCGAGCCACGCGCCGCCTGAGATCCGAGCTCAGCTCGCCCGGCAGGCTCCCGACGCCGAGCACGTGATCTTGCCTCGCTCGAACGTGGCGCGGGTCGCGCCGTTCTTCAGCGTCGCCACGTCGCTCGTGGGGAACCCGAACTTCCCCTTCGGGCCACTCTTCTTCAGATAGAAGTCGAGGACCGAGCCGGACAGCATGTGCGGGCCGGTCTCTGACTTGAAGTAGATGGCGCCCCGTTGGAATTGCTGACGGAGGCCGCCGGCCACGGGCACTTCCGGCGAGGTCGGGAGCCCGGCGCGGCAGTTGGTGGCGTCGTACTTCTGCCGGATGCTGCCGGTGATCTGGCGGTTCGCGTTCACCCACACCCGGTCATCGGGTAGGTCGAGGGCCGAGCGAAGCGTGGAGCCACTCACCTCTGCCGTCCCCGACGCTCCCTGGACGACGGTGGTGACGATCCGCCCCGAAACCCCCCGCACCGTGTCCGAAAAGCCCGTGACCGGCCCGATGCCGAGGCCGAGCCTCCGGGTGACCCGGTCGGCCGGAAGCGAGAGGTCCCACACGGCGTTCGGGTTGGCCAAGGTGTAGTCACCGGGATCGCACACGCCGCGCAGGTAGGGGATCGGCGTTCCACCCCACACGTTCTCGTTGTCCTCGGTGAATCCTCCACTCGAAGACATGTAGAACGCCTGGATGGTCTGGCCCTGGTACGTCACGACCTCGCCCGCCGTCGCATCGACCGCGGCCACCCACCGGTCGCCGTCCAGTCCGGCCTCCTTGTCCCAGCCCGCGTACACCTGGTCGAAGGAGCTCGCGAACAGCGCACAGTTGCATACGGGCCGGTGCTGCCCGGAGGTGGCCGCCTTGGTGAATGCATAGGTCCGGGCCGCGATAGCCTGCGCCTGGAGGGCTGGGGTCGGCCAGCTGCTGGGGACCTCCGCCAGGCCGTAGAGGTACTCCTCGTCCCCCACGACGAGGATCATCCGCTCACGACATCCCGACGGGCAGTTGTACAGGTTGAGCTCGATGAAACCCCGGCTGTAGGCGTGCCCAGCCTCGGCAACCATGACGCGGACGCCGTTGCCGTAGGCAACGAACAGGTTGTTGGCGGGGTCGCCGACATCCTCCCCCACCTTCGTTCCCGTCCCATCGAGGATCCTGTACGCCTGGCCGGCCACCTGCACGGTCCAGGTCTCGCCCTCGGGGACCGTGGCCACCACCTCGCCGGAGTTCGGGTCGCCGAGTCGGAGGTCGGCCGGTCCGCCGGTCGGCGTCAGCCGGACCTTCTGCTTGCTCTGGACCAATCCGACTCGGAGTTTGCCCGGCGGCGAGGGGGCCGGAGCCACCTTGGTGCCCGAGTAGAAGTGGGTCAGGATCCGAGCCTGTCCCCATCCCTGCTTGGCCATCCCGTACGCGCCCCACTGCGACATCCCGAGGCCGTGGCCCCATCCGGAGCCGAAGAACCGGAACGAGTCGGCGGCATGCCCGGCTTCGGCAGGCAGGATGATCGCCACGGACAAGACCAGGGCGAACGCAATGGCTTTCCTCATGGCACTCCGGGGGTCCCAACGGGGCCGCACCCTAGCACATCGGCGGGCCAGGTTCCGCGCCTAACCCCTCGGGCGCCTCCCCGCCGGCGGAGATCCGCGCCCCGCGCACGCTCGCTCCGGGGCGAACCCTCGCAGAAGCCGCGAGCGCGGACCCGATGACCGTGGCCCCCACCCCCACCACCGAGCCAGGCCCGAGGATCGAGCCGACCACCTTCGCTCCCTGCTCGACGACGGCGCCCGCGTGGAGCACGGAGTCGTCGATCTCCGCGCCCGGGCCAACCGACGCACCCGCGCCCACCACGACCCACCGGCCGAGGTGCGCGCGGAGATCGACGACCGCCCCGTCGGCCACGAACGGCGCCGGATAGCGTTCGCCCTCCACCTTCCCCTCGAGGATGTCGAAGTGCGCCCGCAGATAGGTGTCCGGGGTGCCGATGTCGAGCCAGTACGAATCGGTGACGAACCCGAACACGCGGCGCCCCGCCTCGATGAGCGCGGGGAAGATCCGTCGCTCGATCGAGACGTTCCCGCCCTCCGCCCATTCGGCCAGCGCCCCCGGTTCGAGGACGTAGGTTCCCGCGTTCACGTCGCCGGGCACCGGCTCCTCGGGCTTCTCCCGAAACTCGAGCACCCGGCCGTCGGGTCCCGTCGGCACCAGCCCGAATGCCCGCGCGTCCTCGACGGGGTGGAGCGCGATGGTGGCGTCTGCTCCCCGCTCCCGGTGGAAGGCGGCCATGGCGGTGAGGTCGAGGTCGGTCAGGATGTCGCCGTTCAACGCGAGGAACGGCTCATCGCCCAGCTGCCCCATGGCGTTCACGATGGCCCCGCCGGTTCCAAGCGGTTCCGGTTCGGTGATCCACGTGATCGCGGGGTCGCCCCGGCGGGCCTCGATGAAGTCGTGGAACGTCGACTCGAGGTAGGGGGAGGAAAGCACGACCTCGTGGATCCCGTGGCGTGCCAGGTGGTCCAAGACGTGGTCCAGGCTGGGCCGGTCCATGAGCGGAAGGAGCGGCTTGGGGATGGTCTCGGTCAGGGGACGAAGCCGCGTTCCCTCCCCCCCGACGAGGACGACCGCTCTCATCGGCGGCACGTCATCTCAGCCGTGCGGCGTCCGGGAGACCAGGAAGATGCCGGCGACGATGAACGCCACCCCCGCCCACCGGAGCGGCGGAACCCTCTGGTCCAGGATGAACAGGTCGAAGAGGAGGATCAGCACGTAGGTGAGGGCCGCGAAGGGGTAGGCGAACGAGAGGGAGGCCCGGGACAGGACCACCAGCCAGACCAGGGCGGACAGCCCGAACAGAAACAGCCCGGCGTAGATCGCGGGCGTCGCGATCAGCACCCGCAACGACCGTGCGTTCAACCCGAACTTCTCCGGTGCGATCTGGTCGGTCACCCCGTTCATCCCGTGCTTCAGGGTGAGCTGGGCCACGGCGGCGACCGTCACCGACAGCAGGATCAAGGCGATGAGCATGGCGAGGTTCCCTTTCTTCGATGTTGGGCCGGCGTGGTCGAGGGCGGTCACAGGTCCTCCACCTCGACGTCGACGGGCACGTCGACCCGGTCCTGGACCCGGACGGCATCGACGACGTCGAAACCGTACCGCTGGGTCTGGACGTGGTAGAGCCGGCCCGTCTGCTGTGAGGAGAGGCCGATCGTGACCCAATACTTGCCGGGGGTGTAGGGGAACGATGCGATCCGGAACCGGACTCGCTTCTTCCCGTCGAACCGGTCGATGGAGATGCCGTGGGAGGACGTCCTGGCGTCGAGCACGGGGTAGTTCGTCGCACCGTCGAGGATGGCGAAGTCCACGTCGAGGTCGGCGACCGGCTCGTTCGTGCGGACGTCGACCTGGATGGTGAGGGGATCGCCCCGGCGCAGCGCGATCTCGCTCGCGCCCGATCCCCAGATCAGCTCGACGCTCGCGATCTCGGCCTGCCGGGTCCCTTCCTCCGGCACGAACCCGGGGTCGGTGGTCCCCAACAGGACGTGGCGCATCTCGCGGACGACGTCCGCGGGCGCACCCGCCGCGTGGACCTCCCCGTGGTGCAGCATCACGGCCCGATCGCAGATCTTCGTGACGGTGTCGAGCGCGTGGGTGACGAGCACGATCGTCCGGCCGTCCCGCTGGAACCGGCGGATGCGATCCAAGCACTTCGCCTGGAACGCCTCGTCGCCCACGGCGAGCACCTCGTCGATCAGCAGGACCTCGGGGTCGACGTGCACGGCCACCGCGAACCCCAGGCGGACCAGCATCCCCGAGGAGTAGAACTTCACCTGGTTGTCCATGAAGTCCTCGAGCTCCGCGAAGGCCACGATGGCCTCGTAGGCGGCGTCCGTCTCGCGCCTCGACAAGCCGAGGAAGGATGCGTTCAGGTACACGTTCTCTCTGCCCGTGAGCTCGGGGTGGAAGCCCGCGCCGAGCTCGAGCAAGGCGGCCAGGCGCCCCCGCTGCCGCACGACCCCCGAGGTCGGACGGAGGATCCCGGCCACGATCTTGAGCAGGGTGGTCTTCCCCGAACCGTTGTGCCCGATCAGTCCGAGCGAGCTTCCCTCGGGGATGTCGAACGACACGTCACGAAGAGCCCAGAAGTCCTCGGCCCGCATCCGCGAATGGAGGAGCCGGGCCTTGAGCGACGTGGGCCGCTCCCGGTACAGCCGGAACTTCTTGCTGACGTCGGCCACCTCGAGCGCCGGTGCGCGCACGCCTACAGCTCCTCCGCGAAGTCGCCGGACAGCTCGAAGAACCGACGCCACGTGTACAGCAGGAACACGAGCGACGCCGCGAGCACGGTGGCCAGCACCCCGGCCAGCCAGGCCAGGCTGACGTCGGGAAGGACCGGCCGTTCGCCCACCACCGGCCGGATCACCCCGTACAGGGCTCGCTGGAACCCCATGGCGATCGAGGCCAGCGGGTTCGCCAGATAGAGCCCCCACAGGCTCACGCCGAGGACCTTCCTCCCCTTCAGCACGTCCTTGACCAGGAAGCCCGAGTACACGATCGGCGTCATCCAGAACCACACGAGGAGGGCGATGTTCAGCAGATGCTGGATGTCGCGGTACCGCACGTTCAGCGCCGCCAACCAGAACGTGAGCGCCAGCGTGAACACGAGCAGCGTGGCGAACGCCAGCGGATAGATCGCCAGCTCGGGCAGGTGGAACCCGTACCCCGACGCCAGGATGAACAGCAGGAGCACGGCCGTCTGGAGGACGAAGTCCACCAGGGCCACGCCGACCGCCGAGAGCGGCAGCACCTCTCGGGGGAACGACACCTTCTTCACCAGGTTGGCGTTGTCGATCACCGAGCGGGCCCCGCCGGCGAGCGAGACGGAGAACAGGTTCCAGGCGAGCAGTCCCGAGAGGAGGTAGATGGGGAAGTGCGGGAACGAGTTGTGCGTGACCTTCACGACGAACGTGAAGACGGCGAGGAACACGATGGGGTTGAGCAGCGACCACACCGCGCCGAGGACGGAGGCCGTGTACTTGACCTTCAGCTCCTTGCGAACCAGGTTCAGGAGGACCTCGCGTCGCTCGTAGACCTCCCGGACCCGGCGGCGCACCCGAAGCTTGGCCGGCTCGGAAGTTCGGACGACGGTCCCGGCGACGTCGCTCACGGTCCGCCCTCCCTGGGGGTGAGCTCCTCGAGGGCGCGCGCATACGACAGGCCGTATCCCCGTGCGACGTGCTCACCCGTGACGCTGAGGTCGACGAGGGATCGGGCCCACCGGGCCAGGGCCAGGTGGGCCGGGTCGCGCACCAGCGCGAGCGTTCGCTCGATCGCCGCGGCGTACCCGCGAGCGGTCGCATCCTCACGGGCCTGCTGCTCCACGTGGGCCCGGGCCCGATCGCCGATGCCGGCCGCGAGCGCAGGGTCTCCGGCCAGCCGATCGATCGCCGCCGCCACCTCGCTTGGGTCCGGTCGTCCCGACGAGACGCGTACCACCAGATCCTCGGGAAGATCCAAGTACGAGCCGATCCCCGAGACGATGGCGGGCGTGCCGCACTGCATGGCGCGGGCCAGGGACCCGCTGACCTCGCCCCGATGCGGGTGACGGAGATCCATCACGACGTCCGCGGCGCACATCCAGCCCAGGAAGTCCCCATCGGAGACGTCGGGAAGGAGGGTGACGCGCTCACCCAGCGCGCTCTCCCGGACGACGGCGTCGACGTCGTAGCCCTCGATCCTCCGGCCCACCAGCACGAGATGCACCGTTGCGGGAAGCGTTCGGACGGCCTCGGCAACCACATCGAGGAGCTTCGCCGGATTCAGGTCGCCGAAGACGCCGACCAGGGTCCGCATCCCACGGGCCTCGAGTGGTTGGCGGAGGGACGTCCGGCGCGCCCGGGCGCGCCGGACGTCCCCCTCCCGCTCCACGACCGGATGCGGCACGACGAATACCGGGGTCTTGGACCCGAGCTCTCGCAGGTACCGCCGGCCGAACTCCGAATGGACCACGATCCCCCGGGCCCGGCGCGCGACGTGCGCGGCCCACGGCACGCGAAGCGGTTCGCTCCGTACCAGGTCCTCCGATCGGATCCTGTCCACGTTCCGGATGGCCTCGCGCAACGAGCGACGCCCGACCGGGTCGCCCCTGGCCACCATGCCCTTCACGAAGTCGTCCAGAGCCAGGTCGTGCAGGACGACGAGGCCGGGGACCCGGATGGCATCGCGGTAGATATCTCGGTGGAACTCCACGTTGTTGCCGAGGTGGTATACGCACAACGCGTACCAGGGAAGCGCGCCCTCGAACCTGCGGGAGGCCGGCCAGATGGCCTCGATCCGCTGGCGCTCGCGGAACCCGGTCCGCTCGAGCCCGTCGAGGACGGCCCTGGAGTACGTGGCGATGCCGGTGGGGGCGGGCGGCATCGGCGAAAGCCAGGCGACCCGGTCCCGGAGACGCTCGCCCCACAGGCGGCGGGCGATGATCTCCCTGACGCCGGCCATGTCAGTCCAGCAGGCGGGCCACGACCTCGGGCCACGCCGGGACGGTGGCCCGGAGCCTCTCGTTCCCCTCCGTTCCCATCCGGGCAACCAGAGCCCGGTCGGCGAAGAGGCGGTCGAGGGCTTCGGCGATCGCCTCGGGCCGGGGCGGCGCGACGAGCCCGGTCTCGCCGTCGGTGACGAGCTCGAGGGGCCCCCCGCTGTCGTCGAGCGTCACGACGGGGCGTTTGGCCGCGAAGCCCTCCAGGGTCACGTAGCCGTAGTCCTCGTCGAACGGCCCGTAGTACACGCCCAGGGCGCCGAGGTACAGGCGGTGCAGGTCCTCGTCCGTCAGGCCGACCTTGAGCGAGACCCGATCCTCCAGCCCGAGCGATCGGATCTGCTCCCGGATGGCCGGCTCGTCGGGGCCGGAGCCCACGAGCACAAGCCGAACGCCCGTCCTCACGTGTCGCATCGCCTCGACCGCGAGGGACTGACGCTTCAGGGCCTCCAGGCGACTGGGGAACACGATCGAGTCGCCGTACGGGCCGGCCTCCAGGCCGAGCAGCGCCTCGCTGATGGGCGAGTGGTGGTACAGCACCTCCGAGGGCACCCGGATGGAGTTCCAAAGGCGGTCTTGGACGTTGCGCGAGTTCGTGAACACCCGCTTGGCCTCGGACAGCGCGATGCGATCTGACTGGTGGATCATGTCCCGGACGACCGGGCCCTCCTCCTGCCGGGAGAGATCGGCGAACTCCGGATGCTCCCAGAGCTCATAGGCCGAGCGGTGCTGGTGGATCAGCCACACGATCTTCCGTTCGTGCGGCACGAGGTACGCGGGGAACTTCAACGCCACGACGGCATCGATGGGCAGCCCGTTCGACTCGGCGATGTCCAGGCTCCGCCACACCGCCATCTGATGCAGGAGCTCGGCCGCCGGGTACCACTTCCCCGCCACGGTCACCATCTCTGCGTCGTGGCCCGCGGCCCGGAGCGCGCGAACCAGCGATTCGGTATGGGTCTCGGCCCCGCCGCGGACGAACGGGGTCTGGGCGTGGCAGACCGCGATCCTCATCCGTCGCTTCGCCGGCCGCTCCCCGGCGCCTCCCGCTCGGCACGCAGTCGCTCGACCTCGGCCTCCAGAGCGGCCACCCGGCCGGCCAGGATCGCGACCAGCTCGGCGACGTCGCCGAGCAGCCGGTCGTACCGTCGCCGCATCGGGCGAAGGAAGTAGAAGATGCCCGCCTTCAGCCGGCGTCGCCATCGATACGGTGAGCCGATCTGCGGCTCGTTGCGAGGGATCCCGGAGCTCCTGAGCGCCCATGGTGGCCAGCGAGGTGGTTTCCTCGGCCCAGTAGAGCTCGCGCTCGAGGGCCGCCCCAGAGCGTTCCGCGCCGGGCGGATCCAGTTCCTCGGCCATGATGCGGGAGCGTACCAGTGCCCCGATCAGCCCAGTCACGACGCGTCGGCCCAGATCGGACCCCGGCAATCCGTTCGAAGCGGAAGCGGATCCGGGGCCCTCGGGTCACGGGTGAAGTCGAAGTCGTAGCTCAGGTTGCGAGCCCGGCGGTCGCGCTGGGTCAACTGCGAAAGGCCCCAATTGTCCTCGATGAATCGGAGCACGCTCGAGAACTCGCCGAGTCGGTGATCGATGTGACCTCTCTTGGCGTACGGCGAGATGACCAGGAGCGGCACCCGGAACCCGAACCCGAATCGGTCCACTTGCGGCGGTGGAGCGTGGTCGTAGAACCCGCCGTAGTCGTCCCACGTGAGGAAGATCGCGGTGTCCTCCCACATGTCCGATCGCATGATCGCGTTGATCACCTTCGTGCTCCAGTTCTCCCCGTGACAGAAGTTGTACTCGGGGTGCTCCGAGAGCTCGAAGCGAGGCGTGATCCACGTGACCGGGGGTAACTCGTCCTGGCGGATGCTCTGGATCACTTGGTCCACCGAGAAGATGTGCCGCTCCCAGCGCCTGGGATGCTCTCGGTACCGTCGGATCGCCGAGTAGGCGGACCAGATGTACCCTTGCTGCCTCTCGGTAGCCGCGTAGTACGCCCACGGGATGCGGGCGGCGTCGAGCAGGTCACCCTCGGTCTCGAAGTCGAAGCACGGCCGGATGAACCGCACCATGCCCTCCGAGTCGAACACCTGCACCTTCTGCTGCGACGGCGCGTCGCAACCGAAGGTGTTGGAGAAGAACCCGTTCCGCCTGGGGTTGTCGACGGCCCCGCCCGACTGCGCCGCGATCGAGTAGAGATGGTTGGGGAACGACGGGCCCTGAGCCGAGGAGAAGAAGTTGTCGGCCAGGACGAACCGCCTGGCCCAGTGCCAGTAGTTCGGAAGCTGGTCCCGATGGAGCTGGGTGAACGCCCATCTCCTGGTGAGGCCGCCCCGGTCGAATCCGTCCATGCGACCCTGGTGCCAGGCGTACAAGCCACACACGTAGCAGTGCGGGAGATCCCCGGGGAGCCGGCCGTCGGTCCCCCGGATGAGCGGTCGGATCGTCCCGTAGTCGTTCGCCGTGGCTGCCCCGTTCGTGCCGGGGAAGGTCCCGAAGAGGTTGTCGAACGTGCGGTTCTCCTTGATGAGGAACACGACGTGCTTGATGGGCCATCGCGTGGGGAACGACGCCGCCGGCGGCCACGCTGGGTGCAGCGTCGGAGAGGAGAGGCCGGGAGGCGCCGGCATCGTCGCGACAGATGGGTCGCTGCCTCGGGCCGGCTGCGAGCATGCGCTGGTAAGCAGCGCCAGGGTGCCGGCCGCCCCGAGCGCGCGGATGCGCAGGGGTGGGGACATGACCGGCGGAGTCTACCTCCGCCCACGCATCGCCGGTGACGCAGATGCTTGCAGCGTAGACTGACGCGCACCCACGATGCGCATCCTGTTTCTGACCCCCGATGTTCCGTACCCACCACGGAGCGGCGGCACGATCAAGTCGATGAGCGTGCTTCGGCACCTCCAACGCGCCCACCAGGTTCGCGTGCTGTGCTTTCGCCGGGCGCCGCTCACCCCGGAGCAGGAGGCGTGGACGACGGAAGCGGGCCCGATCGAGACGGTGCCGCTTCGTCGCGGTCGGTCGGCATGGAACCTGCTTCGGAGCTACGCCGCCGGCGTCCCGCTGAGTGTGCTTCGCAACCGGAGCCGCCCCATGTTCCGGCTCGCGGCGGAGGAGCTGGCCTCGGAACCATTCGACGCCGCCTTCGCCGACGGCTGGTTGATGGCTCAATACGTGCCGGCCGGCTACCGAGGTCTTCGAGTTCTCCACGAGCACAACGCGGAGCACCTGATGTGGCAACGCCAGGCCGAGCTCGAGACGAGCTTCGGGCGAAGGGCCGTGGTCCGTCTAGAGCACATGCGCGTTCGCAACTATGAGTCGGCCATCGTTCGGCGGTTCGACGTGGTGTTCGCCGTCTCGCAGGACGACCGCGTCGCCCTCGAGGGCCTGGGCGCTCGGAGCGGATCGGTTGGCCTGCTGCCCAACATCCCGCAGGAGGGCCTGCTGGACCGACCCGAGCTCCAGGCCCCCGGCGAGCCCACGCTCCTGTTCCTGGGCACGTTGGGGTGGCCGCCCAACGCCGAGGGACTCCGGCGGTTCCTGCGGTCGGGGTTCCCCCTGCTTCGCTCTCGCCGACCGGACGTCCGGCTCGTCGTGGCCGGCGCGGGAACTCCGAGATGGCTCGAGCGACTCATCTCGAAGACCCCGGGCGTCGAGTTCGCCGGCGCCGTCCTTGATCCGGAGCCCCTCTACCGCCGGGCCCGGGCCTTCGTGGACGTGGGGGTCGGCGGCAGCGGGACACGGGTCAAGGTGCTGAACGCGATGGCTCGGGGTCTGCCGGTCGTGAGCCTGCCGTGGGGGCTCGAGGGCTTGGGGGCTGTTCCCGGCGAGCACGCGCTGGTCGCCGAGGACCAGCGCGGGCTGGCAGACCTGCTCGGCCAGATCTTGGAGAACGACGCGCGTTGGCTCCGGCTGTCCGAGGCAGGCCGGACGTTGGTCCGGGAGCGCTACGTTCCCGAGATCGCCTTCGCCGAGCTCGACGCGGCCCTCGGCGCGACGAGCGGCGACCTCACGCCGGATCGCGACTAGGGCCGGCCTTCGGCCGTTCCCGAAGCGCCAGCCAGGGGAACACCACCGTGGCCCGGACGATCCGCGGGAGGCGGCCGGGTTGCTGCACGAGCCGCCACAGCCATTCCAGCCCGAGCGCATGGATGGCGCGGGGGGCCCGTCGGAACGCTCCGCTCCACACGTCGGCCGCACCGCCCACGCCGATCATGATCCTCGCGCTCGGGATCTCGGCGGCGTGGCGGTCGATCCATCGCTCCTGCTTGGGCGCTCCGAGCGCTACCAGCACGACCTGGGGAGCGGCGGCCCGGATCGAGTCGACCAGCCTGCGGCCCTCCTCGGCGTCGACCGCCATCCCATCCTCCGCGATCCGAACGCCGGAGCCCGTCGCCTCCACCGCGAGACCGGGCAGCTCCGCTCGCCACCGGGCGGCGGCCCGATGACCGGTGCCGCCCTCCCCGCCCACGAGCATCACGCGCTCCCCTCGAGCCGCGGCCAGGCGGATGCCCAGCTCGGCCAGATCGACGCCCGGCCACCGTCGGACCCGGCGCCGGTGCCGCAGGTACTGCACGAGCGCGATGCCGGCGCCGTCCGGCAAGGCCAAGTCCGCGCCGTTCAGCAGCGCCGCGAAGTCGGGGTGCTCTCGCGCGTACAGCAGGATCTCCGGGTTGGGGGTGAACACGCGGCGGGGCGACGCTCCGTCGAGGAACGCCCCGAGGGTCCCTCGGACCTCGGTCGTCGATCGTCGCTCGTGCAGCCGAACACCGAAGATCACCGGCGCGGCTCCCTCCGCGGATCCCGCCGTGAGCTCCCGGAACAGCGCATCGGCCCTGGCCCGCAGGCGGGGCGACGCCTGCGACCGGTAGCGGGCGCGGAGTTCCTCCTTCATGTCCTCGCGGAGCCGCGACGGTCGGGGGACGATCCGTTCCAACCGCTCCTCCGACCCGCCTCGCCGAGACCGCCAGTGCTCGTCGATCTCGCGGAGGCATCGCTGCATGTTCGCCTCGGTCGCCTCGAACTCCGCGAATCCCGTCCCGAACCGCCCGTTGATCCGCCGGACGACGCCTCCGAAATCGCCAACCACCTCCTTGAACGTGCCGACGACCAGGCCGTCCCGGAACCGGAGCAGGGGCTCGTAGAAGCGAAGGTAGCCGTGGAGTACGTCCGACGGGGTTCGCTCGGGGTGGCGGATCAGGTTCGAGACCACCACGTCTTCGGGCTCTCGGGTGAGGACGAGGGCGGGGATGCCGGCCCGGATCGCCGCGATCACGTGGCCCGGCGCGTGCACGTGGTGCGCAACGCGCACGCTCCGGGGCTCCTGCGCGAGCCGGAAGGCGGCGACGGCGAACGACGACGCGCAGCGGGGGAAGCTCTCGATCAGCAGATCGGTGGTGTCGTCGACGAGCTCGCCCTCGCCCCGGAGCCGGGCCAGGGGAAGCGCCAGCGACGGGTACTTCGCCAGGCGGGTCTCGACGGAGTAGATCGGGTTCATGGGTTCGATGCGAGCATGCCGGTTCCGGACGTTCGATGCAGGAGCTCGACGAGCTCACCGTCGGTACGGAACACCGCGTCCTTTTGACCGGCCTGCTCCGCCATCCCCCCCACGGCGGCAACGAACGCGGGCGTTCCCAGCTTCTGCGCCCGCGCCAGCGCGCCGGAGGACCACGCCCGCCGGTACGGCAGGACGAACACGTCGGCCGCCGCGATCCAGGTGTCGAAGTCCTCGTCGGAGACGTAGCCCTCGACGAGGCTCACGCCGGGAACCGCCTCGCACAGGTCCCGAAGCGCGCGCGCATAGCTCAGGGCTTCGGGCGTCGGTTGCCGAACGGAGCCCACGACGACCAGCCGCCCCGGCGACCCCGCCTGTTGGAAGGCCCGGACGGCGCGCTCGTAGCCCTTCGCCGGATGCAGGAACCCGGCACACAGGAACAGGCATCCCGTCGGCTCGATCCCGAGCATGGACCGGGCTTCGCTTCGGGAGCTACGCCGGGCGATCCGTACGCCGTCGGCGTGGGGCACAATCGAGCCTTCGACGTGCAGGCGATACGCGCGCTCGAGGGCCTCACGCTCCCGATCAGAGTGGAAGAGCAGGTTGGCCCGGGCGAAGGCGGAGCGGAGCACCAGATGATCCGGCCGCCAGAGCAGGCGCGGCCGCCGGGCCGCCTCGTGGATCAGGATCTCGGTGCCCGGCCGCCGGCGCGTGAGCCACCACAGGCCGAGGGAGGTCATGACCTTGGAGACCGGCGCGCGGCGCCGGTAGTACAGGCCGGGCTCGAAATGCACGAGGACCCGGTCGAAGGAAGCGGCCAACCGAGCGGCCGCGAGGAAGGGCCGCCCTCCGAAGAACGGCACCCTGACGTCGCCGTCCCCGTCGGGGGGCGAAAGCACGACGACCTCGTGCCCTTCGCTCCGCAGCCGTTCGACGTCGGCGGCCGCGTAGCTCCCGATCCCGCAATGCCGGGGCGGGTACGAGCTGATGACGAGGATCCTCACGGTTGTGCGACCAAGTCTAGGGACGCTCCGCGCGAGCTACCCGGGCGCGCCGGCCTCGTGGAGCACGGCGGCGGTCCTCCGGGCGGTCTCGGTCCAGTCGAAGCTCGAGGCCCGGGCCAGCCCGGCGGCACGCAACCGGCCTCGCAGGCCGTCATCGGTCACCAGGGTTCGCAGCCCGTCGCGGATGGCGTCGACATCGTGGGGATCGACGAGGAGGGCAGCGTCGCCCGCCAGCTCGGGGAGCGACGACGCGTCCGAGGTGAGGACGGGCGTCCCGCAGGCCATGGCCTCGAGCACGGGGAACCCGAACCCCTCGTACAGCGATGGGAAGGCCAGGCCGATCGCCCCACCGAGCAGCGTGACCTTCTCCGCTTCCGACAGGTACCCGACGAGCGTGACGGCCGCACGGACGTCTCGAGGCAGCGCCCGGAGCGCGTCGGGCCCCGGGTCCGAGCCGTGCGGGCTCCATTCCCTGGCTCCTGCGATCACGAGCCTGGGCCGGATGTCGCCGGGGAGAGCCGCGAAGGCCGCGAGGAGCCGGGGGAGGTTCTTCCGAGGCCCCCGTCCCAGGGCCACGAGGTAGGGACCGTCGATCCCGAACGCACGCCGCATCTCGACGATCCGTTCCTCGGACGGTGGACGGTACATCTCGCAGTCCACCGCGAGGGGGATGACGACCACCTTCTCCTCCGGCGCGCCGTAGAGCTCGAGGAGGTCTCGCTTCGTCCACTCCGACGGCGCGATGAGCCGTGCCGCGCGACGAACCGTGTGCAGGACCGCATCGCGCCACCACGTCACGGCCTGCGGCGCGGTCTCCGGGAACCGGCGGAAGGCGAGGTCGTGCACCGTGGCGACCACTCGGCCGGTCCGGGTGGGGGGCGGCACGAAGTTCGTGGCGAACAGGACGTCGAAGCCTCCGAACCACTCGACGCGAGGGAACCCGTGTCGCGTCGTCCGCTCGAGCAGACGGCTGGGGTACAGGATGCCGCGTTCGCGGAGGTTCGGCGCTCCGACATCGTCGAAGTGCCGCCACCGGCGGATGGCTGCCTTGGAGTGCACGTACCACGCTACGTAGCTCGCATCCGGATCCACCTCGGGGAGCCGGCGGATCAGGTTCCACGCGTAGTTCCCCACCCCGGTTCGCTCCCGGGCGACCGCCGGCCGGGCGTCGATCGTCACGCGGAGCATGCGTCACTCACGAGCAGTTCACGGGCCCGGACGTGCTGGGCGGCGGCAGCCGGTAGTGCGAGCCGATGACGACCGCGATGCTCACGTCAGCCAGGACGCCCTTCTTCACCGGCACCTCGGGGAGGTTCGACAGGTATCCATGCACCACGTCGGCCATGGCCTTCCCGTCGGCGGCGCTCCCCTTGTATAGGATCGCCGAGCCCTTCACCGGCGAGGGGCCGAGCGCCGCGATGTCCTGGACGGGGATCGAGGTGTCGAACCCACCCTCGGTGAGTGTCGTGTACACGCGGGGGGCCATCCCCGCCGAGCTCCGGTCGTACACCCCGACCTTGATCACGGCCGGCGACGGCGGGGTCTGCTCCTGGGTCAGGCCCACGTCGCCGAGGGGGTGGCCGTCGCGGAGACGGGTGAAGAGCTCGTCCGCCTCCGGCTCGACCATCCGCACGATCGACAGGTATTGACCGTTCACCGTGATGCCGGCGGGTGTGCTCGGGACCACGCGGAAGTCCACGTTCCCCGCGTTCACCCCGTTCAGCTGGCCGGCGAGGTAGGCGAGCTCCGCGGGGTTCAGTCCCCGGTCCACCCGGACGCTCTTCAACACGGCCGGGACGAGCGACGGAAGGTGGATGAGCTCGCTCGGCGACAGCATCTTGGCCATCACCGCCCGCAGGAACTGCTGCTGCCGGCTGATGCGGGCGAAGTCGGGGATGAGGTCGCACGGCTGGTGCCGGGTTCGGACGTACGCCAGCGCGGTCCGGCCGTCGAAGTGCTGGCAGCCGGCCTTGATGTCGAGCTGCGTGAGCGGATCCTGCATCGGGTACGGGACGCACATGTCGACCCCCCCGAGCGCGTCGACCACGGACTGGAAGCCGGCCAGATCGACGAAGAGCGAGTGGTTGATCCGCAGCCCCGTGATCGACGTGATCGTGCGGGCCACGAGCTGCGCCCCGCCGCCCTCGATCCCACCCTCGAACGCCGCGTTGATCCTGTTGAACCCGTGGCCCGGGATGTCCACCCACAGGTCCCGAGGGAAGGAGAGGAACACGGCCTTCTTCTCGCCCGGCTCGACGTGCACGACGATGATGGTGTCGGAGCGGAAGACCCCACCGATGTGCTGGTCGGTCCCGAAGACCTGCTGTTCCTCCTTGGTCAACCCCGCCCGGCTGTCGCTCCCGAGCAGCAAGTAGTTGCAGGCGTGACGAAGGCAGGGGCCGCCGATGTCCGGGTTCACGCCGGGCGAGGAGCCTGAGGCCGGCACGTCGGGGATGTACCGGATCTGATTCTGGGTCCAGTAGTAGATTCCCATCGCGCCACCGGCGAGGACCGTGACCAGGAGGGAAAGGGCCGCGGCGCCCGCCAGGAGGGTGCGGCGCAGGTGAGGGTGGCCGGCATGCTTGCGCTGCAGGGCGTCGTCGTCGGACATAACCTTGGGAAAGAGTACCCAGGTGTCCGTTTCGGCAGGGGCGGCGTTCATGGCGATCGTGTGGAGGCCCAGCCACGAGTACGTGGAGCGGGCCAACGTCACGCGGTTCATGCGAACCCACGGGATCTCCACGTACGAGGACCTGGTCGCGAGGTCGGTGGCGGACATCGCGTGGTTCTGGGACGCGGTGGTGAAGGACCTTGGCATCGAGTTCTTCGAGCCGTACGAACGGGTCGTCGACACCTCGGGCGGCGTGGAGTGGGCCACCTGGTTCGGGGGCGGTTCGGTGAACCTGGCGCACGACTGCGTGGACAGGTGGGCCGAGCGCACCCCCGACGCCGTGGCGGTCGTCTGGGAGGGAGAGGAGGGCGAGGCCCGGAGGGTCACGTACCGGGAGCTCCGGGAACTGTGCGACCGGCTGGCGAACGGCCTGGCCTCGCTGGGCATCCAGCGCGGCGACGCGGTGGGCATCTTCCTCCCGATGTCGCCCGAGGCCGTCGTGGCCGTGATGGCGTGCGCGAAGCTCGGCGCGATCTGGCTGCCCATCTTCTCCGGGTTCGGGGCCGATGCGGTGGCCCAACGCCTGCGCGACGCGAGGGCCACGTTGCTGATCACCGCGGACGGCTTCCCGAGGCGAGGGAAGACCATCCCCATGAAGGAGGTGGCCGACCGGGCGGTCGCGGACGCCCCGTCCGTGGAGCGGCTGATCGTCTGGTCACGCCTGGAACTGGCGGACGTGCCCTGGACCGCCGGTCGCGACGTCCGATGGGACGAGCTCCTCGCCGCGCACCCCGCCTCCTTCGACACGCGTGCCCTGGACCCCGAGCACCCGCTGTTCATCGCCTACACGAGCGGCACCACCGGCCGGCCGAAGGGCGCGGTCCACGTCCACGGCGGGTTCCTGGTCAAGATCGCCGAGGAGGTGGCCTATCAGGTCGACCTGCATCAGGGCGAGGTCCTGTTCTGGGTCAGCGACCTGGGGTGGATCATGGGGCCCTGGGAGATCGTGGGGGCCACCGCCCTCGGCGCCACGGTCTTCCTGTACGACGGCGCGCCGAACCACCCCACTCCCGACCGCATCTGGGACATGGTGGAGCGGCACGGCATCACGACGCTCGGCGTCTCGCCGACGCTGATCCGCGCGCTGATCCCGGCCGGCGACGACGAGGTCCGAAAGCACGACCTGTCCTCGCTCCGGATCCTCGCCTCGACCGGAGAGCCATGGAACCCCGAGCCATACCGATGGTTCCACGAGGTCGTGGGCGGCGGCCGGCTTCCCATCATCAACCTGTCGGGCGGGAC
>VAYX01000018.1 GCA_005885325.1 Actinomycetota bacterium
AACGACTCCTGGTACGTGGTCCGCAACACGCCGGGCGTCACCGGCTTCGTCGCCGCGGGCACCGGGTCCAAGCCGACTCCCTTGTCGCGCCGCGAGGTCGAGAAGATCCTGGCCGTGAAGAAGGAGGAGGTGAAGCCCACGTTCCGCCTGGGGTTCGAGGAGGGCGACGTGGTGCGGATCATCTCCGGGCCGTTCGCGGACTTCAACGGCACGATCAACGAGATCAACGTTGATCAGAGCAAGCTGAAGGTCTTGGTGAACATCTTCGACCGCGAGACGCCGGTCGAGCTGGGCTTCGACCAGGTCGCGAAGGTCTAGGACATGGCGAAGAAGAAGGTCGTCGCGGTCGTCAAGCTCCAGATCAGGGCGGGGCAGGCCACGCCTGCGCCACCCGTGGGCACCGCGCTGGGGCAGCACGGCGTCAACATCATGGAGTTCTGCCGGCAGTACAACGAGCAGACGCAGCAGTTCACCGGGCAGGTTATACCAGTGGAGATGACGATCTACGAGGATCGCTCGTTCACCTTCGTCACGAGGCAGTCGCCGGCCGCCGAGCTGATCAAGCAGGCCGCAGGGATCGAGAAGGGCTCGGGTGAGCCAAACCGCGAGAAGGTGGCCACGCTGACCCGCGAGCAGCTCCGCCGGATCGCCGAGCGCAAGATGGCCGACCTGAACGCGAACGACGTCGAAGCCGCCATGAAGATCATCGCCGGCACCGCGCGCAGCATGGGCGTGGAGGTGGTGGCGTGAGCGGCAAGCGGTACCGGGAGGCCGCCAAGCTCGTCGACCGGGAGCGCGAGTACCTGCCGGCCGAGGCCGTCCGGCTCATCAAGCAGTTACCCGACGCGAAGTTCGACGAGACGGTGGAGCTCGCGCTCCGCCTGGGGGTGGATCCTCGCAAGGCGGATCAGATGGTCCGCGGAACGGTCACGCTTCCCCACGGCACCGGGAGGTCGGTGCGGGTGGCGGCCTTCGCCACCGGCCCCAAGGCCACCGAGGCCAAGGAGGCGGGTGCCGACCTCGTCGGCGGGGAGGAGCTCGTCGAGGAGGTCATGAAGGGGAACATCGACTTCGATGCCACGGTGGCAACCCCGGACATGATGGCGACCGTGGGCAAGGCCGGCCGGGTCCTCGGGCCTCGAGGGCTCATGCCGAACCCGAAGACCGGGACCGTCACGAACGACATCGGCAAGGCCGTCAAGGACATCAAGGGCGGCAGGGTCGAGTACAAGGTGGACAAGACGGGGAACCTGCACACGATCGTGGGCAAGCGCTCGTTCTCCGAGCAGCAGCTCCTTGAGAACTACCTGGCGGTCGTAGACGAGGTCCTCCGGGCCAAGCCCTCGGCGGCCAAAGGCAAGTACGTGATCAGCGCGACGGTTGCCCCGACCATGGGCCCGGGCATCCCGCTGGACACCAACCGGCTGAAGGACACCGAGGCCGCCCTGGCCAGCTGACAACGGGTTCGGTCGGAGCTACGAGGAAGATGGGTCGAAAGACCTAGGCCTCCCGCCATTGCCCAAATCCCCCGTCCAGCCGACCATGCTTTAGGTCAAGGCGGTTACTGCTGCCAGCCCGAGTGGGCTACAGTGTGCATCCACTCGAGCGGGCGGGCGGCTACGAGCCGTTAGCTGTTCAGTGGGCATCGGGGCAAACGGCAGGGGGATGTCTTTCGATGACAAGGAGAGCCCGGGACCTTTCGGGCCTGGCGGAACACGGTGACGACACGGACCAGGGTGCAGGCGCGACCGGATCCGAGGCCTGGGGCCGTCTGGAGGAACCTGACGCCGGGCAGGAACGGAACGGCGAACGGTACGGCGGAAAGCTGGGCGACCTCCTCGTCGAACGGGAGCTGATCACCCAGAGCCAACTCGGCGAGGCCCTGATCCAACAGACGGCGTCGGGGAAGCGTCTGGGGTCATTGCTGGTCGAGCTGGGCGCCCTCGATGAGGTCGCGCTGGCCGGCGCGCTCTCGGAGCAGCTCGGGATCCCGCTCGCCGACCTCAGGAAGGGCTCCCCGGACGATGAGGCGATTGCCATGCTCCCCGAGGCGGTAGCGAGAGCCCACACAGCCATCCCCATCCGCCTCACGGACGCGGGGCTCGAGGTTGCCATGGCCGACCCCATGGACACGGAGGCGGTGCGACAGGTCTATGAGGGCGTCCAGACCCAAGTCATCGGCTTCATCGCGCCGCCATCCGACATCCGCCGCGCGATCGACAAGGCCTATCGAGCGCTCTCCGCGGTTCAGCAGCACGTCGAGGCGTTCCTGGCCACCGAGGCCATCACGAGCCGGGCCTTGGAGGCGCAGGATGTCGCGGAGAACGCGCCCGTCGTCAAGGTCGTGAACCTTGTCATCACGCAGGCAGTGCGCGATCGGGCATCCGACATCCACATCGAACCTCAGGACTCGCGGGTCCGGGTCCGGTATCGGATCGACGGCGCGCTCCACGACGTGCTGGCCCTCCCCCCGAACATGGCAGCGGCCGTGGTCAGCCGGGTCAAGGTCCTTGCCGGGATGAATATCGTCGAGCGCCGGCGACCCCAGGACGGCAAGATCGGGATGGAGGTGGACGGTCGTGCCATCGACTTGCGTGTGGCGACCGCGACGACGATCTGGGGCGAGAAGGCCGTGCTGCGGCTGTTGGACAAGAGTCGGTCGCTCTTCCGCCTGGACGACCTGGGGATGGATGAACGGGAACACACGCTCTTCTCACGCATGATCCGAACCCCGTTCGGCATGGTGATCTGCGCCGGCCCGACGGGGAGCGGCAAGACCACCACGCTCTACGCCGCGCTGACCGAGATCAACCAGAGCGAGCACAACATCATGACCGTGGAGGACCCGGTCGAGTACACGCTCCCGTCGATCAACCAGATCCAGATCCACGACCAGTCCGGGATCACCTTCGCGGGCGGGCTCAAGGCCATCCTGCGTCAGGACCCCGACGTCATCCTTGTCGGCGAGATGCGCGACGTAGAGACCGCGCGGATCGGAGTCCAGTCGGCGCTCACCGGACACCTCGTCCTCACCTCGCTGCACGCCACCGATACGGCAGGCGCCCTCCAGCGGTTCCTGGACATGGGCATCGAGGCGTTCCTGGTCGCATCGTCGGTCGTGGGGGTGGTGGCCCAGCGCCTGGTCCGCCGGATCTGCCCGTTCTGCAAGGTCCCGTACTCGCCGTCGGTGGAGGAGCGCCGCTTCTACGAGGATGCGGGAGGCACACCCAAGGGCCTGTTCTGGCACGGCGAAGGCTGCAACTTCTGTTTCCAGACGGGCTACCAAGACCGGATCGGCGTGTACGAGCTGCTCCAAGTCACCGAGGAGATGAAGGACCTGCTCTTGAAGAAGGCCGCCCACGACGAGCTGCGGGCGCTGGCCGTCTCGCAGGGCATGCGGACGCTCCTCGATGCAGGGGTCCGCCTCGTTTCCGAGGACGTCACCACCATCTCCGAGGTCGTGCGGAGCATCTACACCGTATGAGGTGACGGATGGCCACATTCAAGTACACGGCGGTGAAACCGGACGGCACTCAGGTCCGAGGCAACACGCGAGCCGACACGATCAAGCTGGCCATGGCCGGGCTGATGGACCAGTCCTTCGACGTGGTCAATCTGAAGGAGAGCAGGAGCGTTCTCCAGTTCGAGATCACGAAGAAGAAGCTGCCCCCCGCCGAGGTGATGCACTTCTCCAGGCAGCTCGCAGCGTTCGTCCGGGCCGGTGTCCCGCTGATCGAGGCCATCGAGGTCATCGAGGAGGAGGCGTCCAACAAGCATGTGCGCCGGGTCCTTTCGGCCGTTCGCGAAGAGCTGCGGACCGGCGAGACGTTCTCCTCAGCGCTCACGCCGTTCCAGACGATGTTCCCGCAGTTCTACGTGGACATGCTCAGGGCGGCGGAGCTGACGGGGACCCTGGACAGCGTGCTCGACGAGATCTCCCGATACATCGAGCGCGATCTCGACGCCAGGCAGAAGATCAGATCGGCGATGGTCTATCCGCTCGTGGTACTGGTCATGGCGATCATCACCATCACCGTTCTCGCCGTGTACGTCCTGCCGCGCTTCAAGGACTTCTTCGCGTCGCTCGGCGCCACGCTTCCGCTCCCCACCCGCATGCTGATCGGGGTGACGAACTTCCTGGGTAATTGGTGGTGGGCATTGTTGGGCGGGATCGTCCTGACCGTGGTGAGCCTCGCCATCCTGTTCAAGATCCGCGCGGTCCGAAGGCTCCGCGATAGGATCATCCTGAAGCTGCCGGTGGTCGGCTCGGTCGTCCGATATTCGATCGTGGAACGGTTCTGCCGGCTGCTGGCGTCGATGATGGAGGCGGGCGTCCCCCTCCCCGATGCCATGGCGGTTCTGGGCCGAGGGACGAACAACATCATCTTCGAGGAAGGCTTGGGCACCGTCCGCGAAGCGATGATCCGGGGGCAGGGCATCGCAGAGCCACTGGCCGCTTCCCGGCTCTTTCCGGGCGCCATGATCCAGATGGCGCGGGTAGGAGAGGACACCGGGACGCTCGACGCGCAGCTGGAGGCGTCGGCCGCCTACTTCGGCAAAGAGCTCGAATACAAGATCAAGAAGTTGACCTCCCTCTTCGAGCCTGCCGTCATCCTGGTGATGGGAGCCATCGTGGGCTTCGTGGCCATCGCGCTCGTCTCCGCGATGTACGGCATCTACAGCCAGGTGAGTATCTGATGAATACGGCCCGTTCCAGAGCCGGAAGGAATCGGGCGGGGCTGAACGCCGTCGTCGCCCGCATGAAGAGGGATGACGGCTTCACGCTCATCGAGTTGCTCATCGGGACGGTCATCATAGGGATCATTATCGGCGCGATCGGGCAAGCCCTCGTCGTGGGGTTCACGACAACAGGTGATACGTCCCAGCGCTTCTCCGAGAGCCATGATGCTCAGATCGCGTCCGGCTGGCTGGCCAGGGACGTGCAAGGCTCCATCAGAACGAGGATCACGAATGCGGATTGCACGGGCGGCATGACGAACTTGATCAGCTTCAGCACCGCGGCGGATGGGTCGAACCCCTATGCCTCCTATTGCTATGGCACGTCGAGCGGCCAAACCCAAGTTACGAGGCGGTCAGCGGCCGGCTCGCAGGTCCTTGTCCACTTCGCAGGTAGCGGAACGCCCAACGTGACCTGCCATCCTGGCTGTGCATCTCCAACGGGGCCCAACAAGGTGCAGATCCAGGTGACCGAGCAGACTGGGTACACGTTCACCGTCCTCGGCGCCCGGCGGGCCTGGAACACGGGTGGTGGTGGATCTGGAGGAACGTCCGCCCCACCCCTGACCTTGTTGGCGTGGGGAAACAGCCCATTGACGATCCAAGGCAAGTGCACGGGGCAGGATGTTCACGACGGAGTCGAGGGGTGCACCTCGGTCAGTCCAGGAGCCGCCCTGACGGTTAATGGAAACCTCTATGTGAACGCCGCCGTGCCCGGCGCCGTAACGATCCACGGAAACAATCCCGGAGGAGGGTTGAAGGCGCTCACGACTCCCGGCTTCTACATGCTCACTGGCGGAACATGTGTGGGCTGTGGTGTCGGCAAGATCACCTGCCAGCCAGGGTGCCCCCCTCCTACCTTCTATTCCCCCGCATACCTCGACCCGCTTCGCTTCATGACGGCGCCGACAGGGACCACGCCAGGAAGCTGCTCCGGGAGTGTTTGCACTCCGGGGGTGTACAACGGCACCCTCAGCATCACGACCAACACAACGCTGAACCCTGGGATCTACATCCTCAAGAGCGGTATGACGGTGAACGCGGGGGCCAGTCTCACTGGGACCGGAGTGATGTTATTCAACCAGGCTGGATCGATGACCTTTAACGGCAACGCTACAATCAATCTTTCGTCCTCTCAAGTTGCAGGCGATCCCTATAAGGGCATCCTGATCTTCCAGCCGTCCTCGAACTCCAGCGCACTGAAGCTCAGCGGGGGAGTGAGTGTCAACCCAGCTGCATTCGACGGCGTCGTCTACGCTCCCGCGGCGACAAGCATCACCCTGGGCATCGGTGGGGCCAACATGCACGTCGCCGCCGTGATCGCGCAGAACATCATCGTGCAAGGAAACTCAAGGGTTACTCTTGGCTAGCCGACTCCCTCGGCTTCAGGCCATCCGTTCGGAGTCCGGTTTCTCGCTCCCGGAGATCCTCATCACCATCGCCATCGTGGGGATCGCTTTCGTGGCGATCCTGGGGGGAATGATCACGTCGATCACCGTCTCGGACTTCCACCGGAAAGAGGCCACGGCGGACACCCTCGCGAGGGACGCGGCGGAGTGGGTGAAGGACACCGGCCAGACCTACATTCCATGTGCGCAGACCACCGGACCGAGTAGCTATACCCTTCCTCCAGGCGCGAGCGGCTATTCGGTGTCGGTACCCAACATCGCGTACTGGAATGGCACGTCCTCCAATCCCCTGAGCTTCGTCTCCTCGTGTCCGAGCCCGGACCAAGGGTTGCAGCGGATCACCGTCGTGGCGACATCGAGTGACGGGCGAGCGAGCCAGACGGTGACGATCGTGAAAAGGGTCGGATGACGACGAAGCTCAACGACGAGGACGGCCAGGCGCTGATCCTCGCGCTGGCGTTCCTCGTCTTCTTCGGCCTGGTGATCGCGGCGATGCTCGGTTTCGCCACCACCAACCTGCTTGCGACCCAACGCCTCGGCGAGGATCGAGCCGCGCGCTACGCCGCCGACAGTGCTATGGACGGGGCGATCCAGTATGCGCGCACACCCGGTGGTACACCCAGTGGTCTCAGCGCCGGTGCCTACGGCGCCGTTCCGTGCATCACCTTCAGTTACACGGATCCCGCAGGGGTGGCGGCCACCGTGACGTGCAAATCGCTCGCAAATCCGACCGACCTGGATCGAAAGGTGCAGTTCACGGCCTCGGTTGGGACCGTCCCCAAGATCCAGGCCACGGTGCTGTTCCACGACAGCACCTCGGGAAGTGGACCGCCGGCCGTCGACGTCCTCTCCTGGACCGTCTGCCAGATAAACGGAGCGTGTCCCTAGCCAGTTCAACCTCGGCCGGAGGTTGAGCTCGAGAATATCGGTCGAAAGACCTAGGTCTTCCGCGATTTACAACCTCCCCTTCTCGACCCACCATTCGTAGGTCAACACGACTACTACCGGTAGGCCGGCTCCCCCGTCGGAGACCAAATGGGGGAGAGGGCTCTCCCGGCGGCGGGATGGCCGCGCCGAAAGGGGGTGGCAGCGCAGGGGCGGCCAAGCAAGGCACGACCCAGATTTGTCGGAAATTGACTCAGCAAAGGAGAAGGTATGAACGAGCGCGTAAGGCGCGCACGAGAGGATCAGGGGGGCTTCACCCTGATCGAGTTGATGATCGTGATCATCATCCTTGGCGTCCTCGCCGGTATCGTGATCTTCTCGGTCCGCGGCATCACTGACCGAGGCAACGTGGCGGCGTGCAAGGCGGATCTCAGCAGCATCACGACTGCGGTCGAGGCATACCGCACGCAGACCGGGAACTTCCCCGGTCACCTCGTGCCAAACCTCACCTCAGGTTCCGCCGTGTTCCTCCGTTGGGACACCGGCTTCACGGGGACCACCGCTGCCAATGGCCCCGCCCCAGCGACGAGCGATGTGCATACGGGTGGGGGGACTACGGGTCCGTGGACGATCACGTACTACCCCGTTGCGGATCCTGCGGTACCTGCCGTGCAAGGGGACGTCATCGCTACGGGCTGTTAGTTAGCAGAGCCCGGCAGCTATCAAGGGGTGGGAGCCCGGCGAAAGCCGGGCTCTCGCTCTTTTTAGGAGGCGGCCACGGACTGGACGGCCTGCCCTGTGCGGGGCTTGATGACCTCCTTGGGGTAGGTGCTCCTCGCGACCGCCTCCTCATAGGTGACGATCCCGCGGGCCACCAGATCGGACAGGGCTGTCTCGAGGGTCTGCATCTGATCCTGGGCCCCGGTGGCCACCACGTTTCGGATCTGGTGGCTCTTGCCACCCCTGATCAGGTTCCGCACGGGGTGGGTGGCGACCAGAACCTCGAAGGCCGCGACCTGCCCTCCGCCGATCCTGGGGAGGAGCTGCTGATAGACGATCCCCGCCAGCGTGTTGGCGAGCTGCACCCGGACCTGGTTCTGGTTATCCGTGGGAAACACGTCGACGATGCGGTCCACTGCCTGCGCCGTGTCGTTGGTGTGCAGGGTGGCGAAGACCAGGTGTCCCGTTTCGGCAAGGCTGAGGGTCGTCTGGATCGTCTCGAGGTCCCGCATCTCGCCGACCAGGATCACGTCGGGGTCGGCTCGCAGGGCCGAGCGGAGGGCCCGAGGGAACGAGACCGTGTCCTGGCCGACCTCCCGCTGGTTCACGGCGGCCTTCTTGTGCCGGTGGACGTACTCGAGAGGGTCCTCGATGGTGATGATGTGGCAGGCCCGGTGGTCGTTGATGTAGTCGATCATCGAGGCGAGCGTCGTTGACTTGCCCGCCCCGGTCGGACCGGTCACAAGTACGAAGCCCTGCCGGATGGTGACGAAGTGCTCGATCACCGGCGGGAGCCCCAGGTCTTCGAACGAGGGGATCTCGAACGGGATCAGCCGGAGTGCGAGCCCTGCGGACCCCCGCTGCATGAACGCGTTGGCCCGGAACCGGGCCTTCCCCTCCCAGTTGAACGAGAAGTCCACGTCATGCGAGGCGTGGTACTCCTCGTGGAGCTTCTCGGGCAGGACCATGAGGACGATCTTCTCGACCTCGTCGGGGTCGAGCTTCGATGAGCCGGTCGCGGGCCGGGGTGCCCCGTCCACCCGGAGGAGCGGCGGGGCCCCGACGGTAACCAGCAGGTCTGTCCCGTGGAGGTCCCACAGCTCTTGGAGGTAGGAATCGATCAGCGTCGTCGTGATGTTGGCCATAGGCGGAAGTATGCCAGCAGGCGCAAGGCCTCGAAGTCGTTTCGCTGCCCTTCTTGTGCCTGAGGCGAGGTGCGGGCGACAGGGGGACAGGGCTCCTCACCACGGAATATAGGTACAAAGACCTAGGCCCCCAGCCATTGCCAGATAGTGCTCCACCGCCGACCATTCGTAGGCCACCAGGCCTACTGCTTATAGGTGGTTGTCTACATGATTGGGGTCCCTGATTGGGGGACGAGGGGGCCCACCACGTCTGGCGGGTTGCGCCCGACTGAATGTGAGCGAGGGAGAGGGTATGAGGCGGTACCGAAACCGACGCCGAGAACGGCAACTTCTCATGGCAAGGGTCACGCGTGTGTTTGGCCCTCTTCCACAACGAGCATGGCGAATGCGAACGACACACAAGACGCTCATCGTCTTCGTCGTCTTCGGGATGATCGTCTCGATCCTCGGAC
>VAYX01000046.1 GCA_005885325.1 Actinomycetota bacterium
TGGCGGACGGGTTGCGCGAAGAGGCGGTCGGCGACGAGATCACCTATGTCGTGAACCGCAACATCAACTTCACCAACGTCTGCTACGTGGGGTGCCGGTTCTGCGCGTTCGCGCAACGGGAGGTGGATCCGGAGTCCTACACGCTGACCCTCCAGGAGGTGGCGGACCGGACGCGCGAGGCGCGAGATTGGGGAGCCACCGAGGTGTGCATGCAGGGCGGGATCCACCCCGACCTCCCGGGTACGTTCTACTTCGACCTCCTCGACGCGGTGAAGGCGGCTGCCCCGGATATCCACATCCACGCCTTCAGCCCCATGGAGGTACTGAACGGCAGCACGAAGCTCGGGATCTCCTTCCGCGAGTTCCTCGAGGAGTGCCGGGGCCATGGCCTGGGGACCATCCCGGGGACGGCCGCCGAGATCCTGGACGACGACGTTCGCTGGGTGTTGACCAAGGGCAAACTCCCCGCCGACACGTGGGAGGAGATCGTCAGGACCGCGCACGCGCTGGGCCTCCGCTCCTCGTCGACGATCATGTTCGGGCACGTGGACGCGCCTCCGCATTGGGTTTTCCACATTCGACGCATCCGCAGGATCCAGGAGGACACCGGGGGATTCACCGAGTTCGTGCCTCTCCCGTTCGTGCACCAGAACGCGCCGATCTATCTCGCGGGACGCGCCAGGCCGGGCGCCACGATTGTGGAAAACTTTCGGATGCACGCGGTGGCCCGGGTCCTGCTCGACGGCGCGATCCCCAACATCCAGGTCTCGTGGGTCAAGATGGGTGTCGAAGCGTGCCAGATGATCCTTCGGGGAGGAGCGAACGACTTCGGCGGGACGCTGATGGAGGAGACCATCAGTCGGATGGCCGGAGCGGAATGGGGGATTCGCATGGAGCCGTTGCAGTTCGAGGAAGCCATCCGGGCCATCGGCCGGGTTCCCGCGGAGCGCACGACCACGTACGGACGCGTGCAGCGCAATCGTTTCAACGTGCCGCGGATCGTGGATCCGACGGAGCTCGCAGCACCCGCACGGGCCTGAAATCCCCCCGAAACCTCCATTTCCGTCAATCACCTTGACCTGCTTGGTCAATAGGGTTGACTGGCAAAATTCTGTCCGAAATGTCTTGAAACCTGAGGTTTCTCTGTCGAACATTCCATGCGGGAGACGTATGTGGAGATGCGCCAACAAATGAGGAATTCCCTCTTGTCAAGGAGGGGAGGAATCCCTCAGAATCACAGGCGTGTGATTTGCGGGGGGAGAGAGCGGTGCATCACTACATCCCATGGCAAGAACGGGCCCGCTGCCGAGAGCACGATCCCGAGATCTTCTTCCCCGAGAAGGGAGGGTCTTCGAGGGAGGCCAAGCGGATCTGCGCTGACTGTCCCGTTCGCATCGAGTGCCTCAACTACGCCCTTCGCCGCGATGAGCGGTATGGGGTGTGGGGAGGGATGAGCGAGCGGGAACGACGACGCCTGAAGCGTATGGCGTCCTGATCATCGAAAGGGGGTGACCGATGTCTCCCGCAAAGAAGAGATCGACCGCGAAGAGGAAGGGTGCCGCGAAGAAGCGGACCGTCAAGCGGAAGGTGGCCGCGAAGAAGCGGACCGTCAAGCGCAAGGTGGCCGCGAAGAAGCGGACCGTCAAGCGCAAGGTGGCCGCGAAGAAGCGGACCGTGAAGCGGCGGCGCACAGCGAAGAAGACCACCACGGCGAGGAAGCGCACCGCGAAGAGGCGGCCCGCGAAGTCGTCGACGGCGAAGAAGCGGACCGCCGCGAAGAAGAAGTAGCCCGCGGCTCACCCGTTTTCTCCGGGAAGGGGGGCGTATCGGCCCCCCTTCCTCGGTTTTCCGAGCCCGTCGCGTGCTAGGCTGCGCGCCGCGCACGCGCACCCGATGGTCACCACGACAGCCGATCGCTCTCCGGTAGCCGACGCCGTCCGCACCCCGAGCGTCCTCGTGGTGCTGGTGGTGAGCAACGGAGCTCGCTGGCTGAGGGAGAGCCTTCGCTCCCTGGCCGGCCAGACCCATCCCAGGCTCGGCGTGGTCGCCGTCGACGGCGGTTCGACCGACGGGTCTCGCGAGATCGTCGAGCAGGCCCTTGGAACGCAGCGGGTCATCGCGCTCCCGGAGGACCGAGGGTTGTCCGGCGCGCTGCGTGCCGCCCTGGACCTCCCGGTGGCCAGGGCCGCCGACTACGTCCTCGTCCTTCACGACGACGCGGCCCTGGCTCCCGACGCGGTGACTCGGATGGTGGAGGCCGCCGAGGGCCTCAAAGGAGTGGAGCGGGTCGGCATCGTCGGACCCAAGGTCGTGGACTGGGACGACCCAGCCGTGCTCCGCGAGGTGGGTCGGTCCACCGACCGGTTCGGCCATCCCCATACCCCGCTGCAGGACGGCGAATTGGACCAGGGCCAATACGACAGGATCCTTGAGGTCCTGTACGTCTCCTCCTGCGCCATGCTCATCTCCCGGGAGGCCTGGCAGCGGACCGGCCCCTTCGACGAGCGCTACGCCGGGCACCACGACGACCTCGATTTCTGCTGGCGGGCCCGCCTCGCCGGCTTCCGGGTCCTCATGACGCCGCTGGCCCAGGCCCGGCACCGCGGGGCCGTGGACGGCGGAGGGCGGGGCGTGGCCCACGAGCGCGGCCCCAACTACCACGCCGAACGGGTGGCGGTGGGCTCCATGCTGAAGAACTACGGGGCGCTCTCGCTCCTGTGGCTCCTTCCCCTCCATCTGGTGATCGAGGCCGTGCGCTTGGCCTACCTCGCGGTGACCCGCCGGCTCGAGGAGGCTTACGAGCTGCTCGCGGCATGGGCGTGGAACCTGGCCCACCTGCCCTCGACGGTCCGACGGCGGGTCAGAGCGCAGTCGGTGCGGACGATCCCGGACCGCAACATCCGCAGGTTCATGGAGTCGGAGTTCTTTCGCCCGCCGAGGTGGTTCGTGGAAGCCGAACGGATCCTGGGGGAGCAGATCGAGCTGGAGGAGGAGGTGGAGCGGCCGCCGGTCCGCGCTCGCTTCGCGTCGCTTGCCGGTGAGCACCCCGTGCTCGTGGCCTGGACCCTGGGTCTCGGCATCATGGCCCTGGCCTACCGGTTCCTGGTGGGACCGGAGGTCATGCAGGGCGGGGCCCTCGCCGCGTTTCCTTCCGGACCCACGGGGTTCTTCCATGAGCTCCTGTCGGGGTTTCGGACCACGGTGCTCGGCGGGTCCCAGGCCGCGAGCCCCGCGCTCGGCGCGCTCGGTGGGCTGTCCGCGGTCTCCTTCGCCAGCACGGGCATAGCTCAGAAACTCCTGTTGGCCTTGCTGCCGCCGGTCGCCGGCCTCGTGCTGTACCGCTCGATGCTCCGCCAGACCGGGCAGCGCGTGGCCGCCGTGGTCGCGGCGGCCGCCTACTCGCTCTCCGCCACGGTCTTCTGGGCGTTCTCCGAGGGGCGGATCGAGGTGCTCGTGGCGCTGGCGGTCCTGCCGGCGGTCGCGGACCGGCTGGACGCCGCCTTCGGGCGGGGCTCGCCGGGCTCCTCTTTCCGCTTCGTGGTGGGGATGGGATCCGCGCTGGCCATCGGTGTTGCGTTCTTCCCCGGCATCCTCCTGCCCGTCGCAGCGCTGGCCGCGCTCCAGTTGATCGCGGGCCGGTCCCGGGGCCGTGGGCTGGCCCTGGCCGCCGTGGCCACGGCGGTTGCGGCCATCCTGGTGGCTCCCGCGGTCCCCGACATCGCGACGTCGCCGGCCTCGGAGCTCTCCTCGTTGGTGGGCGAGCCGAGCTTCTCCCTGCTCGCCAGGCTGGCGCCGGGCCCGGGTCCGGGGACCTGGCCTGTGGCCTGGTTCCTCCCCGCCGCCGCCCTCGTCGCGTTCAGCCTGGTCGGGCCGGGGTACCGGGTTCGCGCCTGGCGGGCGACGCTTGCCGCCGTCGGCGGGGTCTTCCTGGCGTGGGCCTCCGCGGCCGGATACCTGCCGGCGCCCCTCACCAATGCCCCGGCCTATCTCGCCCTCGCGGCCGCAGCCGAGGCAGCCGTCGTCGCCTACGGCCTGGCCTCCGTCGGCTCGGGCATCGAGCGCGAGGCGTTCGGGTACCGCCAGGTGGCCGCCGGCGTCGTCGCGCTGCTCCTCGCCGGCGGCCTGGTGGGCCAGACGTTCCAGTCGGCCCTGGGCAACTGGACGATCGGTCCGAACAGGCTGCCCTCGGCGTGGCCGCTCGTTTCGAACGAGCCGGGGGACTTCCGGATCCTGTGGATCGGCGCCCGGAGCGGCGACCCCTTCCCGGCGCCGGGTGGCGACCCCCGAGGCGTGGTGGACGCCGGACCGGCCTCGGTCCGCTTCGCCGTCACCGACCGGGACGGGATCACCGCCCTGGACATCGGGAGGAGCCAGGAGGGAGCGGGCTACGACTACCTCCGGCGGTCGCTCACCGAGCTCCTGGCGGGCCAGACGAGCCACGGCGGCGCGCTCCTTTCTCCTCTGGCCATCCGGTTCATCGTCGCCGGGGAAGGCGATCTCCCCGCCGCCGCCGCCGCCCGGCTCGATGCGCAGCTCGACCTGAACCTGACCCCGGCCGGCGGGCTCGTCATCTACGACAACGCCCGGGCCCTGCCGCCCGCGTTCGTGACGTCGTCGAGCCCGTTCGCCGATGCCGCCGGCGGCTCGGAGCTCGAGCCGATCGCGTCCCTTCCTCCCCCCGACGTGACGGCGCTCGGGCGGCTCCCGGGCGGCTTCGGTGGCACGTCCGCCGGGGGCTTCGGGTTCGTCTCGCACCAGGACGAAGGCGGTTGGCGCGTGCAGACGGGGGGGCGAACCCTCGGGACGGAGCCCGCGTTCGGCTGGGGGATCGGGTTCGATGCGGCGCCGGGTCGCGTTCGGCTGACCTATGCCGATCAGTGGATCCGGTCCTCGGAGATGATCGCGCTGGCCCTGTTGTGGCTCGCCGTGCTGTGGATCACGCGGCGGCCGGTGGTCCGATGAGGTTCCGCGGCCAGGTCGGCTGGGCGCTCCTCGTCCTGGCGGTCTTCGTCGCCGGGGGCGTGTACCTCCAGCGGGAGGTGGGGCCGAAGGCCTCTGCCGCAGCCTCGTCGGAGGCGGCTCCCTCGGGCGCGTGGTTCTGCCCTCACGGGGGCGGCCCCGAGTGGGCCGTCACCCTGGAGCTGGCCAATCCAGGGACCGAGCCGGTGCAGGTTCGGGTGACCGGACTCTCGGGACGACGGCCCTCGACACCCCAGTCGCTCACCGTGCAGCCGGGAGCTGAGCTCCTGGTCAACGAGTCTGCCGAGGAGAGGGACAGCGCAACGTTCATCGAGTACTTCGGAGGATGGGTGGCGGCTGGATGGGTTATCCACGCCGGCGGGGGAGAGAAGGGCGTGGCCGCCGAGCCGTGCCTCCCCCGGGCCGCGGAGCGGTGGTTCGTGCCGGATGGGCTGACGACCGAACGCCAGGATGCCTACGTGGTCATCATGAACCCCTTCGCCACCGGCGCCATCTTCACGCTCACCCTGTACACGCAGAAGCGCGCGCCGATCACCGCGGGATCCTGGACGAACGTGGTGCTCGCGCCGCGCCGGAGCCGGGCATTCCGGCTGAACGCCAAGGCCCTGGGGGAGGGAGCCGTCTCGACGCTCGTCGACGTCAAGGTTGGCCGGGTCGCGGCGGCCTCGCTCGGCCTGGCGGAACTCGGCGGGATCAGGAGCAGCATCGGCGTGGCCGGTTCCCCACCCGAACGAACGATCCTTCCGGCCGGCTTCGCGCAGGGAGCGTCCACCCTCGTGGTGATGAACACGGGGGAGGCCCGCCCGAAGCTCCAGGCCACCCTGCTCTCGAAAGAGAACTCGCAGCCGTTGGGAAGCCTGGTGCAGAACGCGCCGAACGCCGCATCCGCGCAGCCATACCCCCTGACCATGGAAGGACCCTCCGCCATCGACGTCCGGTCGACACCGGGCGTGGCGGTTGCCCTTCGGACCCTCGGCGTCTCCGCGGACCAGGGATCGACGGCCGGCACGTCGGCGCCTTCAGGCGCGTGGGTGGTCCTGCCTTCCGTCGCCGGCACGCCGGTTCACCCCGGCTTGATCCTCACCAACCCGGGCGACGTTCCCGCAGTCGTGAGGCTGTCGCTCCTTCCTTCGACACCCGGGTCCGTCCCGCCATCCGTCACGGTCACGGTCCCACCGGGACGTACCGTCGCCGGACCCAAGCTGTTCGTCGCGGCCGAGCCCTTCGCCGCGATCGTGCTCGCGGCGGAGTCGGGAACCCTTGTCCCCGCGGCGGCGTCGTACTCGCTCGGGCAGGATGGGTTCGCGACCTACGCGGTCTCATTGGGAGTGCCGATCCCACAAGCATGGGTACCGTCGTGACCCGCGGGGTATGCATCCGTATGATGAACGCGGCGGCGAGCTTCTCGGCCGGCGCGCGGCTTCGTACGGCAGCACCACCGGCCGATACTGGGGAAACGGGACCGAGGTAATGGCGCAGGGCAAACACTCGAGGAAGATGTTCGGCCGAGCCTGGTGGATGGGGCTCCTGGCCGTCCTCATCGCCGTCCTGCTCGGCGCGGGCACGGCCTTCGCCGCGTACGGGTACGACCGTTCCAGTCGCACGAGGATCCTGCCCGGCGTCAAGGTCGAGGGCATCGCCGTGGGCGGCATGACCCGCGACCAGGCCATCCGCGCCGTGACCGCCCGGGCCGACACCTCGCTTGCCGGCGACCTCGTCGTGACCGCGGCCGGATACTCCTGGCACGTCACGCCGGCGGCGCTCGGGACGCGAGCGGACGTGGACGGCGCGGTGGACCAGGCCTTCGCCGCGGCGGACCGGCTTTCACTCCTCTCCCGCGTCTTCCACCGGGTGGCCGGCCAGCCCGTGGACCTCGACATCCGCGTGGGGTACGCGCACGACCAGGCCAAGGTCCGCGCGTTCGTCCAGCAGGCGTACGACGAGGTGGCGGAGCCGGCGGTTGACGCCGGCATCGACCTGGTCGACGGCGAGCTGGTGATGCTGAAGCCGAAGCCGGGCGAGGAGCTGAAAGCCGAAGCCGCGACGGCTCGCATCCTGAAGGCCCTCGACGGCCAGCTCTCCACGGTCCAGGTTCCGGTCAAGGCCGTGCAGCCGAAGGTGACCGCGGAGACGCTCGGCAAGACCGTCGTGGTGGACCTGTCCGAGAACGAGCTGTACCTGTACGACGGGTTCAAGGTGGAGAAGCAGTACCCCGTGGCCACTGCCGCCCCCGGCTACAGCACCCCGGTGGGGTCGTGGGACGTCGTCAACAAGGTGGAGAACCCCGGCTGGTACAACCCGGCGCCCGACGGCTGGGGGGCGGGCGAGCCCCTGTACATCCCGCCCGGCCCGGGCAACCCCCTCGGGACCAGGGCGCTCTACCTCTCGGCACCGGGCATCCGGATCCACGGGACGTACGCGTCGTACTCGATCGGGAGCTACGCGTCCCACGGGTGCATCCGGATGTACATCTCGGACTCCGAGGAGCTGTACCCGCTCGTCCCGGTTGGGACCAAGGTCATCATCAAGCCCTAACCGGCCCTCGGACGCTCCAAGAATGAAAGCCCGGCACGGCTGCTTGAGAATCACAACCGTGTGATCTAGCATGCGGTCCGTGCGAATCTGCGCCAAGATGCGCTGCACCGACGAGGCCGTGGCCACGGTGGGCCTGTCCTACGAGCGACGGGTCGTGGTGATCGGCGACCTGGTCCCCGAGCCCAACCCGAACCTGGTCGACCTGTGCTCGCAGCACGTCGAGCGACTCCGGCCCCCCGTCGGGTGGCGCGTGCTCGACGAGCGGGTGCCGGTGCCGACGGCGCACCCGTAGAGGCCCGCGCCCCCCCGTCGACGCCGCCGTTCGGCCTCCCCCGAGGGTGAGCCGCGCCATCCCTCCCGCGGGGCCGCGACCAGGTCGGTGGCCGACGGTACGACCTGGCCAGTTGGGGAGCATGAAATGAGGTCAAGAGGCTATGGTCGAACGGCCGGTATTCGCCGACCATATGGACATGGACGAGCGGACGGAGGGCACCTGCCCGGTGTGTGAGCAGGGCGACCTGATCTCCATCACCATGTCCGTGGGGGGCCGTGAGCTCGCGTTCACCACCTGCCACCTGTGTGAGGCCAAGTGGTGGTATCGCGACGGGCGTGCCGTGCCGCTCCAGTCCGTCATCGGGACCGTCGCACCGAAGGACTAGCGCCGGCCCATCTTCAGTAGGATGCGGTCAGTGGCACCGCATCGGGACCTGAGCCGCATCTTCAAGGCCTACGACGTCCGGGGGATCGTCCCCGACGATCTCGATGAGGACGTCGCTCGGCGCATCGGATCGGCCTTCGCCGAGTGGGCGGCGGCGCCCCGGATCGCCGTGGGTCACGACTGTCGCCTCTCGTCGCCATCGCTCGCGTCCGCGATCCACGAGGGCATCGCCGCGCGAGGCGTCGACGTCGTGGACCTCGGACTTGCCTCCACCGATCTCCTGTACTTCTCGTCGGGGGCTCTCGACGTTCCCGGCGTGATGCTCACCGCCAGCCACAACCCACCGCAGTGGAACGGCCTGAAGTTCTGCCTGGCCGGGGCCAAGCCGGTGGGGCAGGACACGGGACTCGGCGAGATCCGAGCGATGGCCGAGCAGGACGAGTACCCGCAGGCCCCGTCGCAGGGGACGGTCGAGCGTCGACGAATGCTCGAGGCCTATGTCGAGCATGTCCTGTCGTTCATCGACCCGTCGAGCATCGAACCGCTGACGGTCGTGGCGGATACCGCCAACGGGATGGGTGGCCTGGTCGTCCCACCGGTCATGGCGCGGCTGCCGGTGACCTTCGTGCATCTGTATCCGGAGCTCGACGGTACCTTCCCCAACCACCCGGCCGACCCCATCCAGCCCGAGAATCAGCAGGACCTGAAGCGGACCGCCCTGGAGCAAGGCGCGGACATCGGCCTGGCCTTCGACGGTGACGCGGACCGGGTATTCCTGGTCGACGAGCGGGCCGAGGGCGTATCGGGATCCGAGGTCACGGCCCTCGTGGCACAGGCCATGTTGAAGCGCTATCCGGGCGCGCCGATCGTCTACAACCTGATCTGCTCATGGGCCGTCCCCGAGGTGATCCTGGAGAACGGGGGCACCCCGGTCCGAACTCGCGTGGGCCACTCGTTCATCAAGCAGGTCATGGCGGAGACCGGGGCCGTGTTCGGCGGGGAGCATTCCGGCCACTATTACTTCCGCGACAACTACCGGGCCGATTCGGGGCTGATCGCCGCGGTCGTGGTCCTGGAGCAGCTGTCGAAGGCGGGCGGGCCGCTGTCGAAGCTGCTCGAGCCGTTCCGTCGGTACAAGAGCTCCGGTGAGATCAACACGCCGGTCCTCGACCAGCAGGGGACCATCGAGAGGATCGCCGCGGCATTCGCCGAGGGGCGCGAGGATCGAACCGATGGCCTGACGGTTGAGTTCGACGACTGGTGGTTCAACGTCCGCCCGTCCAACACCGAGCCGCTCCTGCGGCTGAACGTCGAGGCCAAGACCGAGGAGCGCCTGAAGGAAGGGACCCAGGCCGTGCTGGACATCATCAGGGCCGAGGGAGAGGGACCGTGACGGTCGATCCCGAGCTGCTCGAGATCCTCGTGTGTCCCAACGACCGGGGAGATATCGATTACCTCAGCGAGGAACAGGTCATCGTGTGCCGGATGTGCGGCTACCGGTATCCGGTTCGCGACGGGATCCCCGTGATGCTGATCGACCAGGCGGAGAAGCCGGGCACGAAGAAGAAGCGCCGGTGATCGACCTCGACGACGAGCAGGCCGTTCGGGCCGGCGATCCGGGCGGGATGCTGGCGAACGTGGCGGCTTTTTCCGAGCACTGTCGCGAGGGCTATCGCCTGGGCCGGCGTGCCGCGCCGCTGCCCGACGTCCAGGACGTTCGGTCAATCGCGTTCTGCGGGATGGGTGGCTCGGCCGTGGCCGGCGACATGATCAGGGCCATGTACGCGGACCGGCTCCCGGTGCCAGTGGTGGTCGTCCGGACTTCCGAGCTGCCCGAGTTCTGCGGGCCGCACTCCCTCGTGCTGGCATCCTCCTACTCGGGGGGCACGGCGGAGGCGCTCGCGTGCTTCGAGGAGGCCGTGAAGCGCGGATGCCGCGTGATCGCCATCGCCTCCGGTGGCGAGCTCGCGGCTCGAGCCCAGGAGCTGGAGCTGGCTCGCGTGGCGCTGCCGGACGGGTTCATGCCTCGGGCCGCCCTGGGGTACATCGCGCTCGGGGCGCTCGGCGTGCTCGAGGCGGTGGGGTTCCTCCCCCCGCTGGAGCACGACGTGGAGGTGGCCACGGCCGAGCTCGCCGCGCTCGCCGCGACGTGCGCGCCGTCGGCCCCGTCGGAGGTGAACCCGGCCAAGCGCCTGGCCGGCCGGATAGGGGACCGGACCCCGGTGGTGTGGGGGGGCGAGGGCATCGGCTCGGTCGCCGCCGGCAGGTGGAAGACGCAGTTCAACGAGAACGCCAAGGTCCCGGCGTGGGCGTCGTCCCTTCCCGAGCTGGACCACAACGAGGTGGTCGGGTGGTCGCAGGGGGCCGGGTCACGTTCGTTCCTGGTGGCCCTTCGGCACGAGGGTGAGCCTCCGGACGTCGCCGCCCGATTCGCGCCGTCCCTCGACATCGCCAGGTCCGCCGGCGCGTCCGTCGAGGAGGTGTGGGCGTCGGGAGGATCGGCACTGTCCCGGTTCCTCTCGCTCGCGCTCCTCGGAGACTTCACGACGAGCTATCTGGGCATCGCCCGGGGCGTCGACCCCACGCCGATCGAGGCCATCGAGCGCGTCAAGCGAGCGCTCGCGGAGGCTTGAGGCGTGCCGGGGCTGCCCGGGCCGCGCGACTCCTTCGCCGATCAGGCGGCCGAGGTGGTCCGGTCCCAGACGGCGTTTGCCCCCGCGGTGGCCATCATCCTCGGATCGGGCCTCGGCGGGGCGACGGAAGGCCTGGTCGAGGAGGCGTCGTTCTCCTTCGCGGAGCTGCCCGGGTTCCCTCGGCCGACCGTGCCCGGCCATGCCGGGCGCCTGGTCCTGGGGAAGCTGGCCGGGATCCCCGCGGCGGCCTTCCGGGGGCGGATCCATTTCTACGAGGGGAACGACATGCCGGCCTGCGCGCTCCCAGTCCGGCTTGCCCGGCTGCTCGGCGCGGGGACGGTCATCCTGACCGCCGCGACCGGAGGGATCGCCGAGGGACTGGACACCGGGCACCTGGTCGTGGGCACCGATCACATCAACTTCATGGGGGTGAGCCCGCTCCACGGATGGCGGTACCCGGATGGGACGCCACCGTTCGTGGACATGGTGGGGGCCTACGACGAGAAGCTCTCGGACCTTGCCGTCGAGGCCGCGGAACGTCTGGGGGTCCCGGTCGAGCGAGGGGTCTACGCGGCGACGTCCGGGCCGAATTATGAGACCCCCGCCGAGATCGAGTTCCTCCGATCCTCCGGTGCCGCGGTGGTCGGGATGTCGGTGGTCCCCGAGGCCGTCCCGGCCCGGGCGCTCGGGATGCGGGTGCTCGGGTTGTTCTTCGTCACGAACAAGGTGGGCGTCGAGGTGAGCCACGAGGAGGTCCTGAAGGCATCGGATGCAATGGCCGGGGCCATCGGCGCCGTGATCGCCGACGTGCTTTCGAAAGGAGCGGGATGGACTGCGACGTGAAGGACCTCGGCCTGGCCGAGAAGGGGCGCGAGCGTATCGAGTGGGCCGCGGGGGAGATGGGCGTCCTGGCGCTGGTCCGGGAGCGGTTCGAGAAGGAGCGACCCCTCGAGGGGATCAGGATCGGGGCGTGCATGCACGTCACGACCGAGACCGCCAACCTCGTCGACGCCCTGAAGGCCGGGGGCGCGGAGGTGGCCCTCTGCGCGTCGAACCCCCTGTCCACCCAGGACGACGTGGCGGCGGCGATCTGCGATCAGAGCGGGATCGACGTCTATGCGATCAAGGGCGAGGACAACGAGACCTACTACCGGCACATCAACGCCGTCCTGGACCACCGGCCCAACGTGACGATGGACGATGGGGCCGACCTGGTGAGCCTGCTGCACCGGGAGCGTCAGGACCAGCTCCAGGAGGTCATCGGGGGGACGGAGGAGACCACGACCGGGATCATCCGGCTCCGGGCGATGGCGAACGACGGGGCGCTCAAGTACCCCATCGTGTCGGTGAACGACGCCGACACCAAGCACCTGTTCGACAACCGGTTCGGCACCGGGCAGTCCACGATCGACGCGATCATGCGGGCCACGAACCTGTTGCTCGCCGGCCGGACCGTCGTGGTGTGCGGCTACGGCATGTGCGGCCGGGGCGTCGCATCGCGAGCGCGAGGAATGGGCGCGAAGGTGGTCGTGACCGAGGTCGATCCCATCCGGGCGCTCGAAGCCGCGATGGAGGGTTACGGGGTGATGCCCCTCCGCGACGCGGCCCGGATCGGCGACGTGTTCGTCACCGTGACCGGGGATCGCGGGGTGATCGGGCGTGAGCACCTGGAGGTCATGCGAGACGGCGCGGTCATGGCCAACGCCGGCCACTTCGACGTGGAGATCGACAAGGCCGCTCTCGAGGGTCTCGCGTCGGGCAAGCGGCGCATCCGCGAGTTCGTCGACGAGTATCGGCTGGCCGACGGGAGACGGCTCCACCTGCTGGCCGAGGGACGGCTGGTGAACCTGGCCGCGGCGGAAGGCCATCCCGCGGCGGTCATGGACATGTCGTTCGCCAACCAGGCCCTCTCCGTAGAGTGGGTGGTGAAGAACAGGGGCTTGCTCTCGCCCGGCGTCTACCCGGTGCCGGCCGAGATCGACGGCGAGGTCGCAACGCTGAAGCTGCGCGCCATGCGGATCGAGATCGACGAGCTCACGGCGGAACAGCAGGAGTACCTGCGGTCGTGGCAGCAGGGGACCTAGCCGGGGGCGGCGTGAGCGAGCCCGTCTCGGTCCGCGCCAGGTTCGAGCGGTTCCCCGCGACCGTCAAAGGCGCGTTCATCATCCGGGGCGAGGATCCCAACCCGCACCAGGTGGTGTTCCGCGAGGCACGGGTGGTGGCGATCGGAGGCGCGCAGGCCCATCCCATCGCCATGACGGCCGCGACCCTCGACGTGGCGCCGCGGCGGGACGTCTTCGTGCCGTTCGAGATGGCGGTCACCGACATGGACCCTGGGTGGTACGAGCTCGAGTGCGAGCTCGACGTCGACGGCAGGCCCTGGACGTTCCCCGGAGGCAGGCGATTCTCCGTCGCCTGGCCGAGAGCGACGCTCCGGCGGGGCCAGGTTCAGGTGGGCCGGGCGATCGATCTCCCCGGGGGCGCCACCGTGAAGGTGGAGCAGATCGATTGCGGGGGTGACTCGATCAAGGTCCACGTTTTGGTGACCCCGCCGGAGCCGGTCACGGTACGGCTGTCCGCCGACGGCGGGCGACTCCCCGTTCTCGAGTCCGACTTCGACGCGACGAGCGGGCGGGGCAAGGTGGTGGCCTACCCCTTGCTCCGGGCTCACTCGAGCCTTCGCATCGAGGTGAAGGGTCCATCCCGGGCCGGGCAGGGCACCCTCGACATTCGGCTGCCGTAGGCCGGTCCCGCCTTCGCGGCCCGTCCCTCGTCGATCTTGTGATGTCGGTGCCCCGCGCTAGGTTCGCCCCGTGCTCGGGCGGCTGCTCGACGTCCTGTTCCCCAACCGCTGCGCGGGGTGTGGCTCCGGGCCCTGGCCGTTCTGCGCCGGATGCGGCGCCCAACTGATCGCCCTTTCCCCGCCGTGGTGCGAGCGCTGCGGCGTTCCGTGGAGCGGCGCGCGGCCCCGATGCCCGGAGTGTCCTCCTGCGGAGATCGACCTGACCAGGGCCCCGTTCCTGTTCCATGGCCCGGCTCGTCATGCCGTGCACCGGTTGAAGTTCGCCGGATGGCGTCCGGTGGCGGCCGCGCTCGGTGGCGCGATGGTGGCGGTGTGGCCACCTTCGGCCGAACCGGACGCGGTCACGTGGGTGCCGCTGTCTCGCCGGCGCCTGTCCGAGCGAGGCTTCGACCAGGCCCGGGCCCTCGCGGAGGCGGTGAGTGCCGCGTCGTCCGTCGGCACCGTCCCGCTCCTGGAGCGGACGCTCGACCTGCCGCCGCAGGCCAGGCGGAGGGGCGAGGAGCGCCGGGCGGCGATGGCCGGCGCGTTCCGCCCGGTGGGGCCGTGCCCGGCCCGAGTGATCCTGGTCGACGATGTGCTCACCACGGGCGCGACGGCGGGGGCGTGCGCCCGCGCCCTGCGGGAAGCGGGCGCCCGCCACGTCACCGTGCTCACGGCGGCCAGGGCCGTCCCTGCGCCACTCCCCGCTCGCTATACTCGCGGCGGGCTCACGCCTGGGTCTGTGGTTGCCCGGGGGACATCCTCCCGGTAGTCGATGCCAGTCGCAGGCGAAACGACCCACGTAAGGCGACCGTTGGTCGCTGAGCATGGTGCGGTTTAGATGTAAGCCCTGCCCCGGGCGGCGAGTCCGTACGGGAGAAGGTGCTAAGGCGTCCGCTGGACGGCGAACCCCTCCGCAGGCGAGTGTGGGGTCAAAGACCAGGTCAGCCAGGCGTGAGCCCACGACCCACCCGGACCGAGCGCCGGCCGGGCGGCCCCGTGTGGGGGGAGGAAGTGGGCGGATGGATCTCGTCATGAAGAGCCGCGGAACCCGCATCACCGACCACATGCGCACCACCGCCGCCCGAAAGCTGTCGAGGCTGGAGCGGATGGAGCCCCGGGTGCTGCGCCTGGAGGTGGAGATCCTGACCGAGCGAAACCCCAGGCTGGGCGGGATCAAGCGGGTGGAGGGAGCCCTGGAGACCCCGCGGCGCACGTTCCGAGCCAAGGCCCAGGGCGACGACGTCGACTCCGCCCTCGATCAGCTGGTGGAGAAGCTGGAGCGACAGGTGCGTGACCACAACACGAAGAGGCGAACCCAGCTGATCTCGGGGGGCGGTCGTCTAAAATCGTCCAAGGGCGGCCAGGAACCCGCCGGCTCGCCGTGAGCCGCCGGCGCCCCGGATCCCCGGAGGTCCCGTGACACCGAAGCGAACAGAGCAGGGCGACGAGTCGGACCAGGGCGAGGAAGCGACCCAGACCGGCCGGCCCGAGCGACTGCGGGTGATGGTGGCCGACGACCACGCGCTGTTCCGCCGAGGGCTCCAGATGGTCCTGGAGGCCGAGCCCGACATCGACCTGGTCGGGGAGGCGTCCGACGGCGTCGAGGCCGTCGAGAAGTCCCAGGAGCTCATGCCCGACGTGATCCTGATGGACGTGCGGATGCCCAAGCGCTCGGGGATCGAGGCGGCCTCGCAGATCAAGGACCTCTTGCCGCACGTGAAGATCCTCATGCTCACGATCTCTGACGAGGAGGCCGACCTGTACGACGCCATCAAGGCCGGAGCCTCCGGGTACCTGCTCAAGGAGATCCCCATCGAGGAGGTGGCCGACGCCATCCGCTCGGTGTGGGCCGGCCAGTCCAGGATCTCGCCCTCCATGGCGTCCAAGCTCCTGAACGAGTTCGCCGCGATGAGCAAGGCCACGGGCGACCGCTCCCAGATCCCGGCACCCCGGCTGACCGACCGCGAGATGGAGGTCCTCCGGTTGGTGGCCAAGGGCATGAACAACCGAGACATCGCCAAGGACCTGTACATCTCGGAGAACACGGTGAAGAACCACATCCGCAACATCTTGGAGAAGCTCCACCTGCACTCCCGGATGGAGGCCGTGGTCTACGCCGTACGGGAGAAGCTGCTCGAGATCACCTGAGCTCCGCCCCGAGTCGCGGCTCGCCGGGTTTTGCCCGACCCCTCCGTTACAATCGAAAGCCGAACCCCCCAAACCGACGCGAGGAAACGACATTGGGCCTGGAGAAGATCGGCCAGTTCGGTGAAGGCCGGAGGCTGAAGCGCCTCGAGCAGCTCGTCCGCATCGTCAACACGTTCGAGCCCGAGATCGAGGAGCTCACCGACGAGCAGCTCCGGGCAAAGACCGAGGAATTCCGGGGCCGCCTGGAGGCCGGCGAGAGCCTGGACGACGTGCTGCCCGAGGCGTTCGCCTCCGTCCGCGAGGCGGCCCGGCGGACGATCGGCCAGCGGCACTTCGACGTCCAGGTCATGGGGGCCATCGCCCTGCACGAGGGCAACATCGCCGAGATGAAGACCGGTGAAGGAAAGACCCTGGTGGCCACCATGCCCGCGTACCTGAACTCCCTGGCCGGGCAGGGCGTGCACATCGTCACGGTCAACGACTACCTGGCCAAGCGCGACTCGGAGTGGATGGGACCGATCTACCGGGCGCTCGGAGCGTCTGTGGGCCTCATCCAGTCCCAGATGACGCCGGCCGAACGCCGGCCGGCCTACGGGACCGACATCACGTACGGGACCAACAACGAGTTCGGGTTCGACTACCTCCGGGACAACATGGCCATGCGCGGGGAGGACATGGTCCAGCGCGGCCACCACTACGGGATCGTGGACGAGGTGGACTCGATCCTGATCGACGAGGCCCGGACCCCGCTGATCATCAGCGGCATGATCGCCGACTCGGCCAAGTGGTACGTGACGTTCGCCCGGCTCGCCCCCCGGCTGCGGAAAGAGGTCGACTACGAGGTCGATGAGGCCAAGCGGACCGTGGCCGTCACCGAGGAGGGCGTTGGAAAGGTCGAAGAGGCCCTCGGCATCGAGAACCTGTACGAGCACGTCCACACGCCGCTCGTCCACCACCTCCAGAACGCCCTCCGGGCCAAGGAGCTGTACAAGCGCGATGTGGACTACATCGTGACCAGCGGGGAGGTGAAGATCGTCGACGAGTTCACCGGCCGCGTCCTGGAGGGCCGGCGCTACTCGGAGGGTCTCCACCAGGCCATCGAGGCCAAGGAGAACGTCCGGATCAAGGAAGAGAACCAGACCCTGGCCACGATCACCATCCAGAACTACTTCAAGATGTACGAGAAGCTCGCCGGCATGACCGGGACGGCCAAGACGCAGCTGGCGGAGTTCCAGGAGGTCTACAAGCTCGACGTGGTGGAGATCCCCACGAACCAGCCCATGATCCGGGCGGACGAGCAGGACCTCATCTACAAGGTCGAGGACGCGAAGTGGAACGCGGTGGTCCAGGACATCGCCGAGCGGAGCGAGGCCGGCCAGCCGGTCCTCGTCGGCACGGTGTCGATCGAGAAGTCCGAGAAGCTCTCCGGCCACCTGAACCGCCGGGGGATCCCGCATCACGTCCTGAACGCGAAGAACCACGAGAAGGAAGCGATGATCGTGGCTCAGGCCGGGAGGGCCGGGGCCGTCACCGTCGCGACCAACATGGCCGGCCGCGGCGTCGACATCCTCCTGGGCGGCAACCCCGAATACCTGGCCCGCCAGGAGATGGCCGCCCGCGAGTGGGACAACGACCGCTATCTGATGTTCGAGATGGACGAGGAGGAGCGGGCCGCCTACGAGGAGGACTACGAGCCCATCTTTCGGAAGTTCAAGCAGCAGACCGACGCCGAGCACGAGGAGGTCGTCGGCCTGGGCGGGCTGTACGTGCTAGGGACCGAACGGCACGAATCTCGCCGCATCGACAACCAGCTCCGAGGGCGATCCGGACGCCAGGGCGACCCCGGGGAGTCCCGGTTCTACCTCTCGCTGGAAGACGACCTGATGCGGATGTTCGCCTCCGATCGCGTGTCGTCGATCATGGACCGGCTGAAGTGGCCGGAGGACGAGCCCATCGCGGCGCGGATGGTGACGCGGGCCGTGGAGAGCGCCCAGCGGCAGATCGAGGAGCTGAACTTCGAGCGACGCAAGAACATCCTGAAGTACGACGACGTGATGAACACCCAGCGCCAGGTGATCTACAGCGAGCGCGAGAAGATCCTGAACGGCGCGGACTTCAAGGAGCAGGCCCTCGACTTCGTCACGGAGGTCGTGGAGGGGACGGTCTCGCAGTGGATCGGCGACAAGACGTTCGCCGAGGAGTGGGACCTCGACGCGCTCCTGGCCGGGCTGACCGAGCTGTACCCGACCCGGCTGACCCGGCAGGACCTGGAGCAGGCGGCGACGGCGCCCGAGCTCACCGAGATGGTCCTGACCGACGCCCTGGCCCTGTACGAGGAGAAGGAGCAGGTGGTCGGCTCGCAGGTCATGCGGGAGCTGGAGCGGATGGTGCTCATGTCACTGACCGACAACAAGTGGCGCGAGCACCTCTACGAGATGGACTACCTCCAGGAGGGCATCCATCTGCGGGCGTACGGCCAGCGCGACCCCCTCACCGAGTACCGGCGCGAGGCCTTCGACATGTTCGAGGAGCTCACGCAGGGCATCCGGGAGGAGTTCGTGCGCTACATCTTCCGGGTCGAGCTGGTCCGCCAGGATGAGCCGTCCCGGCCTCGGCCTCAGCGAGTGGTGACCAGCCGGGGGGAGGCCGACGAGGCCGCCGGGGCCCAGGCCGTGAGCGGCAAGGTGCCCCGCAACGCGCCGTGCCCGTGCGGCTCGGGCAAGAAGTACAAGAAGTGCCACGGCGCCGTGGCCTGACGGCGCCGTGGGCGAACTCGCCTCGTTGAAGAGCCGGCCGGGCGTTCCCGCCCGGCCGGCTCCAGCGCGGTAGCGGTCCCTGCTACCAGCACTTCGGGCAGGTCTGGCCCATGTTGAAGTTCGGGCCGAACCCAGGCTCGCTGACCGAGGACTTCGTGGCGTGGAGCCCGGTACGGAGTGTCGAGGGGCTCCACGGGGTGACCAGGACGTACGGGTCGTTCGCTACGGCCTTGATCGCCGCGCCCGACGTGGAGTCGACCGTGGTGGCGACGGCCGGCGGCCGCACCGGGACCGTCGTGTCGGGGGCGATCCTGCCGAGGAGGGTCAGGACGGCGAGCACCGCCAGGAGTCCCGCCACCGCCACCAGCCATGCGGTCTGCGGGGTCCGGCTCCTCATCCCCAGGGTCTCGATCCTCACGCTCATGGTTCCCTCCTTCAGCCTGGCTGCGCGTCCCGCAGCTCTGAAGGGACCGTAGGCTCATGGGCCGCTCGTCGCGGTGCCGGGCGCCACGGATCCGTGGTGATGCGCGGCACCGGTTGGGACGGCGGGTACGATAGGTCGCGTGAGCGACTTCACCGAGCGGATCGAGCATCTGTCCGAGCGCATCGCCTCCGCCAAGGAGTTCCTTTGACGTCGAGGCCAAGCGCGCGCAGGCGGCGGAGCTGGAGCGGCAGGCTTCCGACCCGTCCCTGTGGGACGATCCCGCGCGTGGCCAGCAGCTGACCACGCGCCTGGCCCGGCTGCGGGCCGACGTCGATCGCTTCGAGTCCCTGGAACGCCGTCTGGCGGACGCCCGAGCCATCGACGAGCTGCTGGGACAGGAGGCCGATCCCGAGCTCGAGCGGGAGCTCGAGCAGACCGTCACGGCCCTCGAGTCGGAGATCGACAAGCTCGAGCTGACCGCGCTCCTCGGAGGCGAGTACGACCACAACGACGCCGTGGCCACCCTCCACGCCGGCGCGGGCGGCACCGAGTCCCAGGACTGGGCGGAGATGCTGCTGCGGATGTACCTGCGGTGGGCTGAGCGCCACGGCTTCGACGTCGAGGTGGACGAGATCCTGCCGGGGGAGGAGGCGGGGATCAAGAGCGCCACGTTCATCGTCCACGGGCCGAACGCCTACGGTCTCATCTCGACGGAACGGGGCGTGCACCGTCTCGTCCGGATCTCGCCGTTCGACGCGGCCAAGCGCCGTCACACCTCGTTCGCCAGCCTCGATGTCATCCCGCTCCTCGAGGAGACCGACGAGGAAGACATCGAGATCGACCCCAAGGACCTCCGGATCGACGTGTACCGGTCGACGGGACCCGGTGGGCAATCGGTGAACACGACCGACTCGGCCGTGCGGATCACGCATCTCCCCACCGGCATCACCGCCGCGTGCCAGAACGAGCGGTCGCAGCTCCAGAACCGAGCCGTGGCCATGCGGATCCTCAAAGCCCGGCTGGCCGAGCGGATGCGACGGGAGCAGCACCAGAAGCTCGAGACCCTTCGGGGCGAGCGCCGGGGGATCGACTTCGGCTCCCAGATCCGGTCCTACGTCCTCGCGCCGTACCGGCTGGTGAAGGACCACCGGACGAACCTCGAGATCAGCGACGTGGACCGCGTGTTGGACGGTGAGATCGACGAGCTCATGGCGGCCGAACTCCGCCGGCGGGCGGAAGAAGGCCGAGCAGCCTAGCTTCACCCAACCCGATGCGAGATCGATCCCGGGGTGACCTGCGGGCGTCCGCACAAGAGTCGTCAGGAACCTGACGCTGGCCCAAGAGGAACAGCTGGTCACACCGGGAGTGCCGCACGGCTTCCCCTCAGATCCCTGACGGTTCCCGTGGCGAGCCCGTCCCACCGTCCGCCCGGGGAACCTCTCCGACCGAACTGGACCGCCGCCGCTTCACGATCACCGCGCCGGCCAGGGCGGCGACCCACCCCAGCCAGACGAGCGCCGAGAACGCCAACCCCCGCCCGATCATCGGGTCCCGGTACGTCAGGCGGATCTCGTGCGTCCCGGCCGGGATCGGAACCCCTTGGAGGAAGTAGTCGGCTCGAAGCACCGGGGCCGGCTGCCCGTCGACCGTGGCCGACCACCCGCCGTCCCATGCGTTGCGAACGACCACCACGGACGGTGTGGTCGCCGATGCCGTGATCGACACGTCCTCGGGGACCGCCTCCATGTAGGTCGCGGTTCCGGCAAGCCCGCCCGGCCGGCCGACAGCGGAGGATCCCGCTTCGCCTTCCACGACCGCGCTCGTCGCCGGATCGAACCCGCTCTCCCGGATGGCCTCGAGGGCCTCGACGCCGCCGGGAACCTCCTTCCAATCCGAGACCACCGACACTCTGGGTTCGGACCCCACCACCTGGTACAGGTCGTACCCGCGCTCCGAGGCGACCACCGAGCCGGACAACCCGGGCGGCAGGCCGACCCCCTGAACCCCGATCAGGTATCGGACGCCGAGCAACCGCACGTCCTGGAGCGACGGGAGCTGGAGAACCGCAGCGTTGTAGAAGACCGGCAACCGGTTCGTGGCGCGGATGTACGACCAGTATCGAGGCAGCTGGATCGGCGAGTATCCCAGCGCGTCGTGCAGCCGGAACACCACGGCCCGGCCGAGGAGCAGCGCCGGCCAGTCCTCGGGCTTCTGCGAGAACAGATAACCCTTGTTGAAGTAAGCGGCGGGAGGGATCCACGCGAGGTAGCGGGCCTCCCCGCCTCGGTTCTGGAGGTACCGCGCGATCGGCCCGGCCTCGAGGTATCGATCCATCGGCACCTCGGGCCATCGAAGCGGCTGCGGGGCGAGGGCCGGGTGCGTGTGACCCTCCAAGCCCAGGTACACCGTCCCGCCATGGTACGCCGAGGACCACAGCGCCCCGCCGGCCAGCTCCGCCGCGAGCACGACCGGAAGCGCCCGGGCCGCCCAGCGCCTTCCTCGGAGCAAGGCGAACATGACCGGCACCGTCGCGGCCGTCCCCAGGGCGAAGACCACGAATCGCGCCGGGTGCGCGCCGAGCAGGAGGGGGAGCCCGACGAAGAGCGCCGCCGCTCCACCCATCCACCAGGCGGCCTCACGGCGTGAGGGGAGCCGCTCCAGGAATCCTTGCAGCCCAATGGCTCCAAGCACTGGGGCCGCGAGGAGCACGACGAATCGGAGCCGTCCCGGGTTGTGGAGGTAGACGTCGCCGTACGGGAGGCGCAGCACGAGGTTCCGGAACCACCCGGCTCCCACGAACAGGTCGAGCGTCAGCGCGTAGGCCACGCCACCGACGGCGACGAAGGCGGCCGTCAGGAACCGATACCCCCGGGCTCGGAACGCCGCGGGGATCGTGAGCAACACGGCCACGCCCGCGTACGCGCCCGGCGCGCTCGCCAGCGCCAGCGGCCAGGCGCTCCAGATCCCGCTCGTGGGTATCGGACGGTCCTCCACGCCGGAGATCCGAGCGAGCGTGCCACCGAGCGCCGCGTAGCCGCCACGCAGGCTGGTGTTCGGGATCAGTGCGAACCGAGGGATCAGGATGGCCAGGTTCGCGATCGGCAGGAACGCGAGGAAGAGGAGCGCCAGACCCACGGCAGCCGGTGTCGAGGATGCGCCGGCCCGGATGTCGTGGATGGTGCGTGAGGCCATGTACGTCATGGCGACGGCCGTCGACACGAGCAGGCCGTGCGACAGATGGGCGCCGGCCACCTGCCCCCACGCGATCGCGCCGAGCGCGAGCCACAGGAGCCGGGCCATCCAGTCCCGTCCCGACAGGAAGCCCGACGCGCCGACGAGGACGAACGGCGTCCACGCGAGCGTCGCGGCGAACGGCAGGCTGATCGCAAGGTTCGACGCTGCAACCATCATCGCCAGCGACAGGCCGCCGACCGTTGCCGCCATCCTGTGCAACCGCTCCCTCCGAAGGAACCAGTACAACCCCAATCCGGCCAGCAGCGGCTGAAGGACGATGAACGCGCGCACGCCGGCTCCGCAGGGGAGCAGCCACGACAGCAGCATCCACGGGAGGTACAGCCAACCGGATTGGGGATCGGCGGCGAAGGGCGTTCCCGCCATCTCGAACGGGTTCCACAGGGGCACGTGCCCGGTAGCCAGGCTCCGACCCAGAAGGCAGGACCGGGGAAGCCAGAACGACAGGACGTCGGGATGCTGGTTGGACAGGAGATCGGCGAACGCGAACCCGCGCATCGCGACCAGCACGACGGCAACGATGAGGGCTGGGCCTGCGGCCGCGCCGGCCGCCCGCCGAAACGGGGACCGGGGCGCAGCGACGGTCGTCGGGCGCGTGCTCGCTCCCCGTTCGGCCGTTCTCATGAGCGCCCAGCCTAGTGGAGCTTCGTTCCGTTTACGGGGGACGGCTGCTACACTCTGCCGCGGTTTCATCCCTCCTACCCCCGGAATCAGAACATGATCACCGTTCAGCGCGTCACCAAGGTGTACCGGAACGGCGTCGTCGCCCTCGAGGACGTGAGCGTCGAGGTCGAAAAGGGCGAGTTCGTGTTCATCGTGGGCGCCTCCGGTTCGGGCAAGTCCACGTTCATCCGCCTGCTCCTCAAGGAGGAGGAGGCGAGCAAGGGCGACATCTACGTGGCCGGGAAGAACCTGGCCAAGCTGTCGCCCTGGAAGGTCCCGTACCTCCGCCGCAACATCGGCACGGTGTTCCAGGACTTCAAGCTGCTCCAGGACAAGACGGTCTTCGAGAACGTCGCCTTCGCCCTCGACGTCATCGGCAAGCCGAAACACGTGATCGACCAGCGGGTGCCGGAGATCCTCGAGCTGGTGGGGCTGGGGGACAAGCTGAACGGCTACCCCGACGAGCTCTCGGGCGGCGAACAGCAGCGCGTCTCACTCGCCAGGGCGGTGGTGAACCGGCCACTCGTGTTGCTGGCCGACGAGCCGACCGGGAACCTCGATCCCAGCACGTCGGTGGACATCATGCGGCTGCTGGACAAGGTGAACCGGATCGGGACGACCGTCGTCATGGCCACCCACGACCAGGCCATCGTGGACGCGATGCGTCGGCGCGTGATCGAGCTCGACTGCGGCCGCGTCATCCGCGACCAGTCCCGGGGGGTGTACAGCTAGGTGCCCCGCCGGGCCGACTACATGCTCCGCGAGGTCACCCAAGGGCTCCGGCGCAATGGGCTGGTCGCGTTCGCAGCGGTCTCGACCACGTTCATCGCGCTGTTGCTGTTCGGCCTGGCGCTGCTCATCTCCCGACAGGTGAACCTGATGATCGCGGCGGCCACGGGCAACGTGGAGGTCGCGGTGTACCTCACCGACCCGGTGAATCCCCAGGCCGTGGCCACGCTCACCGGCAAGCTCCAGGAGCTTCCGGTCGTCTCCAACGTCCACTACGAGACCAAGGAGGAGGCCTGCGCCCGGTTCAAGCAGATCTTCGCCAGCCAGCGCGCGCTGGTTGAGAACGTCGACTGCAACACCCTTCCGGCGTCTCTCCGGGTCAAGCTGGACGACCCCCAGCAATACGCGCAGGTGGCCGCGGTCCTGAAGGGCCAGCCGGGCATCGACCGCATCGTGGACCAGAGCGGCTTCCTGAATCGGCTGTTCGCGGTGACCCGGGTCTTCCGGGTGGGCGTCCTGATCGTCTCGATGGTCATGCTGATCGCGGCGGCCATCCTCATCGCCAACACGGTGCGCATGGGCTTGTTCGCGCGGCGCAAGGAGATCGGGATCATGAAGCTCGTGGGCGCTACCAACTGGCGCATCCGGGCGCCGTTTCTGATCGAGGGGCTGTTCGAGAGCCTGATCGGCGCGGGCGCGGCCGTCCTGTTCCTGTTCGGCCTGAAGGTCGCGTTCATCAACCCGTTGTACGGCACGATCCAGTTCGTGCCCTGGGTGACCAACCGCGACGTCGTCGCCGTGATCCCCTGGCTCCTGGTCGCCGGAGCCGTGGTCGCCGTGGTGGCCAGCATGGCGGGGATGCGTCGATTCCTCGACGTCTAGGCTTCCCGCGTGGGCCCCAAGGCCGACCCCAGCCAGAAGACCGTCGCCTCCAATCGCCGGGCATTGCACGACTACGAGATCCTCGAGCGATTCGAGGCCGGCATCGTGCTGACCGGCTCGGAGGTGAAGTCCCTTCGCGGGGGCCGCGGCTCGCTGTCCGAGGCGTACGGGCGGGTGCAGGGGAGCGAAGTGTGGCTCGAGGGGATGCACATCCCCCCGTATGAACAGGGAGAGAAGCGCGGCTACGACCCGGTCCGGCGAAGGAAGCTGCTGCTGCACCGGAACGAGATCGAGCGACTGATCGGAAAGACCCAGGAACGAGGCCTCACGCTCGTTCCGCTCCGCGTGTACTTCTCGCACGGCCTGGCCAAGCTGGAGGTCGGGCTGGGCCGGGGGAAGCGGCAGTTCGAGAAGCGCCAGGCCACCCTGGAGCGAGAGCATCGTCGCGAGATGGACCGGGCGGCCCGGCGTCGGCGGTGACGCCCGCCGTCCCGGGGCCGCACCGCCACAGCCGTATACTGGCGAGACAACTACATATGGGGGTGTACTGGCTTCGACCTGGGCGGATATCGCTCGGGGGAAGCGGGCCGAGGTCCCCGGATGCCTCGTTAAAAGCCGGGAGAAATACAAGCGCCAATACTGAATACGCGCTCGCTGCCTAAGTAGTTAGGTAGCCGTCCGCCTCGATCCGCCTGCGGTCGAGGGCCGGGCGTCGTGAGCAGGCTCACGGAGGCGGCTCCGTCCGGGGGCCGCCGTCGGACACCGCACCCGGACTGGCCGAGAGGTCCTCCGCCGGTGGGAGCCTCGAGGCGAGATTCACCACCGGCTGCGCCCGGAGAAGACCCGAACGATCGCCGAGGGACAGGGGTTCGATTCCCCTCACCTCCAAGAGCGCTCAGCGCTTGGCTCTGAGCGCTGTTGGGGGTGTGTCCAGCTCTCCGTACCGACTGAGGATGATGCGCGCCCATTCGACCGCATCTTCTATCCGGATCCCACTCGGCTGAGGCCGAACCCAGAGCTCGAGGTTCTCTGGGCGATTGTCATCCTTCACCCCGTTGCGATGATGGACGTTCTCGTCTGGGAGCAGATAGCGGCCTAGCAGAGCCTCCATCACGAGGATGTGCTCGAAAACGTAACCGATCCCCGTACGTGCCCTCGGGTGGGCAGGCACTCGCACCATGAGATATCCAGCCTTGTGCTTGGTGCGACCTCCTCTCCAGTTCCCGTTCGCGGCGCCGCTTGACTTCCGGCAGTCAAAGCAGGTGGTGGATTTCAACTGCTTGAGCCGGCCGCAGCGACAACGATTGCGAGATCTGCAGGCGGGGCAACTGAGGTGTCTGCTCGATGGCTCGAAGGCTCGATGGCACGTAGTGCACCAGCGCATCCGGTCAAGATATCGAACGTACGTTCGTTGGTCTGTGATTGGGAACACACTGCGATACAGGTGAAAATTGGCCGCCACAGCGGAATTACGTCCGGCGGATGTAACCAGCCTGCCACCAGATCCTTCAGGTGGAGGTCGCGAGACTCTCCCGGCCCGGCAAGGGCTGCGGTTTCATGATTTCGGGTCGCCTACGCCCAGCGGCCTCATCACGTTGAAGCCGCGAGGATCGAAGTGATCGAGGGTGCGGCGAGTAACGATTTCGCGTGGTCCTCGGTCAACGTGGCTGCGAACGCGGTCACCACCTCCGCTGCTTGTTTGTATGCGGTCGCCGCGCCGTCGTCGTCACCTCGCGTGTAGAGGGCCTTGCCGAGTGCCGCGAGGGCCTCCCACCGCCCGGAGGGGGTGCCGAGGCGCTCGGCACCGGCAACGGCCGTACGGAGCTCCGCAAGTCCTTCCTCCCCGCGCCCGAGGGCGACGAGCGCCGTGCCGAGGATGGTCCGGGCCGCCATCTCATATTTCAGCCGGCGGCCTCGCTGGGCGAGCTCGATCGCCTTCAACGCCTCCTCCACGGCCTGTTCCGGCCCTTCGGCTCGGAGGGCGATCTCGGCCCGAGCGACGGCGAGACGACCGGTGCCCAGCCATTCGTTCCAAGCCCCACCCTTGACCGCCGACTCCCACAGCCCCGGCCAGTCCCGCTGAGCTTTCCCGACGTCGTCCTCGAGGAGGTCGGTGAAGATGAGGTCGATCTGGCCCTGCATCAACGGCATGCCCCACCCGACCGACTGCCTCACGAGTTCGACGGCCTCTTCGTTCCTCCGCCGTGCCTCCTCCAGGAGGAACAGACCCCGGAGCACCATGGCCGAGTTGTTGAGCGGATAGGGCAACCACCCGGGCACCTCCAGCTCCCGAGCCCGGGCGATCACCGAATCAAGCAGTCCCAGTGCTTCCTCCGCTTTGCCCATCGCGGCAAGCGTCAGACCGTGGAGCCCGCCGCCCCTGATCAGCGCCTCGACGCTGTGGAGGGCACCACCCAGCTCGCGAGTGCTTCGAGCCAGCTCGGCCGCCGTCTCGTAGTCGCCCGTCCAGTAGTAGTGGTTCGCCTGATAGTTCTTGACCACCGCCAGGTCGATCGGCCTCGCGCCCGGCACCCAGACCTCGATGGCCCGGTCGCCCAGCTCGATGGCCCGGTCGATGTCTCCCGGATCGCCTCGCATCCCGTGTGCGGCACTGAGGTAGCCGAGTGAGGGCCCGAGGAGCTCTCGGTCGCCGCGCTGTTCCGCGAGCTCCGTCGCTCGTTCGGCAGATCGCAGCGTCGAATCCGTGTCTCCCAGCCAGAACGCGGCCCGGGCTCGCCCGAACAGGGCTTCCATCTCGTCCCGATCCACCAGGCTCGGCAGGATCTCGTCGAGCTCCGCTGCGCCCGCCCCGAAGTCCGACAGCTCGACGAGGGTGAGTGCCCGAACGAGCCGGATGCGGATGCGACGCAGCTCATCGGAGTCGCCGACCAGTTCCATGGCCTTGGCGTAGAGGCCGAGGGCCTCCTCCTTCGCCCACCGTTCCCGGCTCTGTTCGGCGGCCTGCAACAGGTAGTCGACCGCCCGAGCCGGCTCGCCGGCTTCGCCCCAGTGGTGGGCGAGCAGCCAGGCGAGAACGCTCGTCCGTTCTCCCACCGCCTCCTCGAGGTACCGCGCTACTGAGGCATGCCGCTCACGCCGTTGTGTTCGTGGCAGGGTGCCGTAGGCCACATCTCGGATCAGGATGTGCTTGAAGGTGTACTCGACGTCGCCCTCGAGCTGGCTGGAGGGAACCCGCCGTACGAAGTCCCTCGCCTCGAGCGCCTCGAGCAGGGCGTCGACCTCATCGAGCTCGCCGACCACCCGCACCATCTCCCTCCAGAACGTCTTGCCGACCACCGAGGCATCGAGGAGGCACCGACGGATCGGTGGCGGAAGCGCATCGATGCGGGAGGCGATCGCTGCTCGGATCGTGGTGGGCAGTTGCGCGTCATCGACACCCTCGGAGAGCGAGGCCGCCAGCTCCTCGAGGAACAAGGGGTTTCCCTCGGCCAAGCGCACGATGCGCTCGACGGCCGATCCGGGGACCTGTTTCCCCAGCGCATGGGAAGCGACCGTGGCCGCGTCGGTGGTGGACAAGGGCTCGAGGGGGATCGTCGTGTGCGCGAGGTGGCCCGTGCCCCACGACGGCCGAACGTCGAGCAGCTCGGGCCGAGCTAGGATGAGCAGCACGGCCTGAGCGTCCCTGATTCGCGACGCGAGGTAGTCGAGAAGGTCCAGCTGGCTTTGGTCTGCCCAGTGCACGTCCTCGAACACGAACATCGTCGGTTGCTGCAGCGCGAGACACTCCACCAGCCGCCGCGCCGCGAAGAAGAGATGCGTGCGCTCCCTGGTGGGCGCGTCGACACCAAGGCCGAGAAGCAGTGAAAGGTAGCGAGCCACCTCCGTCACCTCTTCGGCGGGGAGGAGGGCGGCGACGGTCCGATCGAGCTTGTCACGAGCCACGTGGGGAGCTTCGCTCTCGAAGATCCCCGCAACCTTCCTGACCTGTTCGGTGAACGCGCTGTAGCCGGTTCGTTCCTCATAGGGAAGGCATCGCCCCCGCACCGCTCGACCGCCCTTGCCCTCGACGAGGGAGGACATGTCCCTCGACAACCTCGACTTCCCGATCCCGGCCGGGCCCATGACCGTGAGGAGATGGGTTCGCCGCTCGCTCACGGCCCGTTCCCAGATCGACTCGAGGAGCGCCATCTCCTGCTCACGCCCGACGAGGGGAGTGGCCGTTACCGGGCGCTCCGCAGGTGCAGCGACCGGTGCGACGGCGAGCCAAGCCCGAACCGGCTCGCGCTTCCCCTTCGCCACGATCGGAGCGAGCTCTTCGTAGCTGATGACATGACGCGTGGCACGGTAGGTCTCGTCCCCGACGATCAGGCGGCCCGGAGGCGCCGCCGTCTGCAGCCTGGAGGCGATGTTCACGGCGTCGCCCATGGCCAGCGCTTCGCCGGACTCGTGACCCGGGCCGATGGACACGACGGCCTCGCCGGTATTCACTGCCGCCCGAGCCGCGAGCTCGAGCCCGGGGTGCTCCTGGTTCAGTTCAACGATGCCATCGAGCACTCTGAGGCCGGCCCGTACGGCTCGCTCGGCGTCGTCGCC
>VAYX01000219.1:0-457 GCA_005885325.1 Actinomycetota bacterium
TGCACACCACCGCGAAGGTTCACATCGACAAAGGCAACACCGGGTTCAGGATCACCCGGATCGAGCTCCAGACCGAGGCTCGTGTGTCCGGCATCCCCGAGGAAACGTTCCAGGAGATCGCCGAGGCAACCAAGGAGGGCTGCCCGGTGTCCCAGGCTCTGGAGGCGGTGCCCATCGAGCTCACGGCGAAGCTCGTGGCCTGAGCCGACTTCGAGCGACGGCGTCGCGCGGCGAAGGGGAACGCGCCGCGGCACATGGCAACACCTTGACAACGAAACCCCAGGTCAGATCCGTCAAGGGTGTTGACATGTCCAGCGCGTGGGAGGGGTCGAGCGGGCGGGGCGGCGTACCTGTGGCTCCGGACCGGATGAGCCGGGTCCGGCTCGAAACTCGAAAGGGGCTACTCGCCGCCCTTCTGCACGTAGCCCTTGATGAACTCCTCGGCGTTCTCCTCGAG
>VAYX01000219.1:483-4358 GCA_005885325.1 Actinomycetota bacterium
GTCGCCGGGCGCCTCTTCGTGGTGGTGGGTCCTCCGCCGCTCCTGTGCCTGGATCGCCATGTCAGCCTCCTTACCCCGGGGTTTCGGCACCCCGAACGGCCGATGCAATGGCCCGAAGTAACCATTTGGGGCTACGACCGATTGGCGTTTCCGAGCAACGACCGGGTAGCATCGGCGTTCTCATGTGGGGGAGGCATTCCTTTGTGACCAGGTCAATTCGAACAGCCATCGCGACGCTGATCGTCCTTCTCGTCGCGCTCGCGCCCACCGTCGTCGACGCGAGCCAGCGGATCTCCGGCACGCGGGACGGCGCGGCCCGCCGCGTGGTCGTGCAGCGCGTGCGGATGGTCAACTTCGCCTTCCGGCCGAAGAGCCTGACGATCTCCAAGGGCACGAAGGTCCGGTGGGTGGTCCGCGAAGGCACGCACTCGACCACCTCGAACACCGGCCTGTGGGATTCCGGCGTGTTGAGCCAGGGCGAAGCCTTCGGCCGAGTCTTCCGCAAGGCCGGGACGTTCAAATATCACTGCTCGGTTCACCCCTCGGTCATGAGAGGGGTCATCACCGTCACGTAGCGGGCAGATTGTCTGGGAGTTAGGGGGGGCACGATGGTTCGGAAAGCGACGGTCTTGGTGGGGCTCTTGGCGCTGGTCGGGGCGATCATCCTTCCGGCGACGGGGGCCGGCGCGGCCACCACCCTCGAGGTGCAGGTTGGCGCGCCCTTGTTCGCGAACCCGGCGGCCAACGGCGCGCCCGCCGATGGGATGCGCTTCTACGCTCCGCCCCTGAACGTCCATCAGGGCGATACCGTCACGTTCGCCATCGCAGGGTTCCACACGGCGACGATGCTCCCGGCCAACACCGACGCCGACACGTGGGTCGCGGCGAACGCGGGCGGTCCGGGCAAGCCGTACTCGCTCATCACCGCGGACCCCGACGAGGGTGCGACCGGCGCCAAGTTCAACAACACGGCGATCTTGCCCTCGTCCCTGGATTGCGGCGACGCCACGGCTCCGTGCCCGTATGACGGCACGACCGTCGTGAACTCCGGGATCGTCGACGCGAACGACGTGAACGGGCAGGAGTACAAGTTCTCCTCGCAGATCAACTCCGCCGTGGGAAGCACGACCTGGGTCCTGTGTCTGATCCATCTCGGGATGCGGCTCCAGATCTCGGTCGTCGCCAGCACGGCGACGGCAACCACCCAGGCCGAGATCGACACCTACCTCGGTCAGAAGTCCACTCACGACGCCCGGGCTGCAAGCCGGCTTCACCGCTCGTTGCTGGCCAGCACGTCCTCGACCCCGACGGGCGGAGTCGTGCAGGCATTCGCCGGCTATGACGGGCCGCACTTCGCCCTGGATCACTTCTACCCGAGCAAGATCCTCCTGAGGAAGGGCCAGCGGGTGCGGTGGCACTTCGACCAGCTTGCCTTCGAGGATCACACCGTGACCTTCCCCGGGAAGAAGGCGCTCGCGATCGCGCACAACAGCTTCGTGCCGGGGTGCGATCCCGACGGGGACACCGGAACCATGCCCGACCAGCCGGCAGACATGACTGCCACGACGCTGGCCACGGTCTGTCCGGGCGGCGCTTCGCAGATCGAGGTCGATGTCGATCCGAGGTTCGGGCCTCCCGCCGGAGACGGCGTGATCGCCAGCACCCACGACTTCGAGAGCTCCGGGGTCGAAGGCGCGAACGCCGGAAACGCCACGGCATTCACCCTCCGATTCGGAGCGAAGACCGGGAACGTGCCGTACACGTTCCGCTGCATCATCCACCCGTTCATGCGGGGCAGGGTGATCGTCGGGTAGCAGATGTCGGAGGCATGTCGTCGAGAAAGGGGACCCGGTGAAGACTCGCACGATCGTCGTGGTAGGCGTGCTCGCGCTGATGGCGACGTTGGTTCTTCCGGCCACGGGGGCCGGCGCGGCAACCACCTACGATGTCGAAGTGGGGAAGTTCCTGACGAGCGCCCCTGCGGAATCCATGCGGTTCTTCCCCGGCCGGCCACGCTTCTGCCCGTCGGCGCGGGAGTCGTGGAATGGTTCGACACGAACGCCACGCTGGGAACGTCCCAGCCGTACGCGCTGGCGCAACCGAACCCCGACAACGGGTCGACCGCGTACAAGTTCGGGAACAACGCGATCTTCCCGACCGACTCGACGTGCGGCGGTCCCACCCAGTCGCCGTGCGCGTTCGACGGGACGACCGTCCTGAACTCAGGCATTCCCGTCTTCTTCGACGGGCCCATGGACTGGACCGTCACGGTCGGCGCCGCCCCCGGCGATTCGTTCTGGGTGGTATGCCTGGTCCACGGGGCGAACATGCGAATGAAGGTGAACGTGGTCGCCACCTCCGCGCCGGCCTCCGACCCGGCGGCCCTAGACACGGCGAACGCCCAGGCGCTCGCCCAGGACACCGCCAGCGCTGCGGCCCTGAACGCGAAGTACAGCGCAAAGCAAACGTGGCATGTGAAGGGCAACCATCGCGTGTGGGACGCCTGGGCTGGGGTGGACAACCGCCACGTGGCCGTGTACGGGATGTTCCCGCGCACGCTCAAGGTCGCCAAGGGCGACACCGTGCAGTGGCACTTCGACAGCCTGACCTTCGAGGACCACACGGTGACGTTCCCCAGCGACAAGGCGAGGAAGATCGCGAACTTCTTCAATCCCGTGTGCGATCCGGACGGCGATGCGGGGCCCGGCCCGGACAATCCTCCGGACATGATGGACCCGCCGTTCTGCACCGACCCAACCCAGCTGGAGATCCAGTTGTCCGACAAGTTCGTGCCCAAGCTCGGAGACGGAACCGTCACGGGGCGCGAGCTGGAGAGCTCGGGCGTGCGAGGTGCGGGCAGCTCGGCGCTCGGTGGCGACGCCAACTACAATCTGAGGTTCGGCGCGACCTCGTCCGGCACGGGGTTCAAGTACATCTGCATGATCCACCCGTTCATGCGGGGCCGGGTGGTGGTCCGCTAGCCGCCTAGCTCGCTCGAGGCGTGGGACGGGGCGGACGGACTAGAAGTCTGCGTGAACCGAGAACACGTCCATCGCGTTCGCGCCGTTCCCCGTATACAGCACCTGGGCCGTCGCGTCGTTGGACTCCACCGCGATGTAGTCGCCGAGGAACGTCCGCCCGCAGTCGCCCACCGTGAACGCCAGGCAGGCATGGAAGTGGTCGCCGTCGAAGCCGGTCGAGGTGAGCGCGGTGTTCGTCCACGTCAGGCCGCCGTCGGTCGAGGAGGACAGCGTCACGCAGTTCTCCACGTTCGCCGGCAGGTCGCAGGTTCGGTCGTAGAAGACCACGTCCACCCGGCCGCCCGGCGCCGAATCGATCCATGGGAAGAACTGCTGCCCGGCGCTCGGCTTGATCGCCATCGGGGTCGACCATGAGGAGAGGTTGCCGGCCACGAGGTTGTGGGTGACGTAGATGTTCGAAGCTCCCGACGGCCCGGTCCGGTCGGTGAAGGCGATCTGGAGGGTCCCCCGGACCTGGTCCACGGCCGGCCAGACGTCCTCGAAGATCCGGTAGGTGGACCCGGGCAACGTCCCGGGGATGGGGCTGGCGATCGCTGCGGCGGCCCTGCTGGCCGACCAGGTCGTCCCCCCATCGGTGGACTTCGCGACCATCACGCGGTTGTTCCGAAGGCTCTTCTCGTTCGGGCCGTTCAGCCAGGTCACGTACACGGTGCCGTCGGGGCCAACCGCGGCCCTGGCGTCCTGGTTGAACTGCTCGTTGTTCGCACTCAGCATGAACGGGCCGGTCCAGTGCGCCCCATCGTCGTCGCTGAACGCGATCTCGATCGGCGAGCGACCGGATCCGCTGAACTGGGCCAAGGTCACGAACAGCCTGCCGAAGTGATGTCCCGGCCC
>VAYX01000218.1 GCA_005885325.1 Actinomycetota bacterium
CTAGCGCATCGACCGACACCTGGCGAACGAACGTGCCCTCGCCCGCACGGATCTCGATGAGCCCCAGGCTCTCGAGCGCCCGGAGCGCCTCGCGTACCGAGGTCCGGCTGACGACGAACTTCTCGGCGAGCTCGCGCTCCGGAGGCAGCCGGTCGCCGGTCTTGAGGCGGCCTTCCGCGATCAGCTGCTTGACCTGCCGGACGATCTCCTCGTAAATGCGCGTCGACTTGATCGGCCCGAGCTCGATGGCCTGATCGTCCGCTCGCTTCCGTCCGGGCGCGCTCATCGGCGTCTCAGAGCTTCTCCGGCACGTGGACGTGCCGGTGGCCGCGGCCCAGCCACCAGCCGAGAGCCGTCACCAGGACTCCGAGCGCGCTCGGCACCGCCGAGTGGAGCAGCGGGGCCGAGCCCGCCAGCCACCGCGTGACGATGGGATCCTCCACCACCATCTCGCCGGCGACGTAGCCGAGCAGGCCGCCACCCAGCCAGACGATCCACGTGTAGCGATTCATGAGATGCGCCAGGAGCCCGGCCCCCCACACGACGATCGGCAGCGACAGTCCGATGCCGAACATGACGAGCATGAAATCGCCGTGGGCCGTCGCGGCGATCGCCAGGACGTTGTCGAGGCTCATCGTCACGTCGGCCACGATGATGATCCAGACCGCCTCCCACAGCGAGGACCCCCGGCGCACGTCGGCGTCGCCGCCGGTCTCCGGCTTCACTAGCTTCACCGCGATCCACCCGAGGAGCAAGCCCCCTACGAGCTGGAGGAGGGGAATCTTGAGGAGCACGCTCACGATGGCGACGAAGACCAGCCGCAGCAGGACGGCGCCGACGGCGCCCCAGACCTGGCCCGCCAGCCGCTTGCGCTTCGGCAGGGCGCGCACCGCCAGCGCGATGACCAGCGCGTTGTCCCCCGAGAGCAGCAGGTTCAGCACGCCGATGCCGAGTAGCCGGATCCAGAACTCCGGGTCGGCCAGGAGGGCCATCAGGTCTTCTGCGGCGCGGGTGTCGCGGTCCCGCGGAGCCGCCGCCACCACGGCGTCAGCACCGGCAGGACGAAGAAGAAGACGGCGACCGCGGTGATCGCGCCGGCGATCGGACGCGACACGAAGATCGCGAGCGACCCCTGCGACATGATGAGGCTCTGGCGGAGCGCGTTCTCGGCGAGGTCGCCGAGGACCAGCGCCAGGACGAGCGGGGCCACCGGATAGTCGAGCTTCTTGAACACGTAGCCGACGACGCCGAAGATCAGCATGTACCAGATGTCGATCATGCTGTTGTGCACGGCCGTGAGGATCGCGAACGGGATGCGCAGGATCGCCGCGAAGAAGGGCACGAACGCCAGCACCATCAGGACGCCGATGATGTTGCCGGTGTACATGCTGGCGATCAGCCCCCAGACGAAGTCCGGCTTCTCGGTGAACAGGAGCGGCCCGGGCTGGAGGCCCCAGATGATGAGGCCCCCGAGCATGACCGCGGCCGTCGGCGAGCCCGGGATGCCGAGCGTGATCATCGGCAGCATCGCCGCCACGCCCGCGGCGTGGGCGGCCGTCTCCGGCGCCACCACGCCCTCGATCTCGCCCTTGCCGAAGCGCTCCGGGTGCTTCGAGAAGCGCTTGGCGAAGGCGTAGCTCATGAACGAGGCGGGGGTGGCGCCGCCGGGCTTGAAGCCCATCCAGAAGCCGATGAAGGCGCCGCGGACGAACGTGCGCGTGTAGCGCGGCAGCACCTTCCAGGTGTCGAGCACCACGCGGAGGTTCATCCCGGTCGGCGTCCCCTTGGATCTCGCCGATGCCGAAGAGCCCGATGACCGCCACGATGAAGTCGAACCCCTTCATGAGATCCACGAGGCCGAAGGTCATCCGGAGCTGCCCGGTGACGATGTCGAGGCCCACCGAGGCCAGGATGAAGCCGAGCACGATGGACACGAGCGATTTCAGCGGATTGCCGCCGCCGAGCCCGATGAAGCTCGAGAAGGTCAGGAGCTGGATCGCGAAGAACTCGGGCGGGCCGAATTTCAGCGCGACCTCGGCCAGGAGCGGCGCGAAGAACGTGATCAGGACGATCGAGAACAGGGCGCCGATGAAGGAGGAGGTGAACGCCGCCGTGAGCGCCTGGCCCCCCAGCCCCTGCCGGGCCAGCGGATAGCCGTCGAACGTGGTCGCCACCGACCAGGGCTCGCCCGGAATGTTGAAGAGCACGGAGGTGATCGCGCCGCCGAAGAGCGCGCCCCAGTAGAGCGACGTCAACAAGATTATCGCGGAGGTGGGCGGCATCGTGAACGTGAGCGGCAGCAGGATCGCGACCCCGTTGGCGCCCCCGAGGCCCGGCAGGACGCCGATGATGGTGCCGAGCATGATGCCGACGACCGCCACGAAGAGGTTGAACGGCGTGACCGCGATCTGGAAGCCGTGGAAGAGGTTCTCGATGCCCGTCATGGGTCAGTACCCGAGCCACGCCTCGAGCGGGCCCTTGGGCATCGGAACCAGGAACCAGGTCTCGAACACCACGAACACGAGCAGCGGAATGCCGATCGCGCAGAGGGCCACGGCGGACCACCCGTGCCGGCCGACCCAGCGCATGTAGAAGGCCATGTACAGCGCCGAGGCGACGTAGAGACCGAGCGGCGTGATCAGGATCACCATCAGCGTGGCCGGCCACAGCACCTTCAGCACCGGAGCGAGCCGCTCGCGCGTGACGAACGGCTTGTCGGTCGAGCGGCGCCACGCCTGCACGCAGATCCCGGCGCACGCCAGGATCATGATGACGCCGAGCCAGAACGGGAAGAAGCCGCTCCGGGGGCCGTCCGTTCCCCAGCCGATGCCGATGCGCAGCGAATCGGCGACCACGACCCCGCCCAGCAGGATCAGGATCGACGCGGTGGCGAGGTCGACGGCGCGCATCCTATTTCTTCAGCAACCCGCCCTTGGTCATCAGTTCCTTGTGGAGCTGCTCGTTCTCCTCGACCCACTTCACGTACTCGGCCCCGCTGGCGAAGGCAGGCTTGAGGGCCCCGTCGTCCAGGTACTTCTTCCACTCCGGCGTCTCGGTCACCTTTCGGAGAAATGCCACGTACCAGTCCACCGCTTCCTTCGGCATGCCGGGCGCGCCGAAAATTCCACGAAGCATCAGGTAGTTCACGTCGACGCCGAGCGCCTCCTTGATCGTCGGGATGTCCTTCCACTCGGCGACGGTGATTCGCGCCGTGTCGAAGACGGCGAGCGGGCGGACCCGGCCGGCCTTCCAGTTGCTCGCGCACTCGATGGGGTTGTTCACCGTCGAATCGATGTGCTTGCCGACGAGGGTCGAGCACACCTCGCCGCCGCCCTTGAAGGGCACGTAGGTGAACTTGGTCCCGGGAATGGCCTGCTCGAGCTGGATGGTCAGGATCTGGTCTTCCTGCGCCGAGCCGGTGCCGCCCATCTTCATCTGGCCGGGCTTGCCCGCCTGTTCCTTGACGGCCGCGAGGTACTCCTTCGCCGTCTTGTAGGGGGTGTCCGCGTTCACCCAGAGAATGAACTCGTCGAGCGCGAGCCGCGCCACCGGGGTCAGGTCCCGCCAGCTGAACGGGATGCCCGTGTGCAGCGGCGTGGTGAAGAGGTTCGAGAGAGTGATCACGATGGTGTGCGCGTCACCCTTCTTGCTCTTGACGTCGAGAAAGCCCTCGGCGCCGGCGCCGCCCGCCTTGTTGACGACGATGAGCGGACGCGGTGAGAGCTTGTGCTTGTCGGCGATGCCCGCGATCAGGCGGGCCATCTGATCAGCGCCGCCGCCGGTCCCGGCCGGCACCACGAACTCGATCGGCTTGGTCGGTTCCCAGGCGAGCGCCGCCGCGGGGACGGCGATCAGGGCCGCGAGGACGAACGCGACGACAGCGTCGAGCTTCATTGCTCGCTCCTTTGTCCGAGGCCAGGCCTCGATCCGGTCCGTGTCGAGCACCATCTGTGTCGAGCACCATCCGTGTCGAGCACCAATAGACGCGAAAGGGCCGGGTCCCGTTTCCCGGGAGCCCGGCCCGTCCGCTATGAGCGGCGAGGAGGAGCCAAGGGCGATCTGGCTACTTCGCCGACAGCGCCGCCTGCGTCTTGTCCAGACGCCTGAACGGCACCACCGCCGGAATCTCCCATTTCTCCCACATCTCGTCCACCTTTGC
>VAYX01000085.1 GCA_005885325.1 Actinomycetota bacterium
CCCAGCTCGCGCAGCCCACCGACGATTCCGGCGATGCGGTCGGATTCCTTGTGGCGCAGCTCACCCGCGCCGCGGATCACGCTGCGGCCGCGCGCCTGCGTGGCCGCGAGGCACAGGATCGGGATCTCGTCGATCGCCCTGGCGGTCTCGGATGGCTCGAGCTCGACCGCCCGCAGCTCGCCGGTTCGCACCGCGAGGTCCGCGATCGGCTCACCGCTGGCCGGCGTCTCGATTGGCGTCTCGTCGATCGCGGCGCCCATGCGCCGCAGGACGTCGAGGATCGCGCCCCGCGTCGGATTCACACTCACGCGCCGGAGTCGCAGCGCGGCCGCCCGGTGGATCGCCCCGGCCACGAGCCAGAACGCGGCCGCCGAAGGGTCGCCCGGAACCTCCTCGTCGAACGCCCGCACCATCGCGCCACCGTCGATCTCGACCACCGCCCCGCCCCCACCGTCGGCTCGCGACCGCACCGCGACGCCGCGCGCCCGAAGCATGCGCTCCGTGTGGTCGCGCGTCGCGACCGACTCGTGGACGACGGTCGTGCCCCCGGCCCCAAGCCCCGCCAGGAGGACCGCCGACTTGACCTGTGCCGACGGCACGGGCGTCGTCCATTCGATCGGGTCGAGCGGGGCCCGGCCGATCACGCGAAGCGGCGGCCGCCCGGCGTCGCCGTCGACCGATGCACCCATCGCCCGCAGCGGCTCGATGATCCGGGCCATCGGCCGGCTCCGGAGCGACGCGTCGCCGTCCAGCGTGGCCTCGACCGGCTGGCCGGCGAGGATCCCGGCGAAGAGCCGCAGGCTCGTCCCGGAATTGCCGCATTCGAGCGGGCCGTCGGGCTGCCGGATCCCAGCGACCCCCGCGGATCCGACGATGTAGTCGACATTCCCGGCGTCACCGGCGCTCGGCGCCCGCTCGACCGACGCGCCCAGTGCCCGGACAATGCCAGCCGTCGAGCGCACGTCTGCCCCATCGCCGGCTCCGCGGATGCGCGATTCGCCGTCGGCCAGCAGGGCCAGCATGAGCGCGCGATGGCTGATCGACTTGTCGCCGGGCAGGCGGAGCTCGCCCTCGAGCCTGGCGGCAGGCTGGACGCCGACCGTCCGTCGCGCGGCGGATGTTGCGGACGCGGCCATGGCGCTCAATGCCGTGACAGCTCGCCGGCCGCGGTGCCGACGTCGGCAACGAACGGGGCCGCGCCATCGTGAAGCCCGCGGACGTGTTCGTGGACCGGTAGCAGGTCGCGCATGAGCGCAGCGAACTCGGCGATGTCGAGCTGCTGCTCCGGGTCGGACAGGGCCGAGTCGGGGTCGGGGTGGACCTCGACCATGATCCCGTCGGCACCGACCGCCACCCCGCCGAGGGCCAGCGGCCGGACCAGCCAGCGCTTGCCCGTGGCGTGGCTCGGGTCGACGATCACCGGCAGGTGCGTAAGCTGGTGGAGGACCGGCACCGCGGCCAGGTCCATCGTGTTCCGGGTAGACGTCTCGAACGTCCGGATTCCCCGCTCGCACAGGATCACGTTCGGGTTGCCCGCGGCGACGACGTACTCGGCGGCCATGAGCAGCTCCTCGACGGTCGCCCCGAAGCCGCGCTTGAGCAGGATCGGCCGCGCGACGCGGCCCGCCGCGTTCAGCAGCGAGTAGTTCTGCATGTTCCGGGCGCCGATCTGGAGGATGTCGGCGTACTCCGCGACGATGTCGACCTGGTTCGGCTCCATGACCTCGGTCACGACCGGCAGGCCGGTCTCGTCGCGGGCCTCGGCGAGGTGGCGGAGCGCCTCGACCCCGAGCCCCTGGAAGCTGTAGGGCGAGGTCCGCGGCTTGAACGCACCGCCGCGGAGGACCGTCGCGCCGGCGGCCTTGACCCCGCGCGCCGTCTCGAGCAGCTGCTCCCGGCTCTCGACCGAGCATGGCCCGGCCATCACCGTCAGGGAGCCGTCGCCGATCGCCGCGTCAAGGACCCGGATGACCGTGTCCTCGGGATGGAACTCGCGCGACGTCAGCTTGAACGGCCGCGAGATCGGGGTCACCGTCTCGACGCCGGGCAGGGCGCCGAGCTGGCCCATCAGCGTCTCGCGCCGCCCGGCGAGCTCGCCGACGACCGCCAGGACCATCCCGTTCGAGCCCGCGTGCTCGTACGGCGTGAGGCCCTCCGCGAGGATGCGGCTCTTCACGCCGAGGATCTCGGCCTCGCTCGCGCCCTGGCTCATGACGACGAACATGCGCTGGATCTACCTGCCTGGCGGGTGGCCTCAACGGAAACAAAAAAGCAGAGGTCTCGCCTCTGCCATCGCCCGACACGTCCTGGGCCCGGTCATACCGGGATCAAGTCATGCCGGGCTGCGGTACCAGAATGAGGTGGCCATGTGCGTGGCCGGGACGGTAGTGCACGCCCGATCGAGTGTCAATCGAAGAGCCGCGGTTCGGCGGCCGCAGCCACCCCGAGCCGAATTGGGCTCACTCGTCGGGTGGACACGCCTAGCTCGAGACCGGCCGGGTGCTGATGGGAGTTTCTGCCGACGCTTGGGCCACGCTTGGCTCATCCCGGGCCTCAGGTTCAGACTTCGTCCCGATTCGATAGATTCCCGGCCGCTCCTTCGGCAGGTGAGCCGCCACTGGCTCAGGGTGGGATAAGTGCCGGGTGAGGGGCTGTACCGATAGTGCTCCCATGCCGGGCCGAGAAGGCGTCGCTACGCTGGGAGCGGCCCGAAGTCGACTCCTTCGCCACCGCGTTGGCAGTGATCTCGGCGCTGCTCGCATCGCCGGCGGGTTGAGCGTTCGCCAGATCGCTCGCGTTGTCGGGGTGAGCCCACATCGGATCGAGCGTGCAGAGCGCGGCGAGCAAGGCGCGCTCACGATCGATCTGGCCGCTCGGATCGCCCCGGCCGTGGGCCTCCAGCTCGCCGCATCCCTCCATCTCAATGGCGATCCCGTCCGAGACAGGGCGCAGCTCGCGCTGCTCGATCGCTTCCGGCGCCGTCTGCACGCCAGTCTTCGATGGCGCACGGAGGTGCCGATGCCGATCGCTGGAGATCTTCGAGCAGGTGACGCGACGGTAGAGGGCAGATTCGGCACGATCCTCGTGGAGGCGGAAACGCGCCTCACCGATATCCAGGCAGTCACGCGGAAGGCTGCGTTGAAACGGCGGGACCTTGGTGCGAACCGCCTGATCCTGCTGATCTCCGATACGCCGAACAACCGCCGGGCGCTCGAGCTCCATCCCGAGGTCCGCGAGCACCTTCCCATCAGCACTCGGAAGTGTCTGGCCGCACTCGCACGCGGCGACGATCCTGGAGGTGACTGCCTTGTCGTCCGCTGATCGGGAGTGCCGGGGACCCTGTGATAGCCTTCGACGGCTCGGTCGGAGAGGTCGCATAGAGGCCTAGTGCGGCGGTTTGCTAAACCGTTAAGTGGGGTAACCTGCTTCGAGGGTTCGAATCCCTCCCTCTCCGCCAGATTGCGCCCGTAGCTCAGCGGATAGAGCGTCAGGTTGCGGACCTGAAGGTCGTGGGTTCGAGTCCCGCCGGGCGCGCCAAGTCCGCCACCACCCAGGCCGTCAGCCCGACGACGAGCACGTTCCGCACGACCAGCACGAGGATCGGCAGCGCCTCCTGCCGGACCAGGGCGGCGAACAGGACGGGGTGGATCGGCATCGTCAGCGCCACGGCAACGGCGGCCAGCCAGAACTGCGGGCGCGGTAGGAGCGCGACGAGGGGCACGAGCCAGACCACGTACTGGATCGAGTAGACCTTGCTCGTCACCAGCAGCACGAGGACGGATGCTGCCGTCAGCGTTGAAACCGTTACCGGACGGACCCGACCCACTGCGGCGACCTCGGCCCGGATCCGGCGCCACCCGACCAGCGCCAGCAGCCCGAATGCCGCGGCGGTCGCGATGGGCAGCACGCGCAGGATCGCCGGAGCCAGCGAACCCTCGACGTTGACCGCGCTGAATCCGAACGACAGCTCCGGGGGCCGGCCGGTGATGAGCCCGGCAAGCACGGCAAGTCCACCACCGACGGACTCGATCTCGAGCCCCCGTTGCGTTTGGTACCGAACGAAGGCGAGCGCGTCGTCTCCCGCGGACAGCAGGAACGGCCCCAGCACGAGCGCGATCACGAGCGCGAAGGTCGCAGCCAACCGTGCGACCGGCCGCGGATCGATCGGGGCGAGCCAGCGCGAGGCGAGCGCCGGCAGCGCCGCGACCGGGAACAGCTTCGCCAGCGTCCCGACTGCAACTGCCACTCCAGTGGCGGCGGGTCGGCCGTCGAGCGCGGCGGCGATCCCGGCCATGAGCAAGAGGGCGGGGAACAGGTCGTAGCGCCACGTGAGCGCGAGGGCCGCTCCCATCGTCAAGAGCACCAGGCGGCCCGCAAGCTCGCGCTCGCTCGAGCCCGGGATGGCGCTGCCTCCGCCGCGGACGATCCGGCCCAAGACGAGCCCGAGGAGGCCGAGCAGGATCGCCTCCCCGCCGGCGAACAGCACCTTGTACACGTCGAGCGTGACCTGGCCGAACGGTGAGGCGAGCAGGTACGGCACCACCATCGGCAGGATCGCGAGCGGCGGGTACTCAAACGCGAAGTCCCGATACGGCACGCCGCCGGACGCGATCGCCCGTGCCTTCTCGAGGTAGAGGTTGACGTCACCCTGGTCCGGGAAGAGGGATCTCGTCGGCGTCAGCACGCCGACAGCGAGCAAGATGAGGGCCGGCGCGATGAGCCACATCGGCGAGACGCCACGCCCCCGCCCTTCACTCACCAGGCCCGGCGACGTCACGCCGGAGAGCCTAGCAATGGGCGCTTCGCGGACGATGTGAGAACGGCCCCGCGGCGTGGCCGCGGGGCCGTCGATCGGGTAGGGAAGCGAGCGCCGTCAGCGGGCGGCGACCGCCACACGCACGCCCTCGACGTGGCTCTTGAGCCCCGAGACGATGAACACCATCCCGTTGCTGAACTCATTGGCCATACGCGAGCCGGCCTTCAGCCCGACCGTGCTCACCGTGAGCTTCGTGGCGTTCTCGGCCCGCTCGAGCTCCCATACCTGGCGGACCGGGCCCTCGGCCTCGAGCTCGGGGTCCCAGCGCGCCAGGAAGGTCATCTCGAGACGCTTCGGCGGATCGATCGCGAGGACCTCGCCGTCGGCCGCCACGGTCCCGTCGGGATAGTCGTAGCGGATGTGCGAGCCGCGTTGCCAGTCGGAAAGGACGCGCGTGCCGTAGTAGTACTGGACGGTCTCGTCGCCGTCCGTGATCGCCTGCCAGACGCGCTCCGGCGCGGCGTTGATGTAGATGCTGTAGACGTGGTCGAAGTCGTCGAGCGAAGCGGCCATCGGTGGAGCCTCCAGGTGCCCTTTGAGGGCGGTCATCGCGCCCAGCACGGGCGCCGCGTACTTGCTGATCCATCGGTCGTGGATGAGCCGGATCGGGACCGGGTTGAGGAAGTGGCGTTTCGCGCGCCCTTCCCTCCTGGTCGTGATCAGCCCGGCTGTCTCGAGGACGTCCAGGTGCCGCATGACCCCGAAACGGGTCATGTCCGGCAGGTGGCCGGTCAGCTCGCCGAGCGTTTGGCCGTCACGCTCGAAGAGCCGATCCAGGAGCAGCCGTCGACTCGGGTCGGCCAGCGCCCGGAACGCCGGAGCCGTCGAGTCATCCATGTCTCGACATTATGTGACTGAATAGTCACATGTCAAGCCCATGGACGGCGGCGCTGCACGACCACGAGCGCCAACCCGATCCCGATCGCGCCAACGAGAAGCTGGATCGCGGTCAGTCGGGCGACCGCCGTTGGGTAGCGCTCGCCGGGCACGTACCTGAAGACCTGGGTCAAGCCGAGCTGCTGTGTGTCGACCTCATATATCGCCGTCCCGTATCGGCGCTCCGCCTCCTCCCACCCGATCGCCTCGCCCTCCGGCGTGAGGAAGAGCATGGCCACGAAGCGATCCCCCTCCGAGAGCTGATCGGACGGAGCGATCAGGGACTCCTGGTCAAGCCATCGGTCGGTGACGCCCGATGCGAGCGCGCTCGCCGAAGCCGTGAGTGCCACTGCCGCCAGGAGCGCGGGGAGCTGTCGGCCGAGGAGCGACCCGACGAAAAGGGTCACGCCCATCGCGAGCGCCCCCATTCCGGCGACCGGGGGCCCGCGCGTGCCGAGACCATCCAGCGAGCGCCACGGATCCACCGTACTTTGAAGGCCAAAGATCGCATCGGCGAGCGCGCCTGCCACGAGGCACATGGCCGCGACGACCAGCAGCAGCGGCCCGAGTCGCGAAAGAAGCCAGCGCCGGCGAGAAGGGGCGAGGGACCACGCAAAGACAGTCGTCTGCTGCTCGAGCTCGCGTGCGGTGAGCGCGAGACCCAGGACGATGGCCGCGATGAGCGGCAGCGCGACGGTGATCGCGATCGCCGCCGGCCCGATGTTCGACAAAACGTTTTCGTAGTCGTTGATGCGGCCAACGAAATGGTCGCAGTCGGCGGGCTTCACGCTCTCGGGGCCAAGGCAATACGACGGAAACCTGCCTAGCAAGGGACCGAGGACACGACTTGCGGCCACCCCGCCGCCGATGACCCCCATCGCGATCGCGAGGAACACGCTGCCCGTGATCTCGAGCCGGTTCGGTCGAAGGATGGCGGGCAATCGCGTCATGCCGTGGCACTGGGCGAGATCATCCCCGCGGACGACGCTCGACCTCTTGCGAGGTAGCCGAGGACGACCTCCTCGAGCGTCGCCGGTCTTCCGATATCGGCAGACGGTCGCCTGACGAGCCAGTGCACCTCCTCGCCTCGTCCCGGGAAACGGCTCACGAAGTCGGCCTCGCCAAGGTCGGCTCCGACCTCGACGACTCGATGGCTGTCGACTGAGTGCGCCACCGTGTCGTCGAACAGCACCCGTCCCTCACCCAGGACGAGCAATCGGTCGGCCGCTTCCTCGATCTCGGAGATGACGTGGGACGACAGGACGATGGTCGTGTCGCCGTCGTTCGCTGCTCGCCGGGCAACACGCAGGAAGTCGCGGCGAGCCAGCGGATCGAGGTTGGCGAGGGGCTCGTCAAGGAGCAGCAAAGGGGCGCGCGTGCCAAGCGCGATCGCGAGACAGACCTGGGACTGCTCGCCGCCCGACAGCGTGCCGACGCGCGCATCCGTGGGAAGCGCGAGGGCCTCCAGCCGGCTTCGAGCGTGCGCCACGTCGAACCCGGGACGAATGGCACCCGCGAGATCAAGGTGGTCGGTGATCGTGAGGTCCCGATAGAGCGACGGCGTCTGCGGCACGAAGCCGATGGACGCGACCGCCCTGGACCGATCCCGGACCGGATCGATGCCGTTGACCTCGAGCCGCCCGGCGGTGGGGCGTTCGAAGCCGATGCAGAGCTTGAGCAGGGTCGATTTCCCGGCGCCGTTCGGACCGACGAGCGCGGTGACACCGCCGTCGGGGATCTGGAGCGTGATGTCGCGCAGCGCATCGCGTCGGCGATAGCGCTTGGTCAGGCCCTCGGTCGTGATCATCGATGTGATCTTCGCTGGCGGGCGCAAGCGGCTCGTCGAACGTCCGCGCCACCCGGTACCGGCGCGGAGGAGCGTCGCGGACGAAAAGTGAACGAGTGGTCGGACCAGACTCCCATAGGGGCCGGACAGCGCCCCCGCTGGGCGCCACCGAGGAACGGAGCCCGTGGATCGCGATCTCGTCGAGGCGGCACGGCACGGTGACCGGGAGGCGTATGCCGACCTGATCCGGAGCCGTGGTGACCGCTTCTACGCGCTCGCGCAGCGGATCCTTCGCGACGTCGATCGGGCCGAGGATGCCCTGCAGGAAGCGCTGGTGATCGCCTGGCGTGACCTGCCCGGGCTCCGCGATCCGGACCGATTCGACGCGTGGCTCCACCGCCTCGTCGTCCGCGCCTGTCTTGCCGAAGCGGCGCGCGATCGCCGCCGGATCTCGAATCTCCGCGCCCTGCCGATCGACGTCCCGGCGACGACCGACGACTTCCTGACGGTTGCCGACCGGGATCAGCTCGAGCGGGGCCTTCGTCGACTTTCACCACAGCAGCGCGTGCTGCTGGCGCTCCGCCACTTCGAGGGCCGCGAACCGGCCGAGATCGCCGAGATCCTCGGCATCCCGGTCGGGACGGCCCGCTCTCGTCTCCACCATGCCCACCGCGCGATGCGCGCTGCGCTGGACGCAGACGCCCGTGTGACCGCCATCGGAGGACGACCGGCATGACGCGTGACCGTGACATCGAGCGCGTCCTGGATCGGTTCTACGCCGAGGGTCCGTCAGAGATGCCGGATCGGCTGTACCTCGGGGTCTTCGATCGAATCGAACACGTCCCACAGCGCCGCCTCGCCCATCTGACGAGGTTCCTGACCATGAAGAATTTCCAGTTCGCCGCTGCCGCCGCGGTCGTCGTGGCAGTTGCAGCGATCGGCGCGATTGCGCTCAACCGCCCATCACCCAACGGCGTCCTGCCGACCCCGGCGCCGACCCAGACACCGGCCCCGAGCCTCTCGACCGTGCCGGCCGCGCTGGCTGCGACCTGGGTCGGTTCGACCCGTGAGATCCCGGGACTCTCGCCCGCCGCCACGCAGTCGCGCCTGAAGGTGACGTTCAGCACGCTGTTGGTCTACGCCGGGCCCGAGCAGCCCGTGCTCAGCTCGACGGCGGCGATCGCCGCCCCCGGCACGCTCCAGCTCACGCTGTCGACGGACGGCGTCAACTGCCACGCAGGCGACATCGGCACGTACCAATACTCGCTCTCGCCAAGCAGCCGGGCGCTCACCCTGACGGCGAACGCCGATGCGTGCGCCGCCCGCGCAGCCGCAATCGGGGGCGACTGGGCCAAGGCCGCGTGCCCGAACACGAACAGCCTGTGCCTCGGTGACCTTGACGCAGGGACGCACGCATCGACGATTTTCAACCCGTACGTCCACGTCACGGACTGGGTGTACGCCTACGGTCGCCTGACGTACACGGTCCCGGATGGCTGGTCCAACCCGATCGACGGCCGTCACGGCTACATCCTCGTCAAGCAGGACGCGCCCAAGGACGCGGCCATCTACCTCTTCGCGACCACGATGGCGGCCTCCTCCGCCAACGGCTGTCCCACGGGCGTCGATACCACCGTCCCGCACACGGCGAGTGCACTTGCGGGCTGGGTCGCCACCCTGCCAGGCCTCGTGACCTCGTCGCCGGCGCCGGTCACGGTCGGCGGCCTGCAAGGGATGACCCTTGATGTGTCGGTGTCACCCACCTGGACGGCAACCTGTCCCGCCATCACCGACAAGCCGTACGTCCCGTTGTTCACCAATGGCGAGTCGAGCGAAGCAGACTCGTTCGACTGGGGGCTGACGGCCGGAGCGGCAATGCGCCTGTTCCTGCTCGACCTGCCCGACGGTCGGACGATGCTCATCGACATCGAGGCCCAGGACAAGGC
>VAYX01000220.1 GCA_005885325.1 Actinomycetota bacterium
CGGGAGCGCCGCTCGTCCGTAGACCTGGGGGAGGTCCGCATGCTGCCGGCACCGTTCGAGTACCACCGGCCGTCCTCGCTCGAGGAGGCGGTCCATCTGTTGTCCAGCCTGGATGAGGCCAAGGTCCTTGCAGGGGGACAGAGCCTGATCCCGTTGCTCAAGTTCCGGTTCGCCGCTCCCGCCCATCTGGTCGACGTGAACCGCGTGCCGGGCCTCGACGGGATCAAGGAGGAGGGCGGCTCCTTGCGGATCGGCGCGCTGGTCCGCCACAACCAAATGGTGGGATCGGATCTGATCTCGGCCCGCTATCCCACGCTCGCCGCGGCGGCACCGCAGATCGCCGATCCCATCGTCCGCAACCTGGGGACGGTGGGCGGTTCCCTGGCCCATGCCGATCCGGCGGGCGACTGGGGGGCGGTGATGCTCGCCGTCGGCGGGAGCGTCGTGGCCCGAAGCGCGCGCGGTGAGCGAGAGATCCCCATCGCGGATTTCCTCCAGGACATCTTCACCACCGCGCTCTCGTCCGACGAGATCCTGACCGAGGTTCGCGTGCCGGCGCCGGGCATTCGCTCCGGCGGCGCGTACCTGAAGCTCGAACGGAAGGTGGGCGACTTCGCCACCGTGGCCGCCGCCGTCCACGTGTCGCTCGACGACGGGACGATCGGCCGGGCCGGGATCGGCCTCACCGCGGTGGGGACCAAGAACATCCAGCCGGCCGAGGCCGAATCGGCGCTGATCACCAAAGAACCCAGCGACGAGCTGTTCGCCGAAGCCGGCCGACTGGCCGCTGCGGCGTGCAAACCGGTGGCGGACGTCCGAGGTTCGGCCGAGTACAAGCGTCACGTCGTGGAGGTGTTCGTGCGGCGCGGCCTGGCTCGTGCCGTCGAGATGGCTCGCGCGGCCTGACAGGAGGCACGCATGCAGATCAGCGTCAAGGTCAACGGGACGGAGCGGACCGCCGACGTCGAGCCCCGCCTCTTGCTGGTCCACCTTGTCAGGGACACGTTCGGCCTGACCGGAACCCACGAGGGATGCGACACCACGAGCTGCGGCGCGTGCACGGTGCTGCTCGACGGGACCCCGGTGAAGTCCTGCACGCTGTTCGGCGTCCAGGCGGACGGCCGGGAGGTCACCACGGTCGAGGGCCTGGCCGCCGGAGGAGAGCTTGACCCGGTCCAGGTCGCCTTCAAGGAGGAGCACGGCCTGCAGTGCGGCTTCTGCACCCCCGGGATGATGCTCGTCGGCAAGGCGCTGCTGGAACGCAACGCGGACCCGTCCGACGACGATGTCCGGTGGGCCATCTCCGGCAACATCTGCCGGTGCACCGGCTACGTGAACATCGTGAACGCCATCCGGCACGCCGCCCGGATCAAAGCCGGCGCGACGGAGCCGGCGACGGTCTAGAGGGGAGCAACGATGCCAACGGAGACCGAGGAGATCCGCGGCCTTGGGCACCGGGTCAAGCGGAAGGAGGACGACCGGTTCATCCGGGGCAAGGGAACCTACATCGACGACATCAAGCTGCCCGGCATGCTCCACATGGCCATCCTCCGCAGCCCCTACGCGCACGCCACGATCACCGGGATCGACACGTCCAAGGCCCAGGCGCTACCGGGCGTCGTCGCGGTGGTGACGGGGGAGCTGATGGCCCAGCACAACCTGGCCTGGATGCCGACGCTCTCGGGCGACACGCAGGCCGTCCTAGTCACCGACAAGGTCCGCTTCCAGGGGCAGGAGGTGGCCGCGGTGATCGCGGAGGACCTCTATACGGCCAAGGACGCCCTCGAGCTGATCGGAGTCGAGTACGAGCCCATCGAGCCCATCGTGACCCCGCAGCGTGCCATGGAACCGAACGCCCCGGTCATCCGGACGGACAAGGAGGGCCAGGACTCAAACCACATCTACCACTGGGAGTCCGGCGACAAGGACGCCACGGACAAGGCCTTCGCCGAGGCCGACAGGGTGGTCGCGCTGGACACCTTCTACCCTCGGTCCCATCCCGCTCCGGTCGAGACCTGTGGCTGCGTGGCCGATATCAACCCGGCCACCGGACAGGCCACGATCTACATGACCTCCCAAGCTCCCCACGCCATCCGGACAGTGTTCGCGCTGGTGGCCGGGTTGCCCGAGGAGAAGATCCGCATCGTCTCCCCCGACATCGGCGGCGGGTTCGGCAACAAGGTCCCGGTCTACCCGGGGTACGTCGTGGCCACGGCCGCGTCCCTCCTGATCGGGCGACCGGTGAAGTGGATCGAGGACCGGACCGAGAACCTGATCTCCACCGGCTTCGCCCGCGACTTCCACATGCACGGTGAGATGGCCCTGAAGGACGACGGGACTCGCTCCTGGCCGACGAAGGGGCGTTCCATGCCGACGCACAGCCCTCGAAGTTCAAGGTGGGGCTGTTCCACATCGTCACCGGCTCCTACGACCTGCCGACTGCTCACGTCACCGCGGACGGCGCGTACACGAACAAGGCGCCGGGCGGCGTGGCCTATCGCTGCTCGTTCCGGGTCACTGAGGCCTCCTACCTGATCGAGCGGTTGGTGCAGAACGCGGCATATGAGCTCGAAATGGACCCGGCCGACCTTCGGCTGAAGAACTTCATCGAGAAGGACCAGTTCCCGTACACCTCGGCCACGGGGTTCGTGTACGACTCCGGCGACTATCACGGCGCGATGAACATGGCCTTGGAGAAAGTGAGCTACCAGGAGCTCCGCAAGGAGCAGGAGGAGGCTCGGGCTCGCGGAGAACTCGTGGGGATCGGGCTCGCGTCCTTCACCGAGGTCGTGGGGGCCGGCCCGCACAAGGACTACGACATCCTGGGCCTGAAGATGAACGACGGGGCCGAGCTGCGGATCCACCCCACCGGCAAGGCCATCCTGAAGATCAGCGTGCAGACCCAGGGGCAGGGTCACGAGACGACATTCGCCCAGATCGTGGCGGAGGAGCTGGGGATCCAACCCGAGGACATCAAGGTGATGCACGGCGACACGGACAACACCCCGTACGGCCTGGGGACCTACGCGTCCCGGTCGACGCCGGTCTCGGGCGCCGCGACCGCGATGGTCGCCCGACGGGTCCGCGAGAAGGCGGCCAAGATCGCCGCGCACCTGCTCGAGGTCTCCGAAGAGGACGTCGAGTTCTCGAAAGGCAAGTTCTCCGTGAAGGGGGCGCCGGACAAGGTGGTCACCATCCAGGACGCGGCCTTCGCGGCATACACGAACTTCCCCGACGGCATGGAGCCCGGGCTGGAAGGGGTTTACTACTACGACCCGCCCAACCTCACATTCCCGTTCGGAACGTACGCCGTGGTGGTCGAGGTCGATCCCGACACGGGCGTGTGGAAGGTCCGCCGGATGGTGGCGGTCGACGACTGCGGGGTCAGGATCAACCCCATGATCGTGGAGGGCCAGATCCACGGGGGCCTGTGCGAAGGGTTCGGGATCGCCGCCATGGAGCAGATCACCTTCGACGAGAACGGCAACTGCATCGGGGCGAACTTCACCGACTACCTGTTGCCCACGGCCTGGGAGACGCCGAGGTTCGAGCTCGGCGAGACCGTGACCCCGTCGCCACACCATCCCATCGGGGCGAAGGGCGTGGGCGAGTCGGCCACGGTGGGCTCGCCGGCCGCGTTCGTGAACGCAGTCATCGACGCACTGTGGCCGCTCGGGGTCCGCAACATCGACATGCCGCTCACGTCGGCCAAGGTGTGGGAAGCGATCCAGGCGGCGGGCGGTTCCAAGAAGACGTGAGACCCGAGGTCCTCGAGTTCGCTGCTGAGCTGTCGAAGCGCGGAGAGCCGTTCGTCCTGGCCACCGTGGTGTGGCGGCGGGCCCCCTCCTCGGGCAAGGAAGGCTCGACCGCACTGATCACCTCCGACGGCCGGGTCCGGGGCTGGCTGGGCGGCGCATGCGCGGAGCCCACCGTGATCAGGGAAAGCCTCCGAGCGCTCGAGGAGGGTACGCCCCGGCTCCTGTTCCTCGGAGCGCCCGAGGAGCTGGAGGCTCGCGGCCGTCAGGGCGTCGTGACGATCCCGATTGCGTGCCAGAGCGAGGGCGCGCTGGAGGTGTACGTGGAACCCGTCGTGCCCCAACCGCATCTCGTCGTCATCGGACGCTCCCCGGCGGTCGCCGCGTTGGCGGCGATGGCCGGAGCCCTGGGATGGAGGACGGTGGTCGTGGACGACGGTGGTGACCCCGCCGACTACCCGGCCGCAGGCCAGGTCGTTACGTCGCTCGACTTGCAAGAGGCCGGCGTGACCGACCGGTCGTGGATCGTGGTGGCCACCCAGGGCCATTACGACGAGGACGCCCTGGAGCGAGCCCTCGCCACGCCCGCCGGGTACGTCGGGCTGGTCGCCTCGCGGAACCGGGCCAATGCCGTGACGGGCTACCTGCGGGACCGCGGGGTATCGGAGGAAGCCGTCGCCCGAGTGCACGCACCGGCCGGGCTCGACCTGGGGCGTGTGTCGCACGAGGAGATCGCCGTGGCCATCATGGCCGAGCTGGTGCGAGATCGGGCGGCCGGCGTCGGGCACGAGCGGGTTCCTTCGCCCTCGCCGAG
>VAYX01000036.1 GCA_005885325.1 Actinomycetota bacterium
CTCGACCTGTCCCGCCCGATGCTGGCCAAGCTGGTCGAGAAGGCGGGCGGGGCCATCCCCTTCCCGCTCGTCCTGGCCGACGCCACCCGGATGCCGTTCCGCGCCGACGCGTTCGGCGCCGCCGTGGTGCGGCACCTGTTCCACCTCGTCCCCGAGTGGCGGCGGCTCGTGGAGGAGCTCGTCCGCGTGATCGGCCCCGGTGGAACCGCGCTCGTCAACCTGGGCGGGTTCAAGGACACGTGGGGGATCGTCGACCGGTTCCTGGAGCTCGCCGGAGGCGTCGCCTTCGCGGTGGGGCTCGACCCGCGGGACGCAGAAACCCTCGACCGCGAGTTCGAGCGCCACGAGGCCCGGGTGCGCCTGCTGCCGCCGATCGGGACCCACGACGACACCACCGTCGGCCAGTTCCTGGACGAGATGGACGCCGGTATGCATTCGTGGACCTGGCGGGTCCCCGACGAGGTCCGCCGCCGCGTCGGGCCCCACCTCCGGACCTGGGCGGAGGGGCGGTTCGGCTCGCTGGAGCGGCCGGTCGAGCCCGACCTCCAGATCCTGTGGCGAGCGTACGACCTGCCCTGACCCGATATCCTGTCGACGGCCGCGGCGGCCGCCCCGGAGTCGGCCGCCCGCACCGCGCGAAGGAGGGAATCGATGCCCATCACGCCCGTCGGGAAGGTCTGGATGGACGGGGACCTGGTGGACTGGGGCGACGCCAAGGTCCACGTCCTGTCCCACGCCATGCACTACGGCAGTGGCGTGTTCGAGGGCATCCGGTGCTACGAGACCGCGCGGGGTTCGGCCGTCTGGCACCTCGACGAGCACATCAGGCGGCTGTTCCGCTCGGCGAAGCTCTACCACCTCGACATCCCGTTCTCGGCCGAGGCGCTCTCGGAGGCGGTGAAGGAGACCATCCGGGCGAACGAGTTGTCGGCCTGCTACATCCGGCCCCTGGTGTTCCGGGGCTACGGCGAGATGGGCGTGAACCCGCTGAGCGCGCCGGTGAACGTGGTGATCGCGGTGTGGCCGTGGGGCGCGTACCTCGGCGAGCAGGCGCTCGAGCAGGGTGTGCGGGTCAAGATCTCCTCCTGGCGGAGAAACGACCAGAACGCGCTCCCCGCAGCGGCCAAGGCCACCGGGCAGTACATCAACGGGGTCCTGGCCAAGATTGAAGCGATCAAGGCGGGGTACGACGAGGCCATCATGCTGAACCAGATGGGCTTCATCACCGACGGGACCGGCGAGAACGTCTTCGTCGTCCGCCAGGGCGTCCTGCTCACCCCCCCGACCCAGTCCGGCTGTCTCGACGGCATCACCCGGGCCACGATCATGTCGATCGCCCGCGACCTCGGCTACGAGGTCCGCGAGGAGAACCTGGTCCGCACCGACCTGTACAACGCCGACGAGGCCTTCTTCACGGGCACGGCCGCCGAGGTCACCCCGGTGCGCGAGGTCGACGATCGCGTCGTGGGTGAGGGGACCCGGGGACCGGTCACGAAGGAGATCCAGGGGACGTTCTTCGCCGCGACCAAGGGGGAGATCGAGCAGTACGCCTCCTGGCTCGCCCCGGTGCAGTGAGCCGGATGGGCGGAGGCGAGTCGGCGTACCGCCTACCCAGGACCGTCACCCCCTCCCGCTACGAGCTCACGATCGAGCCCGACCTGGCCGCGGGGACCTTTCGCGGGGCCGAGGACGTCCGGATCACGATTCACGAGCCCGTCCGCGAGATCGTGCTGAACGCCGTTGACCTCCAGATCGAGGACGGCCGGCTGACGAACGGCAACGGCACCAAGCTCGACGTCTCGGAGATCTCGCTCGACCCGCCGGGCGAGCGCGCGCGCGTCCTGCTCGCGGAGCCCGCGCCTCCGGGTGAGTGGACGCTGCACCTGGAGTTCACCGGGGTCCTGAACGAGCGGCTCGTGGGGTTCTACCCGTCGACGTACACCGACACCGAGGGTCGGACCCGGACGATCGCCACGACGCACTTCGAGGCGACCGACGCCCGGCGGGCCTTCCCCTGCTGGGACGAGCCCGACCTGAAGGCCGTGTTCTCGGTCACGCTGGTCGTCGAGGAGGGCCTCATCGCAATGTCGAACACGCCGGAGATGGGCCGGGAGCCCGCGGCCGATCGGAAGGCGGCCGTCCGGTTCGACGACACGATCCCCACGTCGACGTACCTCGTCGCGTGGGTGGTTGGTCCGCTCGAGCTGACCGATCCGGTGGACGTGGACGGCGTTCCCCTGCGGGTGGCGCACGTCCCCGGCAAGGGTCACCTGGTGGACTTCGCCATCGAGGCGGGCGCGTTCTCGCTCCGGTTCTTCACCGAGTACTACGGGATCCCGTATCCGGAGAAGAAGGTCGACTTCGTGGCCCTCCCGGACTTCGGTGCCGGGGCCATGGAGAACCTCGGGCTGATCACGTACCGGGAGTCGCTGCTCCTCGTCGAGCCGTCCCAGGCCACCCAGCAGGAGCTCCTGGCGGTGGCCGACGTCGTGGCCCACGAGCTGGCCCACATGTGGTTCGGCGACCTGGTCACGATGCGGTGGTGGAACGGCATCTGGCTGAACGAGGCGTTCGCCACCTTCATGGCCAACCTCGCGGTTGACGTGTTCCGGCCGGACTGGGATCGGTGGGGATCGTTCCGAAGGGTCTGTTCGACCGCCCTGGAGATCGACGCGCTGGACAGCACGCGGCCCATCGAGTATCCGGTCGATTCGCCCGACGACGCGTCCGACATGTTCGACTCGCTCACGTACACGAAGGGCGCCGCCGTGCTGCGGATGCTCGAGCGGTACCTCGGCCCCGCACGGTTCCGCGACGGGATCCGGCGCTATCTGAAGGATCACGTGTTCGGCAACACCGAGACCTCCGACCTGTGGGATTCGATCGAGGCCGCCACCGACGAGCCCGTCCGCCGGATCATGGACACCTGGATCTGGCAGGGAGGCTATCCGCTCGTCACGGTGCGGGAGGACGAGGACGCCCTGTCCTTCGCCCAGGAACGGTTCCGCTACGACGGTGGCGACGACGGGACCCGGTGGGAGGTCCCCCTGTTGGTCCGCGAGTCCTCCCGCGGGGACGCGGAAGCACGCGCGATCCTGGTCGAGCCGGAGGGGGCCGGCCTTCCCCGCCTCGCGCCCGACGCGGTCGTCGTGGCGAACGCCGAGGGAGCCAGCTTCCTTCGGGTCGGCTACGAGGGGGCGCTCCGCGACCGGGTCTGGACCCGAGCCCTCGAGGCGCTCGCCTCCATCGAGCGGTTCGGTCTCGTGGACGACACGTGGGCCGGGGTGGTCGCCGGAGGCGTGCCCCCGGCCGAGTACCTCGGCCTCGTGCGAGGGCTGGCGGAGGAGACCGACCTGCACGTGTGGCAGACCGTCGTGACCAGCATGGGATGGCTCGACCGCTTCGTCGAGGGTGAACCTCGCGACGGGCTCCGCCGGTACGTCCGGGAGCTCGTGCGGCCGGCGTTCGACCGGCTGGGGTGGGAGCCGGCCCCGGACGAGCCCGACCTGTCGAGGTCGCTCCGAGGCACGTTGGTCGGCGCGCTCGCCATCCTCGGCGGCGACGCCGAGGTCACGGCGAGGGCTCGGGAGCTCGAGGAGGCGGCGCGGGCCGGCCGGCCCGTCGACGCCTCCCTCGCGGCCGCAGCGGTCGGCGTCGTCGCGACCACGGGTGGCCCCGACGATTACGAGCGGTTCCTGGCCCGCTCGAAGGACGCGCCCACGCCCCAGGAGCAGCTCCGCTACCTGTATGCGCTGGCGGACTTCCGCGACCCGGGCCTCATGGACCGAACCCCGGCGCTCGCGCTGAGCGATCAGGTCCGGTCCCAGAACGCGCCGTTCCTCCTGGCCAGGGCCATGGCCAACCGCGACGTGGGGGATCGGGCGTGGCGGTTCGTCAAGGAGCACTGGGAGGAGGTCAACCGGCGGCTGCCTCCGAACACGATCATCTATCTCGCGGACGGCGTGCGGCTCCTGACCACACCCGAACAGCAGGAGAACGCGCAGGCGTTCTTCGCCGAGCACGACATCCCCCAGGCGAGGAAGATGCTCAAGCAGGTGCTCGAGCGGCAACGGATCAACGTGGCCTTCCGCCGCCGCGTGGAGCCCCAGCTCGTCGCGTTCTTCGGATAGCGGGGCACGGCATGGCGAACGTGTCGACGATCGAGGGCATCAGGGTCTCGGCCGACCACTGGATCGGTGGGGCCCGGGTCCCCTCGTCCGACATGTTCCTCGACCTCTCGCCGATCGATCTGGAGACGCTCGCCATGGTCGCCCGGGGCGGGAAGAAGGAAGCCGACGCCGCGGTCGCCGCGGCCCGTGACGCCTTCCCCGGCTGGGCGGCGATGGAGCCCGAGCAGCGCTCGGCGGTCCTCCACCGCGTCGGCGAGCTCGTCGAGGCTCGCGTGCCCGAGCTCGCCGTCGTCGAGACAACCGACAACGGCTCGCTCCTTCGCTCGATGCAGCGGAGCGTGATGCCCCGCGTGGCCCGCAACTTCCACTTCTTCGCCGACCAGCTCCTGGCGATGCACGAGGACGACCTGGAGATGGGTGAGCATCGAAGCCGCGTGGAGTGGGACCCGGCCGGCGTCACCGTGGTGATCACGCCGTGGAACGCGCCCCTGATGCTGGGGACGTGGCGCCTGGCGCCGGCGCTCGCCGCCGGGAACACCGTGGTCTTCAAGCCTCCCGAGTGGGCCCCGCTCACGGCTTCGATGTTGTGCGACATCGCCCGAGAGGCGGGGATGCCCGACGGCGTCCTGAACGTGGTGCAGGGGATCGGTGAGGAGGCCGGCGCGGCCCTCGTCGCACACGCGAACGTGGACCGCATCGCGTTCACCGGCTCGGTCGAGACCGGCAAGCTCGTCTCCGCGGCCGCGGCACCCAACCTCACGCCGGTCTCGCTCGAGCTCGGGGGCAAGGCCCCGTTCCTCATCTTCGCCGACACGGACATCGACGCCGCCATCGTCCAGGCCGTGAACCAGTACGACAACGCGGGCCAGGTGTGTCTCGCCGGCACGCGACTGCTGGTCGAGCGGAGCATCCACGACGAGTTCCTCGACCGATTCCTGGAGCGGGCCTCGGGCCTGAGGCAGGGCGATCCGCGCCTGCCAGACACCGACCTCGGTCCCCAGATCACGAAGGAGCACTTCGACCGGGTGGACGGGTTCGTGCAGCGGGCCAAGGAGGAGGGGGCGAAGGCGGTGCTGGGGGGCGGCCCGAGCGAGGACCTCGGCGGGCTGTACTACCGGCCCACGTTGTTCGTCGACGTCCCGCCCGACGCCGAGATCCTCGAGCGCGAGGTGTTCGGCCCGGTGCTCACGCTCCAGCCCTTCGACTCGGAGGAAGAGGGCGTCGCGCTGGCGAACGCGACCGACTACGGTCTGGACGCCATCGTGTACACGGGGGACAAGGAGCGGGCCGAGCGGGTCTCGCCCAAGCTCGTGGCCGGCACCGTGTGGGTCAACTGCTTCTTCGTCCGTGACCTCCGGGCCCCGTTCGGGGGGGCGCGGAACTCCGGGATCGGCCGGGAGGGCGGCCGGTGGAGCTTCGACTTCTACGCGGACGTGAAGACGGTGTGCGAAGCACCGTGGCAGGGGAGTTGATCGCGGATGGGTGAGATCGTCGGCGCCGGGCTCGTGTCCCACGTCCCGACCATCATGCTGCCCGAGAAGATCAGGCTGGAGATCAACCAGGGCAAGGAGATCAGCCTGGTCGACGGCCTCCGCACGTTGAAGTCCGAGGCGTTCGACCGGCTGAAGCCGGACACCGTCGTGGTGTGCGACACCCACTGGGAGTCCACGTTCGAGCACATCGTCTCGGCCCAGGACCGGCGGAAGGGGTTCTTCACCTCGCACGAGCTCCCGCGCGGCATGAGCGCTATCCCGTACGACATGCCGGGCGACCCGGAGCTCGCGCGGGCGCTGGCCAAGCAGGCGGAGGGCCGCGACGACACGTGGATCCTCGCCTCCGACGACCCGTACCTCCCGATCTTCTACGGCACCGTCAACATCTGGACCTATCTGTCCGGCGGGGAGCGGTGGATCTCGATCGCCATCAACGGGACCGGGCAGACCGACGACTTCCTGTTGCTCGGCGACCTGCTGGGGAAGGCCGTCGAGCAGGTGGACCGGCGGGTGGTCGTGCTCGCCTCCGGCGGGCTCACCCACCGGTTCTTCCCGTTCCGCGAGCTCCGCCACCACGAGTCCTCGGACCTGTCGAACATCATCACCCCCGAGGCGCGTGAGGCCGACGAGAAGGTCCTGAAGCTGCTCGCCGCAGGGGACCACGCCGGCATGATCGACTGGATGCCCGAGTACAAGCGGTTCGGGCCGGAGGGCAAGTTCGGGCACTATCTGATCATGGTCGGGGCACTCGGCGGCTCGAGGTGCCGCGCGCCCGGGACGCAATACGGGGAGTACGAGGCCTCGGTGGGCACCGGGCAGGCCCACGTGTGGTTCGAACGGCCCGAGGGGGGCTGGGCGGCTTGAGCGCCGGCTCCAATCGCCTCGAGCTGGTCGTCGGTCGTCGGAGAAGGGGGGAATCAGGTGGCCGGTGATTCGGTCAAGTATGAGCAGCTCGGGAAGGCCAGGCTGTCCCTGGTCGACGCGGTGGCGCAGTCGGTCGGGTTCATGGGGCCGGTGTTCGTCTCGGCGCTGATCCTTCCGCTGATCGTCGCGGCGGGCGCCGCGGGCAAGGGGGCGGGGGTGGCGACGCCCTTCGTCGTGATCCTGACCGCCATCGGCATCGCGGCGATCGGATGGATCATCGCCCTCTACGCTCGCCGGATCCACGCCGCGGGCGCGCTCTACGACTACGTGACCCACGGCTTCGGCGAGCGTGTCGGGTTCTGGGCCGGCTGGGTCTACTACTGGGGGACCATGGCCCTCACCGCGGCGATCCCGCTGATCTTCGGCGGGATCGTGTACGGGTTGCTCCACGACGACATCGGGTGGAAGTCGACGCCGCCGTACTGGGTGTGGGGACTCATCAACTGCGGGATCATCTTCGTGCTCCTGTACTTCGGCGTTCGGATCTCGACCCGAGCCCAGCTGACGCTGTCCCTCGTCTCGGCGACCGTCGTCCTGGGATTCATGATCTACATCATCGCCAAGGGCGGCGCCGGAGGGGACAGCAACAGCATCAAGCCGTTCCTCCCGAGCTCCAGCGCCGACGGCTGGTCGGGGATCTTCTACGGGATCCTGTACGGCGTCCTGATCTTCGTGGGGTTCGAGACGGCGGCGAATCTGGGCGAGGAGACGGCCGATCCGAAGCGCTCGATCCCGCGTGCGATCCTGCTGTCGATCGCCGTGGTTGGCGCCTTCTACCTCATCACCGCCTACGCGCAGGACATCGGTTTCGGCCTGGACGCCGGGAAGTGGGGCGCGAGCATCGCCACCGGGCCCCTGTTCGTCCTGGGGAGCAAGGACGCGTTCGGCTCGGTGTTCTTCGACCGCATCCTTCAGGTCATCGTCATCCTGGACATCACGGCCGTTGGTGTGGGCGCGGCCGTCTCGACCAGCCGAGGCGTCTTCGCGATGGCGCGCGATCGAAGGCTCCCCGGAGCGCTCGCGAAGGTCTCGGAACGCTATGGAACCCCATCGGGGTCGATCCTGTTCACGGTCGGGCTCTGCGCGGCGATCGTCCTGTGGACCCGTCTGGGGCACGGCGTGCTCACCCGGGAGATCCCCGGCGTGCCGCCGAACGTCGCGGTCTTCCCCGAATACTTCCCCATGTTCAGCTGGCTGGCCGGATACGGGAGCTTCGCGCTCGCCGCCGTCTACGCGACCGTCGCGCTCGCCGGGATCAGGAGCCTCTGGGATGCGGAGAACAGGGCGGCATTGGTGATCGCGGGGGTGATCGGCTGCGTCATCGCCCTCGGAGGGCTCTGGGGCGCCATCTACAAGGTCGTGCATCCGGCGAACAAGATCCCCTGGGGGGTGCTCATCACGTTGATCCTGGGCATCCTCCTGAGCGTCGCGGTCCGGGGGCGGCGGATGGCCAGCCAGGTCCTCCCCGAGCTCTCCGAGGCTGGAGCGGGAGGAGGGTCCTAGCAGGTCAAGGGTCGGGGCGACCTCTCGGCACGTCGAAGGCGATCGTTCCGGCATCGACCGCCGTCGTGCCG
>VAYX01000037.1 GCA_005885325.1 Actinomycetota bacterium
AAGGGTTCGGTGGACCTGGACGACCGGGGGCTGATCGGGACCGACATGGGCTTCCAGACCAGCATGCCGGGGGTGTTCGCCGCTGGTGACGTGCGATCCGGTTCCACGAAGCAGCTGGCCTCCGCGGTGGGCGAGGGAGCGGGCGCCGCGATCGCCATCCGCCAGTTCCTCGAGAACAAGGACCGCAACTGATGACCATGCTGGCCGTCACGGTCGGCCCGCCCTCGCCGAACTCGGGTGCGCTGGAGAAGGTGCCCGAGCCCGATCCGGCCGAGGGCTCGATCCTGTGCGAGACCATCGCGGTCGGCGTCGACGGCACGGACAACGAGATCGTCGAGGGCAAGTACGGCGAGGCTCCTCCCGGCACGGGCCGGCTGATCCTAGGACACGAGTCGCTCGGGCGGGTACTCGAGGCGCCGGCCGGGAGCGGGTTCGCTCCGGGCGAGCTCGTGGTGGGGTTCGTTCGCCGGCCGGACCCCGAACCGTGCGACAGCTGCGCGGCCGGGGAATGGGACATGTGCCGGAACGGCCTGTACACGGAGCGGGGGATCAAAGGACGCCACGGATACCTGTCGGAGCGGTTCCGGATCGAGCCGGAGTTCGCCGTCAAGCCCGATCCGGCCCTTGGCCGCCTGGCCGTGCTCACCGAGCCAACGTCGGTGGTGGCCAAGGCCTGGGAGCACGTCGAGCGGATCGGCCGCCGCGCGGTGTGGGAGCCGAGCCGCGCCCTGGTGACGGGGGCCGGACCGCTCGGGCTCCTGGGCGCCATGCTCGGCCGCCAGCGCGGGCTGGACGTCCACGTCCTGGACGTGGTCGACACCGGTCTGAAGCCGAAGCTCGCCCGAGACCTCGGCGCGACCTATCACGCCGGCTCGCTGGACGACGTGGCCGGCCTGTTCGACGTGGTCATCGATTGCACCGGTGTGGGACCGCTGGTGTTCCACGCCATCGACCATCTCGCGCCGGACGGCGTGATGTGCCTGACGGGGATCTCGCCGGCCGGGCGCACCTTGCCGCTCGACGTGGACACGCTGAACAAGCAGATGGTGCTGAACAACAACGTGGTGTTCGGCTCGGTGAACGCCAACAGGCGGCACTACGAGCAGGCCGCGGACGCGCTGGCATGGGCCGACCGCGGGTGGCTGGACCGGCTGGTGACCAGGTGGATGCCGCTTGCCGCATGGATGGAGGCGCTCGGGCGGCGTGACGGTGACGTGAAGACGGTCGTGGAGATCGGCCGGATCTGACGGAGGACGGGATGGACGCGAAGGAGATCTTCGAGCTGATCGTGAAGGCCGACGAGCGGCTGAAGTACGCCACGCCCGACAAGGCCGAAGCGAGGAAGGCCCAGGCCCGGGACCTTCTGGTCAAGGCGTTGGAGGAGGCGCGTGCCATCGGGAACGATCAACTCGTGCAGCAGGCCGAGACCCGCCTGGCGGATCTCGGCATGCCCCCGGTCGCCGGCGGCGCCGGCGAACGGGAGGACGCCCCGGCCGTGCACGGCTCGCCACCCCCGGAGGCCAAGGTGGCGTCGGCCGCCGGGAGGCGGCCGACGCCGCTCGACCCCTACCCCGAACCGCGCCCGGAGGTGGAGGGCGGAGACGAGAAGTCCTACCCGCCGGAGCTCGGCACCGACGCCATCGCCATCCTGGAGGGCCGCACGTTCATGTTATCCGACTCGCTCGGGGACGTGCCCGCCGGTTCCATCGGCGGCCTCCTGCACGACGACACCCGGTTCCTGTCCGGCTGGGAGCTCACGCTGAACGGCCAGCCCCTGTCCCTCCTCAAGTCCCGCGTCGTCGACTACTACTCGGCCGCGTTCTTCCTGACGAACACCGAGATGCCGGGTCTCCGGGCGAATACCTTGACGGTCCGGCGGTTCCGGTTCGTCGGCAATGGGCTGCACGAGCAGGTCGGCGTGTACAACTCCTCGTCCCAAGCCGTTCGCTTCGAGCTCCGGCTGCGCGTCGGTGCGGACTTCGCCGATCTGTTCGAGGTCAAGAGCGTGGTGCGGGACCGGAGCGCCAGGATCGACATCGAGCACGACCCAGAGCTCTCGCTCCTGCACTTCCACTACGAGAACGCGGGCTACCTGGCCGAGACGAACGTGGAGGTTCGTCGCAGTGGGGTCATCCGCCGGGGCCTCGAGGAGCGACTCGATCCCTCGTCGATGACGGAGCCCGAGCCGCTGCAGGAGCACAGGCCGACGATCGACGGGAACGACCTGGTGTGGGACGTGGAGCTCGACTCGCGGACCGGGCTCGTCTTCGTTCTTCGGGTGACCGTTCGCGTGAACGAGACGGTGCTGGAGCCGATGCACGACGAGTTCGGCGAGGAGCAGCAGCAGGTGGAGGGCGCCCTCACCAATTGGCTGGATGAGGTGCCCCGGTTCCAATCGGACAACGCGGTCCTCAAGAACGTCTTCGACAAGTCGATCCTGGACCTCGCCGCGCTTCGGATCGCCGGGGAGCTCGGCGGCGAGAGCTACATCATGCCGGCCGCCGGCCTTCCCTGGTTCATGACGCTGTTCGGGCGGGACACGCTGGTCACCGCGCTGCAGACGGTCTGGGTCGGCCCCGAGCTCGCCCGGGGGGCATTGCACCTGCTCGGCGCCCTCCAGGGCAAGGAGGCGAACGACTTCAAGGACGAGGAGCCGGGCAAGATCCTCCACGAGGTTCGAAACGGGGAGCTCACGACCATCGGGGAGAAGCCCCACAGCCCCTACTACGGGACGGCCGATGCCACGCCGCTGTACCTCATCCTGATGTCGGAATACTGGCGGCACGGCGACGACGAGGACTTCGTCCGAGCCCGATGGAAGAACGTGCTGGCTTCGCTGGAGTGGATCGACCGGTACGGAGACCGCGACGGCGATGGGTACGTCGAGTACGGCACCCGGTCATCCCAGGGGTTGGGCAACCAGTGTTGGAAGGACTCCTGGGACGGCATCCAGTACTCGAACGGTGCGATCCCGTATCTCCCCATCGCCACGGCCGAGATCCAGGGCTACGTGTATGACGCCAAGCTTCGGGTGGCGGAGATGGCCGAACGGCTGATGGACGACGCCGAGCTCGCGGCGACCCTTCCCAAGCAAGCCGACGAGCTGTACGAGCGGTTCAACCGTGATTTCTGGTCCGGGGAGCGAGGCGGCTACTACATCGTCGGCCTCGACGGGGACAAGCGGTCCATCGACTCGATGACCTCGAACATGGGCCACCTGCTGTGGTCGGGGATCGTGCCCGAGGACCGGGCCCGGATCGTGGCGGACCACTTGATGTCCGAGGACATGTTCTCCGGATGGGGCGTGCGGACGATCTCGCGCACCGACGGGGGGTACAACCCGATCGGCTACCACGTGGGGACGATCTGGCCTCACGACAACTCGATCGTCGCGATGGGCCTCGTTCGGTCGGGATTCCGGGACGAGGCCAACCGGATCGGCCTGGCCCAGCTGGAGGCCGCGGCGTTCAGCGACTTCCGCCTCCCCGAAGCCTTCGCCGGGTTCGACCGGAGCATCGGGCGGTTCCCCGTGCCGTATCCAACGGCGTGCAACCCTCAGGCCTGGGCGACGGGGGCGCCGTTCGTGTTCGTCAGGAACATGCTCGGGCTCGACGTGCACGACGGAGAGGTCCGGATCGAGCCCAGGGTCCCCGAGGAGATCGGGCGCATCTACGTCCACGGGATGCACGCCTTCGGGACCCACTGGGACCTCGAGGCGACCGGCACGAACGGCCACGTCCGCCTGACGAAGTAGGGAGGCCACCGGATCCGCGACAGGTCCGCCGGTCCTAGGCGTCCTTCCAAGAGCGGAAGGCCCGCAGGAGCTCGTCGCGAACCTCCGACGGCACGGACTCCTCTGTGAGACGGCCGGCCAGGCGGATCGTCTCGCGGACCTGTGCCAGGTAGGTGGTGCAGGGATCGCAGACCGATAGGTGCGCCTCGAACCGGGCGCGCTCGCCTGCGGCGAGCCCGCCCTCCAGATAGTCGTTCACGAGCTCGACCATCTCGCGGCACGTCAGGTCGGTGGGGGGCGTCACGCCTTCGTCATCTCCTCCTGGAAGTAACGCTCCAGCGCGGCCCTGACCTTCGACCGGGCTCGATGCAGGAGCACGCGCTGGTTCGTGGCGCTGATGTCGAGTGCCTCACGGACCTCCTCCGAGCTCCACCCGAGCACGTCGCGAAGCCGGATCACCTCGCGCTGGTTGGGCGGCAGGCCGTCGATGGATGCCTGGATGTGATCCAGCGTCTCCTGCGACAGCAGCCGGTCCTCGGGCACGCCCTCCCAGCTCGTCGGCCTGTCGAGCCAGCCGTAGGGCGAGGCGTCGCCCGCCGACCGGAACCGCTCCGGGTCGACCGCCGGCTCGGACTCCGGGTTCGGTGACCACAGAGACGAGAACGGGATCGAGCGGCTCTCGCGCTGTCCTCGGGTCTTCGCGGTGTTCACCAGGATCCGGAAGATCCAGGTTCGAAGCGACGACCGTCCCTGGAACCCATCCAGGCCCTTCAGGACCCCCAGCCAGGCCTCCTGCACGACGTCCTCGGCGATGACCCGGGTGGGAACGTACATCCTGGCCAGCCGGAGCATCGCGGGGCCGTATCGCTCGACGAGCATCATGAACGCGACCTCGTCCCCCGCCCGAAGGGCCCGGACCAGTTGCAGGTCCTCCGGCGACGCCACCGAGCCTCCAGGCTCCCCGGCCATGCGGGAGAGCCTACCGTCGGTCGTCGGTTCGGGGGCGGAACGGTTGCAGCGGTCGACTGCTACGGTCGCGCCGCCCCCACGTAGACGCTCCACTCGACCGGCCGCATCTGGACCACGGTGCCCGTGTGGGGCGCATCGATCATCTGACCCCCGCCGACGTAGATCCCGACGTGGTGGATGGGCGAGTAGAAGAACACGAGGTCGCCGGGCTGGAGGTCGCTCTGGGCCACGTGCGGGAGCACCGCGTACTGCATCTCCGAGGAGTGGGGGAGCGACACGCCCGCGTGGGACCACGCCCACATCGTGAGCCCGGAGCAATCGAATCCCGACTCGGGGCTCGACCCGGCGAACTGGTACGGCACGCCGATCACCGAATAGGCCGCATCGATCGCGGCTTGGGCGTTCCCGTTGAGGGCCGGCGGCGGGCCACCCGGCGGGGGTGAGATCGTATAGACGCTGGCCGCGGCACGCTGAGCGGCGAGCGCGTCGTGGTACCCGCGGTTCAGGCTCTCGTACAGCGACTTGGCCTGGCCGATCCCCCGTCGGATCTCGGATTCCTTCTGCTGCAACGAGGTGAGGAGCTCCTGCTGCTGCGCGAGCGCGTCCGACAACTTCGCCGCCAGCCATCTCGCCTGCTGCTGCGCGGTGGCGGCCCGGGTCGCCAGATCGGCGTCGGCCTGGGCCATGCTCCCCATGAACTCCAGACGGTCGGAGAACTCGGCGAACGACGACGCGCCGAGGAGCATCTCGAGCTCGGACCCAACTCCCTGGTACGCCCTCGCGGCCCGGGCGTTCAGGTCGGCCACCGCCCCCAGCGCCGTCGCCTGCGCCTTGGCGGCCTCCGCCCTCGTCGACGCGAGCCGGGACTGGATGTCCTGGAGCTTCACCTGCTCCTGGTCGTACTGCTCGACCAGGATCCCGAGGTGTTGGTTCAGCGCGCTGAGCTTGTCCTTGGCCGCTTGGACGTCCTGCTGCGACGGAGCGGCGGACGAGAGAGTGGCTGAAGCCACGGATGCGCAAAGCATGATCAGCAGGGCCAGTGCGCCCCGCGCGATGCGACTTCGGTCCCCGGCTCGCTCTCCCCGCATACAAAAGAAGCTGCTGATAGCAGCCGGGGCAAACCGTATAGGGCGAGCTGCGGGTTCGTCAAACACCTGCGTTGTATCGGCGCGAAACGACCGGGACCTTGAGCCCGGCCGGGGATCCCGTGCACCGCAAGGGGTTCGGAAGATCCCCGGCCCGAGGTCCGGTCGGGACGGCGGGATTTGAACCCGCGACCTCAGCGTCCCGAACGCTGCGCGCTACCAAACTGCGCCACGTCCCGTGCGGGCCAGTGTATCGGCTGGCGGCAGCCTCGGGCGGGTAGGCTTGACCTCGGAGCGACGAGGAGCGCCGATCGGATGACCGTGCTCGCCTACCTGCGATTCGTCCTGGCCGACGAGGCCGATCGCGACCGGTTCGAGGCCGATCTGGCCGCCGTGCGAGACCTGGCTCGGACGCAGCCGGGCCATCGTTGGAGCCAGGTCGGCCGGGACCTCTGGGACCCCCGCACCTACGTCGTGGTCTCCGAATGGGACGAGGTCGAGCAGGTCAGGGCGTTCGAGCACCACCCGGAGCACGAGGTCATCATCCACCGCTGGGAGGCGAGCTACGCCGAGGAGTTCGAGCATCGCCGGTTCGTCCCCTGGATCCGGCCCGTGGTAGAGGAGGCCACGGCATGAGGATCGCCCTGATCTGCCCGCCGTGGCTCGCGGTCCCGCCGAAGGGCTACGGCGGGATCGAGTGGGTGGTGGCCCTCGAGGCCGACGGCCTGGCCGAGGTGGGGCACGACGTCACGCTCTTTGCGACCGGCGACTCCATCACCAAGGCCAAGCTCGAGTACGTCTACGAGGTCGCACCCGGATCCAAGGCCATCAACGACGTCATGCTCGACACCACCCACACCCTCTTCTCGTTGCGTGACGCGCGAGAACGGTTCGAGGTCCTCCACGTGCACTCGCCGTTCTCCGCGCTCGCCGCATCGATCGAGACCGGCGTGCCGACCGTCCACACGCTGCACGGCTCCTTCACGCCGGAGATGATCCGGCTCTACGACCTGGTCGGCGACCGCGCGTGGTTCGTTGCGATCAGCGAGGCCCAGAAGCGGTTCCACGAGTCGCTCCAGTACGCGGGGGTCGTCTACAACGGGATCGACATGGCTTTTTACTCGTTCAACACGGAGAAGGAGGACTTCGTCCTGTTCCTCGGGCGGGCCGCGCCGGAGAAGGGATGGCGGCGGGCCATCGAGGCGGCGAAGCTCGCGGGCGAGACGCTCGTATCGGCCGTGAAGATCGCGCACCCCACCGAGGAGGAGGAGTGGGAGCGGAACGTCAAGCCGATCATCCCGAAGGACTGGACGGTGATGGGCGAGATCTCCCAGGAGGAGAAGGTGGACCTGCTGCGTCGGGCCAAGGCCGTCCTGTTCCCCATCGATTGGCCGGAACCGTTCGGCCTGGTCATGACCGAGGCCATGGCCTGCGGCACCCCGGTCATCGCCACGCCCCGAGGCTCGGTACCCGAGGTGATCGAGGACGGGGTCACCGGGTGGATCGTGAGCGTCGAGAACTACGCGGTCGAGGCGGCCGAGAAGCTCAAGCGCCTGGACGAGATCGACCCCCGTGCCTGCAGGGAGCGGGTGCAGAGGCTGTTCTCGAAGGAAGCCATGGTGGCCGGATACGAGGGGGTCTTCGAGCGCGTCATCGCGGACGGACGCGGTGGGCGGGATGCCTGAGCGGGCCACCCGCGTGGAGTCGGACAGCATGGGTGACATCGAGGTTCCGGCAGACCGGTACTGGGGGGCGCAGACCGAGCGGTCGCTCCACCACTTCTCGATCGGAGAGGACCGGATGCCCGTCGAGATCGTGCGGGCCCTGGGTCTGTTGAAGAAGGCGGCGGCCCTGGTGAACGCGGAGCTCGGGCTCCTGCCGAAGGACAAGGCCGACCTCATCGTGCGGGCGGCCGACGAGGTCGTCGAGGGCCGTCTCGACGAGCACTTCCCGCTGTTCGTGTGGCAGACCGGCTCGGGCACGCAATCGAACATGAACGCGAACGAGGTGATCGGGAACCGGGCCATCGAGCTGGGCGGTGGGGAGCTGGGAAGCAAGCGACCCATCCACCCCAACGACGACGTCAACATGTCCCAGTCGTCGAACGACACCTTCCCCACCGCGATGCACGTCGCGGCGGCCCAGTCCATCGTGCGCGAGCTGCTCCCCTCGGTGCGAGCCCTGCGCGACGCCCTCCAACGGAAATCGGAGGAGTTCGCCGGGATCGTCAAGATCGGCCGGACCCACCTCCAGGACGCCGTGCCCCTCACCCTGGGCCAGGAGTTCTCCGGCTACGTCGCGCAGCTGGACGCCGACATCGCTCGGGTCGAGCAGGCGCTCCCGGACCTGTACGAGCTGGCCATCGGGGGGACGGCCGTGGGGACCGGGCTGAACGCGCCGCCGGGGTTCGGGCGGGCCGTGGCGGCGAAGATCGCCGAGCAGATGGAGCTACCGTTCACCAGCGCGGCGAACACGTTCGCCGCCCTCGCGGCCCACGACGCCCTCGTCGCCGCCCACGGCGCGATCCGAACGCTCGCCGTCTCGCTGATGAAGATCGCCAACGACATCCGGTGGCTGGGTTCGGGACCGCGCTCGGGTCTCGGCGAGCTCTCGCTGCCTGAGAACGAGCCGGGCTCGTCGATCATGCCGGGGAAGGTCAACCCCACCCAGTCCGAGGCCATGACCATGGTGTGCTGCCAGGTACTCGGCAACGACGTGGCCATCGCGGTGGCCGGTTCGCAGGGAAACTTCGAGCTCAACGTGTTCAAGCCCGTCATCATCTGGAACTTCCTCCACTCGACGCGGATCCTGGCCGATGCGTGCCGGACGTTCCGGGAGTTCTGCGTGGAGGGGATCCAGCCCAACCGGGAGCGCATCGCCGAGCTCGTCGACCGGTCCCTCATGCTGGTAACGGCGCTCTCGCCGAAGATCGGCTACGACAAGGCGGCCGAGATCGCGAAGAAGGCGCACGAGGAAGGCACGACATTGAAGGAGGCGGCGATGGCTTTGGGCTTCCTCACGGAGCAGGAGTACGACGAGCTCGTGCAGCCGGAGAAGATGGTCGGCCCGGAGTAGCCGCCCGGGGTACAAGCTCGAGGACGGTGACCTCGGGCCGGCAGAGGAACCGGAACGGCGCGTACTTGCTCGTTCCCAGGCCCGGCGAGATGTGCGCGTACGCGTTCCCCATCCGGACCAACCCCGACGCGATCCGCCTCGGCACGTCCGAGTTGGTCACCAGGGCGCCGACGAGCGGCAACCGGACCTGTCCGCCGTGCGTGTGGCCGAACACCATGAGG
>VAYX01000038.1 GCA_005885325.1 Actinomycetota bacterium
CCCGACTCAAGTTCCTGATGGCCGACTGGGGGCCGGAACGATTCCGAACCGAGGTCGAGAAGTACCTCGGCTTCGCCCTCCCCGACGGGCCCTCGCCACCACCGTCTGCGGCGGCGCACCGCGACCACGTGGGGGTGTTCGAGCAGCGCGACGGCTGCATGTACGTGGGGTTCGCCCCCCGGGCCGGCCGCATCGCCGGCCGCCAGCTGCGGAAGGTGGCGGATCTGGCCGACGAGTTCGGCGCGGGCCGGATCCGAACCACCACGCAGCAGAAGATGGTCGTCCTCGACGTCCCGCCGCGCCGCGTGGACGGCCTGGTGGCCGGGCTGGCGGACGAGGACCTCCAGGTCCGGCCCAGTCCCTTCCGGGCCGGGCTCATGGCGTGCACCGGGATCGAGTTCTGCAAGCTCGCCATCACCGAGACCAAGGGCCGCGCGATCTGGCTGGCTCGCGAGCTCGAGGAGCGCCTGCCCGCCTTCGACGAGCAGATCCGGATCCACGTGAACGGGTGCCCGAACTCGTGCGCCCGGTTCCAGGTGGCCGACATCGGCCTGATGGGCGCGGTCCTCCCGCGGCCCGACGGGACGAGGTCCGAGGCGTTCCTGGTGCACCTGGGTGGCGGCCTGGGCCGGAACGGCGGGTTCGCCCGAAAGGCCAAGGGGATCCGCATCTTCGCCGATGAGGCCGCCGACTACGTGGAGACGCTGCTCAAGCGGTACCGGAGCCGGCGGAACGGCGCTTCGAGCTTCCAGGAGTTCATCCACTCGCTGTCGGATGAGGAGCTGGCCGACTTCGCCAGGTGGGAGCCGCGATGAGCGACACGCCAAGGATGCAGCCGTTCTACTGCCCGTATTGCGGAGAGCAGGACCTTCGCCCGGCCGATCCGGCCGGCTTCCACTGCCAGGTGTGCGACCGCCGGTTCGAGCTCACCTTCCTCGGCCTGGGGGAGGGAGCGTGAGCGAGCGCGAGCCCATCCACGAGCCCGCCGTTCCCCTTATCGACGAGGAGTCGGCGTGGGTCCACGAGGCGGCCGACCGGTTCGAGCACGCAACCGCCCAGGAGCTGTTGGGCTGGGCGCTGGACCGGTTCCACCCGCGTATGGCCATCTCCGCAGCGGGCGGCCTCGATGGGATGGTCCTGATCGACATGGCCTGGCGGATCAACCCCGGAGTGCGGGTGTTCACGCTCGACACCGGGCGACTGCCCCGCGAGACGTACTCGCTGTTCGAGGACATCCGGGAGCGGTATGGGATCCAGGTCGAGTTCGAGTTCCCCGACCGGCTGGAAGTCGCACGGCTCGTGCAGCAGCACGGCCCCAACCTCATGTATCGGAGCGTGGACCTCCGGGTGGCCTGCTGCGAGATCCGCAAGGTCGAGCCGCTGAAGCGCAAGCTGGCGACGCTCGACGCCTGGGTGGCCGGCCTTCGTCGCGAGCAGTGGCGGACCCGCAAGAACATCGCCAAGGTCGAGCTGGACCGGAATCACGGCGGCATCGTGAAGCTGAACCCCCTGGCCGACTGGACGCTCGACCGGGTACGCGGGTACATCGACGAGCACGACGTCCCGTGCCACGAGCTGTTCGATAAGGGGTTCACCTCGATCGGGTGCGAGCCGTGCACACGCGCGGTCCCCTCAGGAGAGCCCGAGCGCGCCGGCCGGTGGTGGTGGGAGCTGGACACGGACAAGGAGTGCGGGATCCATTGCTCCGTGCAGCTGCTTGGGACGAAGAGCGACGGGGAACGCGAGGCTGAGCGGGCCGGGGTCCGGGAGGAGGCGTCGTAGCGATGCCGTTCGCCTACCCGGTCTTCCTGGAGCTTTCCGGCAAGCGCGCGGTGGTGATCGGGGCCCAGGCGGTCGCCGAGGGCAAGGCCGCGGCCCTCGCCGCGGCGGGGGCCGAGGTGACCGTGCTGGAGAACGGGGCATGGAGTCCCGCCGACCTCGAGGGCGCGTTCGTCTGCGTCGCCCATTCGTCGGACCCGGCTGAGCGCGATGCCATCGCCCTCGCGGCCAGGGACCGCGGCGTGCTGGTGAACGTCATGGACGACGTTTCGAACTGCGACTTCGCGGCGCCCGCGGTCGTCCGGCGCGGCGACCTGGTCCTGGCCATCTCGACCGGCGGGCGATCGCCTGCGCTCGCTCGCAAGCTCCGCGAGGAGCTCGAGGATCGGTTCGGCCCCGAATGGGCGGACGTCGTGGACGTCCTGCTGGAAGTTCGCAAGGAGACGCTCGCGCTCCTGCCCGACCTGCCCGAGCGGTCCCGCCGGTGGAGCGGGGCCTTGGACCTCGAGGAGGCGGCCACCCTCGTAGCGTCGGGCCGCCGGGACGAGCTGAAGACGAGCCTGCTCGGGCGCCTCCTGGGCCAGGAGGTCGGGGCATGACCGGCACGGTCTACCTGGTCGGCGCCGGACCGGGCGACCCGGGCCTGATCACGGTCCGCGGCGCGGAGGTCCTCCGCGCCGCGGACGTCGTCGTCTTCGACCGGCTGGCGTCACCCGCGCTTCTCGACCTCGCCCCCGCGGACGCGGAACGCGTCTACGCGGGCAAGGAACCGGGGCGGTCGGCGCTCCCACAGGAGGAGATCAACCGGCTTTTGGTCGAGCGAGCGCTCGCGGGCTTCGCGGTCGTCCGGCTGAAGGGCGGCGACCCCTTCGTGTTCGGCCGTGGCGGCGAGGAGGCCCTGGCGTGCGCACGGGCGGGCGTCCCCTTCGAGGTCGTCCCCGGCGTGACCAGCGCGGTGGCGGCCCCCGCGCTCGCCGGCATCCCGGTCACGCATCGCGGGCTGGCCCAGAGCTTCGCCGTGGTCACGGCGAACACGGCCCACGGCGACGGGGTCGACCTCGCGCGTGTGGCCACGGCTGTCGACACCCTGGTGGTGCTGATGGCCGCGGGCAGGCTCGAGGAGACGTGCCGGGAGTTGGTCGATGCGGGCCGGGCGGCGGGCGAACCCGCGGCCATCGTCCAGTGGGCGGCGACGGACGAACAGCGAACGGTAGCCGGGACCTTGTCGGATCTCCCGATCCTGGCCGCGGCGGCCTCGATCGGCCCCCCGGCCACGCTCGTCGTCGGCGCCGTCGCCGCGCTCGCGCACGAGCTCGCCGTGCTGCCTGCCGCCCGGGCGGCAGCGGAGGTCCCTCCCGGGCGATAATCCCGCGGGACGCTCGCACCGAGGAGGTCGGCATGGCCGAACCGAACTGGGAGCGGTACGGGGCAGGAGCCGGGTTGGGAGCGGCCGTGCTCCTGGCGGTCCAGGCCTTCCTGGCTCCGCTGTATCCGGCCTTCGGCGACCCTCCCCTGGACGTGTTGCGGTACTACCACGCGAACGATGCTGCGATCCGGGTGCAGATCCTGTTCACGGCGCTGGCCGGCGTGCTGTTCCTGTGGTTCCTGGGGAGCCTGCGGGCCCACCTCCGCCGGTCCGAGGGTGACGCCGGGAGGATCTCCGCGGTCGCCTTCGGCTCGGGGATCGCGGCGGCAGGGCCTCTGGCCGTCGCGGCACTCGCCACCGCGACGGCGGCGCACCTCGCAGGCAACGTCGCCGTGCCGAGTCCCGTATTCCAGCAGGTTCCTCAGTTCGCAGGCGTCGGGACCGTTGCGCCGCTCCACGACATGCGGTTGCTGTCGTACGCGCTCACGTGGTTCGCCGTAGTCCCACTCCTGGCGGCGACGGCCGTCGTCTCGGCCCGACATGGGACCTTCCCCCGCTGGTACATGAGTGCCAGCTACGGGCTGGCCGTCCTGTCGCTCGGCGCAGCGCTGTCCCTCCTCATCGACACGGGCCTGTTCGCGCCGGGCGGCGTGTACGACCTCGTGCTGTTCGGCCTGTTCGTCGTGTGGCTGGGCGTCACCAGCTGGCTGATCATGCAGGCGTACACGCCCGTTGCCGAACCTGTTACGACGACGCAGGAGCTTCCGGAGACGCCACCCGCGGCCTGATCGGCCGGAGCGCGGCTCAGGAGGACTGCCGGGCCGCGGCCTCCTGCTTCTGGCGCTCCTCCTCCTGAAGGACGCGCCGAAGGACCTTCCCGATCAGGGTCTCGGGAAGCGAGTCCCGAAACTCGATCTGCTTGGGCACTCGGTACCCGGTCAGGCCCTGCAATGAGTCCCGCGCCCACTCGATGATCTCCTCCGCCGTCGCGTGCTCGCCGGGACGAAGGACCACGAAGGCCTTGACCGCCTCACCGGTCTCCGGATCGGGGACACCGACCACGCTGACCTTGAGGATCTTGGGGTGGCGGTACAGCACGTCCTCGACCTCGGTGGGGTACACGTTGAACCCGGAGACGATGATCATCTCCTTGATCCGGTCGACGATCCGGAAGAACCCGTCCGGGTCCATGATTGCGACGTCGCCGGTGTGCAGCCACCCGTTGCGAATCGTGAGCGCGGTCTCCTCCGGCCGGTTCCAGTACCCCAGCATCACCTGCGGTCCGCGGACGCAGAGCTCTCCACGGTCCCCCGATCCCACCTCTCGGTCGGGGTCGTCGAGGTTCACGATCTTGCTGTCCGTGTCCGGGACGGGGAGCCCGATCGTTCCCGGCCTTGCCCCGCCGACGACCGGGTTCGCGTGGGTCACGGGCGATGCCTCGGTCAAACCGTAGCCCTCGACCAGGCTCGCGCCGCCCGTCACCTCGTGGAACTTCTCCGCTACGGCCTGCGGCAGCGGCGCCGCGCCGGAGACGCAGGCCTTGATGGACCGAAGGTCGTACTTGCGGGTCTCGGGCGCCTCGTTCAGCTGCATGTACAGCCGGGGAACCCCGGGGAAGAGCGACGGCTTCTCCTTGGCCAGCTGCTTCAGCACCATGTGCAGCTCGAACCGGGGAACGAGGACGAGCTTCGCCCCGTTCAGGATGCCGAGGTTCAGCTCTGTGGTCATCCCGTAGGAATGGAAGAACGGAAGGACGCACATGACCGCGTCCTCCCCCGGGACGATCGTGGGGAACCACGCGGTGGCCTGTGTCGCGTTCGCCACCAGGTTGAAGTGCGAGAGCATCGCGCCCTTGGACAGCCCCGTGGTCCCGCCCGTGTAGATGAAGCCGGCAGGATCATGTTTGGGTTCGACCGTGGCCACCGGCGGGATCGGCCCCGCCTGCTTCATCAGCGTCGCCCACCATTTCACCTTGGCGTCTCTCGGCACCGGTGGCCAGGCCTTGCCCTCGTGCCCGGCCTCACGACGGAACTTGAGCGGCGCGAGCTGCTTCAGTGGGAACCGCATGTAGTCGGTGACCTTGGTGACGATCACGTCGCGGATGCCGATGGAGGCGAACACGGGGGCGAAGTTCGGGTACAGCTGGTCCAGGACCACGACGACCTGGATCCCCGCATCCTTCAGCTGGTGCTCCATCTCCCGCTGCGTGTACAGGGGGTTGTTCCCCACGACGACCGCGCCGATCCGAGCGATGGCGTAGTAGGCCATCACGTACTGGGGGGAGTTCGGCAGGATCAACCCGACCCGGTCACCTCTACGGACGCCGAGGCTCGTCAGGACACCCGAGAACCGCTCCACCGCTTGCAGCAGGAACCGGTAGGACATGTGCCTGCCGAACCAGGCCATCGAGGGACGGTCGGGAAACCTCCCGGCCGAGCCCTCGAGCATCGAGAACACGGAGGTCTCGGGATAGGGCTCCAGCGTGCGGGGAACGGCGGCCGGATAGCTCTTGAACCACGGGCGGTGGTCGGTCACCGCCGCATCATTCCAGAACTCGCCTGCCCGGCTCAACGCGCCAGCCCAGGTGGCTCCCCGTTCGATACGCTCGCCGCCGTGGCGGGCTGGGTGGACGAACTGCGGGAGGCGGCGAAGCGAGCGCTGCCACCGGTCGAGGGCGAGATCCGGGTGCCCGGCCTCCTCGAGCCGGTCGAGGTGATCCGGGACCGGTGGGGCGTGCCGCACATCTACGCGGAGACACTCGACGATCTGTTCCTGGCCCAGGGATTCGTGGTCGCCTCCGAGCGACTCTTCCAGCTCGACGCGGCGCTCCGCCTGGCGAACGGACGCCTGGCCACGATGTTCGGCGAGCTGGTGGTGTCCATGGACCGGTTCGCCCGGACCGTGGGCTGGAACCGTGCGGGCGCGAGGATCGCCGCCCATCACGACGAGCCGTCGCGGCGGATCTCCTTGGCGTACCGGGCCGGCGTGCGCGCCTGGCTCGACGTGATGACGGCGAAGCCGGCCGAGTATGTGGTGCTCAACCTCGAGCCCGACGTCCCCGACGACGAGGGCTACTGGACCTCCGCGGCGGTCCTCATGGCCTGGGGCCTCTCGGGGAACTGGGACGACGAGCTGCTCCGGGCCGAGATCGCGGATCGCCTGGGATGGGACGCCATGCTCGACCTGTTCCCGGACCTCCCCTCCGAGGCGCCGTCCGTGGTCGCCGGCTCGCGGCCGTATCCCCCGGCCCTCGACCTGTTGCGGGACTCACCTCGAATGCCGGCCGGCCAGGGCTCGAACAACTGGGTCGTGGCCGGCTCGCGCTCGGCCACGGGCAAGCCGCTCCTGGCCAACGACCCCCACCTGGCCATCCAGATGCCCTCGATCTGGTTCGAGGTACACCTGTCCGCACCGGGGTACGAGGCGTCCGGCGTGGCCCTGCCGTTCTCACCCGGCGTCGTGATCGGGCGGACCGCCCATCACGCGTGGGGGTTCACCAACGTGGGCGGGGACACGCAGGACCTCTACGTCGAGCGGCTCTCGGAGGACGGTCGCGCGGCACTGTACGAGGGCGAGTGGGAGCCGCTGACCGTCCAACGCGAGGAGATCCTCGTCCGGGGCCGCGACCGGCCGGAGGTGCTGGAGGTTCGGGAAACCCGCCACGGCCCGCTCCTGGACTCGTACCTGGTGGGAAGGACGAACCCGGTGGTCGTCGAGGGAGGAATCCACGAGACCTACTCGCTCCGGTGGACGGGCTACGAGCACGCCGTCCAACCGTCCGCGGTGCTGCGGATGGCCGGTGCGGGAAGCTTCGAGGAGTTCCGCGAGGCCGTGCGGACCTGGGAGTGCCCCGGCCAGAACGTCGTCTACGCCGACGTGGAGGGAACGATCGGTTACCAGTGCACCGGCCTGTATCCCATGCGGCGGAAGGGCGACGGCACGCTTCCCGTTCCCGGCTGGACTCAAGAGTTCGATTGGGACGGGTTCATCGGGTTCGAGGAGCTCCCGTGGAACGTGGATCCCGACGAGGGCTTCCTGGCCACGGCCAACAACAAGGTGCACGGCGACGCGTATCCCCACCTGATCGGCCGGGACTTCCTGCCTCCGTTCCGAGCCAGGCGCATCGTCGAGCTCCTCACCGCGACGGAGCGGCACACGCGCGAGACGTTCTCGGCCATCCAGCTCGACACGGTCTCCCTCTCGGCCCGCGAGATCGCCCGGCACCTCGTACAGACGGAGCCGTCGAGCGACCGGCAGAAGGAGGCCATCGCCCATCTCCAGGACTGGGACGGCGACCAGGCCGCCGATTCCATCGCCGCCTGCATCTACCAGGCGTGGACGAAGCACATCGCCCGGCAGGTGCTCCTCCCGCGGATGGGACCGGACCTGTACGCGCACTACTACGGTCGGCGCGATGGGTCCAACGGCTTCCTGTTCCAGACGCTCCCCACCCTGCTCTCGAACCCGACGGCCCGGTGGTTCGGGGCGAACGGGCGTGGGGCTCGCGACGACGTCCTCCGCCGCGCGTTGGACGACGCGATCGAGGAGCTCGCCGGCCGGCTCGGCGACGACATGGACGCCTGGCGATGGGGGGCCGTGCACCGGGCCGTGTTCGCCGGGCCGCTCGCCCTGATCCCCGACCTCGCGGAGCTCTTCACCGGGGGTGTGGTCGAGGCGGGCGGGGATGAGCAGACGATCTGCCAAGGTGGGTTCGAGCCCGACCACTCCTACGACGTCGCGGTGCTTCCCTCCTGGCGTCAGATCGTGGACCTCTCCGACTCGGACGCCGCGGTGGGGGTCCACACGACCGGCCAGTCCGGCCACCCGGCCTCGGCACACTGGAACGATCTCATCCCACTGTGGGCCCAGGGCCGGCATCACCCGCTGGCGTTCACCAGGCAGGCCGTGAACGCCGGCGCCGAGGCCACCCTGACCCTGGCGCCGCGGTAACCTAGCCGAGCGATGCCAGAGTCTCGAGGCCGACAGAAGCAGCGGCGCCGCCCGTACGTGCCGCCCCCCCCGAAGAAGAAGCGCAAGCCCAGCCCCCGGTGGTTCGGCGTCTTGATCCTCGGCCTGATGGGCGTGGGCGTGGCCATGATCGTCCTGAACTACATGGGGTTGCTGCCGGGCACGGAGTTCGGAGCCAGGAACCTCTACCTGTGGCTCGGCCTGGGCCTGATCGCCTTGGGGTTCGCCGGCGCCACCCAGTGGCGCTGAGCCCACCAGCCTCGCGATATCGAATCACATCCATGTGATCTTCCACACGGTTCTCCACAGGTGGGGAAAACTCAGCTGGGGGTGCGATCGTCCGCTGCGGGACGCCGGACGACCTCCATCGGCTCGCCGCAGTGCCTGGGGATCTGGAGCTCTCCCAGCCGGGTCACCCGGAACTCCGTGCCGCATTCCCGGCACACCAGGAAAACCTCCAGCTCCTCGACGTCCTCCACCTCCGGGTTCTCCCTGGGTCCCGGACCGGAGGCCGCGCGGAGCGCGACGATCCCCACCCAGGCGATGGCCAGCCCCATCAGGACCGCCGTGAGCACCACCCACCAGCTCACGGGATGCGCTCCACGATCGTCGCGTTCGCCATCCCGCCGCCCTCGCACATGACCTGGAGCCCATACCGTCCCTCACGTCGCTCGAGCTCGGCGACCAGGTCGGCCATGAGCCGGGCGCCGCTCGCCCCCACCGGGTGGCCCATGGCGATGGCGCCGCCGTTCGGGTTCACGTGCTTCTCGAACCAGGCGACCGGGATGTCGAGCTCCCGCTTCCAGGCCAGCACGACCGAGGCGAAGGCCTCGTTGATCTCCACCACGTCGATGTCCTGGAGCGTCAGGCCGGCCCGGTCGAGCACCCTGCGGGTGGCCGGGATGGTGCCGGTCAACATCAGCACGGGATCGTCGCCGACAACGGCGAAGGACCGCAGCCGGGCGCGCGGCCGAAGCCCGAGCTCCTCGGCCCACTCGTCGGAGGCCACGACCACGGCGGCGGCGCCGTCGGAGATCTGGGAGGAATTCCCGGCGGTGACGCTCCACCCGAGCCGGCCGGGGAACATCTCCTCGAAGGCCGGGGAACGAAACGCCGGCTCGAGCGCGCGCATCCGATCTCGGTCGGGCTCCATCCGGATGCCCTCGTCCCGGTCCAGCAGCTCTCCCTCGCCGTCGGGCTTCACCAGCACGAGGTGCTCCCGGAACCGCCCCTCGCGGGTGGCGCCCGCGGCGCGCTCGTGCGAGCGGTAGCCGAAATCGTCCTGCTCCTCCCGCGAGATCTGCCATCTGGAAGCGATCAGCTCGGCGGAGACGCCCTGGGGAAGGAGCTTGCCCTCGTATCGAAGCGACAGCGAAGGCGGGAACGGGTTGCCGCCCGCCATGGACGAGCCGAGCGGGACGCGCGTCATGTGCTCCACGCCCGAGGCCACGACGAGGTCGTAAGCCCCGGCCATCACCCCTTGCGCGGCGAAGAGGATGGCCTGTTGCGACGACCCGCACTGCCGGTCGACCGTGGTGGAGGGAACGCCCTCCGGCAGCCCGGCGGCGAGCCATGCATTGCGGGCAACGTTCATCGACTGGTCGCCGACCTGCGACACGCATCCGGCGATGTGGTCGTCCACGAGCGCGGCGTCGAGGCTCGTCCGGTCCACCAGGTCGCGGAGGACGGCCGCCAGGAGGTCCACCGGATGGACGTCCGCGTAGGCACCGCCTCGCCTGCCCACGGGGGTCCGGATGGCCTCGACGATGACCGCCTCGCGCACGGCGCCTCCTCAGGTCGCGCCCTCCGAGTCTACGCACGGCGTCTCGATCCCAACCGCCCGGACTCCGTGCCACAATCCGTCGGGATCCGACGATCGGAGGCGGTGTGGGCGCGTACGAGGCGGTGCGGGGGTTCTTCGAGTCCGCCGCCGACCGGCTGGGACTCGATGCCTCGATGCGAGCCCTGCTCGATACCCATCGCCGGTCGACGACCGTGCAGGTACGCGTTCCGATGGACGATGGCGCGCTGACCACGTTCGAGGGGTACCGGATCCAGCACAACAATGCGCGGGGCCCGTACAAGGGCGGCCTTCGGTACCACCAGACCGTGGCCCAAGACGAGATCAAGTGTTTCTCGGCCCTCATGACCTGGAAGTGCGCGCTCCTCGACATCCCGTTCGGCGGCGGCAAGGGGGGCGTGGCCGTCGATCCCAAGAAACTGTCGGAAGGGGAGCTCGAGCGGCTCTCGCGCTCGTTCATCCGAGAGATCGCCCCCGTCATCGGGCCGTACACCGACATCCCCGCTCCGGACGTGAACACCGGGGCCCGCGAGATGGGGTGGATGTACGACGAGTACAGCCGGATGTTCGGGGACACGCCGGCCATCCTGACCGGCAAGCCCATCGCCCTCGGTGGCTCGCTGGGACGCGAACAGGCCACCGGCCGCGGCGGGTTCCTGTGCCTCGACCGCATCGCCCACCACCGGGGGTGGACCCGGGAGAAGATCCGCGTCGCCGTCGAGGGCTATGGCAACGCGGCGTCGTGGTTCTCCATCTTCGCCAGCGCCGCCGGCTACCGCATCGTCGCCGTGTCCGACAGCAAGGGCGCCATCCACAATCCCGAGGGCCTCGATCCCACGGCCGTCCTGGAGCACAAGAAAGCCACGTCGAGCGTGATCGACTTCAAGCAGGCCGACACGATCGCCGGCGACGACCTGTTCGCGCTGGACTGTGAGGTCCTCGTCCCCGCGGCCATGGAGGAGCACATCCGCGACGACAACGCCGACGCCGTGCAGGCGAACCTGATCCTGGAGGTGGCCAACTACCCCGTCACGCCGAAGGCGGACGAGATCCTGAAGTCCAAGGGCGCGACCGTGATCCCGGACATCCTGGCCAGCGCCGGAGGCGTCGTGGTCTCGTACATCGAGTGGGTCCAGAACCTGGAGCGAGAGCGGTGGAGCGAGGACCGGGTGAACGGGCGGCTGGCCGAGCTGATGTACGGAGCCACCGACGCCGTGCTCGGACGGGCCCATGAGAAGGGCAACACCAACCGCGAGGCGGCCTACGAGATCGCGGTCGATCGCGTGGCGGAGGCCGAGCGCCTCCGCGGCGACTGGTGAGCGCCGAGGCGGGCGGAGGCCGGCCTAGGGCTTGAGGTGGCGAAGCAGGAACTCGAGCTTCGCGCCGACCTGTCGTACCTGCTCGTCCACGACGTAGGACACGTGCCCGGCGTCGACCCGGTAGACCTCCACGTCGCCTCCGCGGGACCGAACCGCCTCGACCCAGTGCATGGCCTGCTCCGGCGGGCATCGCGTGTCGTGCTCGCCGATCATCACCAGCGTCGGCGCTTTCACCCGATCGATGTATGTCATGGGCGATCGCTCCCGGACCAGATCGGGCACCTCGTACACGGTCCCGCCGAGCAGGGAGCGGTCGTAGGACTGGAGCGAGGGAGCGGAGTCGTCGTAGGAGGCCGCGTAGTCGCC
>VAYX01000006.1 GCA_005885325.1 Actinomycetota bacterium
TCCACTTCGGCCGGATCCGGCCGCCGGACGGGGTCGACGTGACCATGATCGCCCCCAAGGGACCCGGACACCTGCTGCGGCGGACCTACGAACAGGGGATCGGGACGCCCGCGCTCGTCGCCGTGCACCAGGACGCCACCGGGAAGGCCCTCCAGCGGGCCCTGGCGTACGCGACCGGGATCGGCGTGGCTCGGGCGGGCGTGATCGAGACGACCTTCAAGGAGGAGACCGAGACCGACCTGTTCGGCGAGCAGGTCGTGCTGTGTGGCGGCGTCACCGAGCTCGTTCGGTCGGGGTTCGAGACCCTGGTCGGCGCCGGTTACCAGCCCGAGATCGCCTACTTCGAGTGCCTCCACGAGCTGAAATTGATCGTGGACCTCATGTACGAGGGCGGCATGAGCTGGATGCGGTACTCGATCTCCGACACCGCCGAGTACGGGGACTACACCCGAGGCCCCCGCGTGATCGACGATGAGGTCCGGGCCGAGATGCAGCGGATCCTGGACGAGATCCAGAGCGGGCAGTTCGCCAAGGAGTGGATCACCGAGGCCGAGAACGGCTTCCCGAACTTCCGCCGGCTCCGGAGCGCCGCCCGGACGTCCCGTGTCGAGGACGTCGGCCGCGAGCTTCGCCGGATGATGCCGTGGCTGGAGTCGGAGAAGAAGGTGGTCCCCGATGCCTGACGACGTAGTACGAATCTTCGATACCACGCTCCGCGACGGCGAGCAGGCCCCCGGCATCGCGCTCACCAGGCCCGAGAAGGTCGAGATCGCGGAGCAGCTGGCCCGCCTCAGCGTCGACATCATCGAGGCGGGCTTTCCCGTCTCCTCCGAAGGTGAGTTCGAGGCCGTCCGGGAGATCGCCACCAGCGTGCGCGGTCCGGTCATCGCCGCCCTGGCCCGGGTGGTCCCCGGCGACATCGACCGGGCCGCCGAGGCGCTGAAGGGCGCCGAGCGGTGGCGGATCCACACGTTCATCTCCACCAGCGACATCCATATGAAGGACATGCTTCGGATGTCGCAGCCCCAGGTGCTCGACGCCATCCGCGACGGGGTGAAGCAGGCCGTCGGGTACACCGAGGACGTCGAGTTCTCGGCCCAGGACGCCACGCGGACCGAGCTCGGGTTCCTGCTCGAGTGCTTCCGGGTGGCCGTGGAGGCCGGCGCCACGACGATCAACGTCCCCGACACCGTGGGCTACGCCATGCCCCACGAGTTCGGCGAGCTGGTGCGGATGGTGCGCGAGGCGGTCCCCGGCCACGTCGTGGTCTCCACCCACTGCCACAACGACCTCGGGCTGGCCGTGGCCAACTCGCTGGCCGGCATCGTGAACGGGGCCCGGCAGGTCGAGGTGGCGGTGAACGGCATCGGCGAGCGGGCCGGCAACTGCTCGCTCGAGGAGATCGCGATGATCGTGCGGACCCGGAGCCAGGCGCTGGGCGTTCGCCACGGCTTGAACGCGAAGGAGATCATGCGGACCTCCCGCCTGGTCTCGATGACCACCGGGTACTCGGTGCAGCCGAACAAGGCCGTTGTCGGGTCCTCCGCGTTCGCCCATGAATCGGGGATCCACCAGCATGGCGTGCTGGCCAACCGGGCCACGTACGAGATCATGGATCCGCTGGAGATCGGCCTGGAGGGCAATCGGATCGTCTTGGGCAAGCACTCCGGCCGCCATGCCTTCGCCGACGCGCTGGAGAAGCTGGGCATCCGCCTCGAGCCCGAGCACCTGAACCGGGCCTTCGCCCGGTTCAAGGACCTGGCCGACCGGAAGATCCAGCTCACCGACCAGGACCTCCAGGCCATCGTGTCCGAGGAGATCGGCCAGGCCGAGAAGGACGTGTTCGTGCTGGAGTCGCTGGTCGTTTCGGGTGGGACCAGCCAGGAGCCTCGGGCGACGGTTCGGCTGCGCAGGGGCGCGGAGCCGATCGAGGAATCGGCCATCGGGGACGGGTTGATCGATGCGGCGATGGGCGCCATCCAGCGCGCGGCCGGCGTGGAGGCCACGCTCGTCACGTTCAACGTGTCCAGCGTGACCTCCGGGTCCGACGCCCTCGGCGACGTCGTCGTGCAGCTCGAGGTGGAGGGCCATCGGGTCACCGGCCGGGGCGTGGCCACCGACGTGGTCGAGGCCAGCGCCCGGGCCTACCTGGCGGCCATCAACCGGGCCCTCCAGGTGCAGCCAGGCTCAACGAGCACCACCGAGGCATGGCCGCGGTGAGCCCGCGCTCACACCGGATCGGGGTGATCCCGGGCGACGGCACTGGGCCCGAGGTCGTCAGGGAGGGGCTGAAGGTGCTGGAGGCCGTCCGGTCCGGGTTCGACGTGGAACCGGTGGCGTTCGACCTGGGTGGGGAGCGGTACCTGCGCACCGGGGAGATCCTGCCCGAGGAGGAGCTCGCCCGGCTGAAGGAGACGGACGGCATCCTCCTCGGGGCGATCGGCCATCCCGAGGTCCGGCCGGGGATCCTCGAACGCGCGCTGCTCCTTCGGATCCGCTTCGAGCTCGACGAATACGTGAACCTTCGGCCGGTGATCCGGTACCCGGGGGTGAAGACCCTCGTCCCGTCCCACACCGAGGACGACGTGAACTTCGTCGTGGTCCGGGAGAACAGCGAGGGCCTGTACGGCGGGGCCGGAGGGTTCCATCGCAAGGGGACCGAGCACGAGGTCGCGGTCCAGGAGTCGATCAACACCCGGCACGGCGTGGAGCGCATCGTGCGGTACGCGTTCGAGTACGCCCGGCGGCCGGATCGGAGGAAGAAGCTCACGCTGGTCCACAAGACCAACGTGCTGACCTACGCCGGCGACCTGTACCAGCGGGTCGTCGACGAGCTGGCGCAGGAGTTCGCCGATGTCGAGACCGACTACGTCCACGTCGACGCGGCGTGCATCTTCTTCCTGGCCGAGCCCAGCCGGTTCGACGTGATCGTCACCGACAACATGTTCGGTGACATCATCACGGACCTCGGCGCGATGATCCAGGGCGGGATGGGGCTGGCCGCGGGGGGGAACATCAACCCGCAAGGCGTCTCGATGTTCGAGCCGATCGGCGGCTCCGCCCCGCGCCACACCGGGACGGGAGCGATCAACCCGCTGGCGGCCATCGGGGCCCTCCAGATGCTGCTGGAGAACCTGGGGGAGGAGGAGGCGGCCGCCCGCGTCGACGCGGGGATCCGCTTCGCCTGCTCGAAGCTTCCTTCGATGCGGGCGGGCGAGATGGGCTACACGACCTCCGAGGTGGGCGATCTGGTGGTCGAGGGGGCGAGCGCGTGAGCGGGCCCGTCGAGGTCGAGCTCTACGACACCACGCTGCGCGACGGCGCGCAGCGGGCCGACCTCTCGTACTCGATCGAGGACCGGCTGAGGATCCTGCACCGGCTGGACTCGATGGGCTTCCCATACGTCGAGGGGGGTTGGCCGGGGGCGAACCCTCGGGAGACCGAGTTCTTCCGCCTGGCCACCAAGGAGAAGCTCGAGCACGCCACCCTCACCGCATTCGGCATGACCCGGAAGGCCGGCGAGCGGGCCGAGGACAGCGCGGTCCTCCGCGACCTCCTGGACGCCGGCACCGAGGTCGTCTGCCTGGTGGGCAAGTCCTGGGACCTCCACGTCACCGAGGCCTTGCGGACCACCCTCGACGAAGGGGTGGCCATGGTCCGGGACTCGATCGCCTTCCTCCGCTCGGAGGGCCGGCGCGTGTTCTTCGACGCCGAGCACTTCTTCGACGGCTACCAGCAGAACCGGTCGTTCGCCCTGGCCGTGCTGGCGGCGGCCGAGGAGGCCGGTGCCGAGCGGCTGGTGCTGTGCGACACGAACGGGGGGGCCCTGCCCCCCGACGTGTCCCGCGTCGTCGGTGAGGTGAGCGCGAGCGCCGGCGTGCCCCTCGGCGTGCACGTCCACAACGACACCGGCTGCGCCGTCGCCAACTCGCTCGTGGCCGTGGCGGCGGGGGTCTACCAGGTCCAGGGAACGATCAACGGCTACGGGGAACGGACGGGCAACGCGGATCTCGTGCCGATCGCCGCCAACCTGGCCCTGAAGATGGGCGTCGAGCCGCTGCTCCCGGATTCCATCGGCCGGCTCACCGAGCTGTCCCACTACGTGGCCGAGGTGGCCAACGTCACGCCGGACTCCCATCAGCCCTACGCCGGCCGCTACGCGTTCACCCACAAGGCCGGGCTGCACACCAGCGGGGTGGCCAGGTTCACCGAGGCATATGAGCACATCCCCCCGGAATCCGTGGGCAACCGCCGCGGCGTCGTGGCATCCGATCTCTCCGGCACGGCGTCGCTCAAGATGAAGGCCACGCAGTTCGGCCTGGAGCTCTCCGACAACGCCATCCCCACGCTGCTCACGGAGCTGAAGGACCGGGCTGCCCGGGGTTACACCTTCGAGGTGGCCGACGCCTCGCTCGAGCTCCTGATGCGCCGGCACGACGGATGGAAGCAGCCCTTCTTCGAGGTCGAGAGCTACCGGGTGCACGTGGAACGACGGCAGGACGAGGAGGCGCTCGCGGAGGCGACGGTCAAGGTCCGGGCCGGTGGTGCCCGCCACGTCGAGAGCGCAGAGGGCCACGGTCCCGTCGGGGCCCTGGACAATGCGCTCCGCAAGGCCCTGTCGAACGAGTATCCCGAGCTCGAGCACATCACGTTGGAGGACTACCGGGTCCGCGTGCTCGACGAGAACATCGGCACCGGCGCCACGGTCCGGGTGTTGATCGACACCTCGAACGGCCAGGGCGAGTGGACCACGGTCGGCGTGTCGAGCAACATCATCGAGGCCTCCTGGGAGGCCCTGACCGACGGCTACCTGTACGGCTTGCTCCACCCCCGCCGGGACGAAGGGTAGCCCGGCCCGCAGACGGAAGAGGCGCTCCACCCGTTCGATATCCTCCGGGCGTGGCCGTACGCATCCGAGAGGCGATCCCGGCCGACGCGGAAGCCATCGCGACCGTGCACGTTCGATCGTGGCAAGCCGCCTATCGCGGCCAGCTCCCCGACGAGTACCTGGATGGGCTGACCGTGGACGAGCGGCTGTCCCAACATCAGTGGGCCCTGGAGCATCCTCGGCCGGACTGGCGCGTGTGGGTGGCCGACGAGGAACGATCCGTCGTGGGTTTCGCGGTCACCGGGCCGAGCGAGGACGCCGACGCCGATCCAGGCACCGCCGAGCTCTACGCGATCTACCTCGAGCCGAGCTCATACAGGAGGGGCGTGGGTCGGCAACTGTTCGCCCACGCGATCGAGGACCTGCGGGAGCGAGGGTTCCGAACCGCGACGCTCTGGGTCCTCGAATCGAACGATCAGGCCCGGCGGTTCTACGACGTCGCCGGATGGAAGCTCGACGGGGCGACCACCACTGAACGGATCGACTGTCTGAACTACCCGACGGTCCGGTATCGGGCGGACCTCGGCTAAGCGCGACTCTTACGGGCCTTTCTTCTTGCCGTGTTCGGTCTGGTTCTTCGGACCCTGACGCTTGGGGTTCTCGCCCTTCCAGCCGCCGTCGGGAGGCTTGTTCCTCCAGCCATTGTGGTTGCCGCTGCCCGGCGACGCGGGGCCCTCACCTTCGGCGGGCTCGCCACCGCCGCCACCGCCACCGCCGCCACCGCCGCCACCGCCGCCACCGCCGCCACCGCCGCCACCGCCGCCACCGGTTCCCCCTCCTGGCGGCGGGGTGCCGCCGCCGGTCCCGACGGTTCCTCCGCCTCCGCCGGTCCCGGGGAGGACGATGCCGCCGCCACCGGTGGCCGGTGGCGGCTGGGAGATCGCCGGAAGCAGGTCGCCGAGGATGGACTGGAGGGTCGAGACGATGCCGGGGCCGAGGAGGGCCAAGAGCGGTTGGAGCGTGGAACCGATCACCCGGTCGAGCTCGCTCACCGAGAACCCGGCCGCCAGCGCCCTCCGACGATCCAGCAGGAGCGCTTGGGCGAGCGTCGAGGCCTGCGCGTACCTCCCGCCGCGAAGCGCCGCCCGGAGATCGCTGAGATCGGCGATGGCCTGGTCCATCGCGGTTTGGGTGCGCCCGGGAGGAGTGGTTGGCTGGATGGTTGGGAGCGCGCGCTCGTTCCCGGTCGGCGCCTGGCCGACGAGCGCGAGGGCTCCCGCCGCGATCAGGACCAGGGCCGTGACGAGCGCGGCGAGTCGGATGACCACGCGGCGCTCGTGTGCCGCACCGTTCGGAACCCTCACCGGAGCAGCGGGGAGCACGATCGGCGCGACAGGTTCGGCCAACAGCTCCCGGAGGAGCAGGGTCAGCGTCCCGAGCCCGACGCCCTTCTGGAGATATCCGTCTGCGCCCGCGGGAACCCCCGGCCCACCGGCGCTTCCCGACGTGAACAGGACGACCTTGGCGTCGGGGGATGCCCGCCGGATCTCCTCGACGTTCCAATCCGCGATGTCGTCGTCCAGGACCACGGCGTCGGGCTCCTGGGACCGGAGCGCGGAGAACAGTTCCTCCCGGTCGTTCGCCTCGGCCACCACGGCGAACCCGTCGTCTTCGAGGAACCGCCTGACCAGGGCTCGTTTTGCATAGATGGTCCCGGCGATGGCGACTCGGATGCGGTCGCCGGCAATCCGCTCTCTCACTGCCCCAGTTCCTCCCCGACGCTCGGCACGGGAATGGTAACGTTACTGTCGAATCCCAAGGTGGTGATTCGGGGGCAAAGGGAGACAAATTCCAGAAGGCGCTGGCGCCGCCGGCCCCTTCTGGTTGCGGTTCCCACAGAAGCTCCCCGCGCGAGTGTCGGCCTGACCCGGCTTCGCGCACGCCGAGCTGATGCTCGTCGAAGATACGGTGGTTCCCTCCGGTACCGCGTGATCGATCGTACGAGGATCGGCCGACAGGGGGAAGGGGCTTCGGCCTAGGCCGAAGGTCGATACCTCGAGATCGTCGCTAGGAGGAGAGCTCGGTCTCCCGGCGTGCGAGCGCTCTCCGGGTCGCGAGCAGCTCGTCGACCCCTTCCATGGGAAGCGGCTTCGCGAAGTAGAAGCCCTGTCCGAGGTCGCAATGCAGGTCGAGGAGCCGTTCGAGCTGGTCCGCCCGCTCGATCCCTTCGGCCACCGGCCGAAGGTCCAGGTCGCTCGCGAGCTTGATGATCGTCGCCGTCAACGCCGACTTCCGCGGATCGACGCTGAACGCGTCGACGAAGGATTTGTCGACCTTCAGGATGTCGACCGGGAACTGCTGGATGTAGTTCAGCGAGGAGTACCCGGTTCCGAAGTCGTCCACCGCGAGCTTCACGCCAAGGGCTTTGAGCTCGGTCAAGCGTTGGACGGACAGTTTCACGTCCTTCATCATCACGCTCTCGGTGATCTCCAGGATCAGCATGCCCGGGTCCATCCCGGTCTCTGTGAGGATCGCGCCGATCTCGTCGACGATCTCCTCCCGCTGGAGCTGGCGCGCGGACAGGTTGACGGCCATGTGGAGGGAGGCTTCGAGCGGCATCCGTTCCTCGAGGAGCACCGCCTGCCGACACGCCTCCTGGAGCACCCAGCTTCCGATGGGGATGATGAGGCCGGTCTCCTCGGCCAGCGGGATGAACTCGAGCGGAGGGACCAGACCGCGCTCTGGGTGGTCCCATCGGACCAGAGCCTCCAGGCCGATGATCGCGCCCGTCTCGAGCTCGATGACCGGCTGGTAGTACAGGACGAACTCGCCGTTGTCGACGGCCCGTTGGAGGTCCGCCTTCAACTCGAGGCGGTGGAGCGCCGTGTCGTGCATCGCGGGCTCGAAGACCTGGTA
>VAYX01000007.1 GCA_005885325.1 Actinomycetota bacterium
TTCTTCAGGCGCTCGCCGACCTCTTGGAGCAAGCGATCGCCGGCGGCGTGGCCGAGCGAGTCGTTGATGGTCTTGAAATCGTCGAGGTCCATGAACAGGACCGAGATGGACCGGCCGTCCCGCGTTTGTCGCTCCAACGCGTGCTCGACACGGTCGTGGAACAGGGCGCGGTTCGCGAGGGCGGTGACGGGATCGTGGAACGCCTGATGCTGGAGCTGTTCCTCGAAGGCCTTCCGCTCGCTGATGTCGCGGCTGTTCAGCACGATCCCGTTCACGTTGGGATCGTTGAGGAGGTTCGTGCGCTGGGACTCGACATGGAGCCAGTGTCCGTCGCGATGAA
>VAYX01000008.1 GCA_005885325.1 Actinomycetota bacterium
AGTTCGTCTCTCAGCTCGTCCCGGCGCTCGAGGCGTTGGGGGTGGAGCTCTCCGCGGTGCACACGGAGGCGGGCCCGGGGCTGCTCGAGCTGAACCTGGGACCGAAGCGGGGCCTGCACGCAGCCGACGACGCCGCGCTGGTGAAGTTCGCCGTGAAGGAGCTGGCGGCGTCGACGGGCATGCGCGCCTCCTTCCTGGCGAAGACCGCGCCGGGCGAGGAGGGATCGAGCGGACACATCCACTTCTCGTGCTGGGACGGCCAGACAAACGCGTTCGCCGGGCCG
>VAYX01000009.1 GCA_005885325.1 Actinomycetota bacterium
GCCGCCGATCGAGGGCGACGCCTACGCGCTGTCGGATCTGCCGGAGCTGCCGGGCTCGCTGGAGTCGGCCATCCGGGCGTTCGAGGAGGACCGGGTCCTGCGGTCGGCGCTCGGTGAGGGGTTCAGCGCGTACTTCACGACGTCACGCGCGTGGGAGCTGAAGGCCTGGCGGGAGACCGTCACCGACTGGGAACGCGAGCGCTACGGGCGCTCGGTCTAGCTAGCTCTCGGAGAAGTAGACGTTCTTCACCTCGGTGTACAGGTTCACCGCGTGCATGCCCATCTCCCGGCCGATGCCGCTCCGCTTGTAGCCGCCGAACGGCGCCTCGGTGTGGACGCTGTGCGACGAGTTCACGCTGATGACCCCGGTGCGGATGGCCTTGGCTACCCGTATGGCCCGGCCGAGGTCGCGGGTCCAGATCGACCCCGAGAGGCCGTACTCGGTCTCGTTGGCTAGGCGGATGGCCTCCTCCTCGGTGTCGAACGAGATCAGGCAGGCCACGGGCCCGAAGATCTCCTCCTGGGCCACCCGCGTGTCGTTCCGGACGTCGGCCAGCACGGCCGGCCGGAGGTAGAACCCGCCCTCGCCTCCAGCGACCTGCGGGATCTCGCCGCCCGTGACCAGGCGCGCGCCTTCCTTCTGACCGATCTCCAGGTACTCGAGCGAGGTCTCCCGCTGCCCCGCCGAAATCATCGGCCCGAGCTCCGTCCCCTCGTCGAGGGGCGGCCCCACCCTCAGCTCGTCGGTCCGCTTCGCCATGGCGGCGACGAAGTCGTCGTAGGCCGGCCGCTCGACGAACACACGGCTCCGCGCGCAGCAGTCCTGCCCGGTGTTGCCGAACACCGACCACACGGAGCGTTCGACCGCCGTGTCAATGTCGGCGTCGGCGAACACCACGTTCGCCGACTTGCCTCCCAGCTCGAGCGACACGCGGGTGATGTTCCGCGCGGCCAGGGCCATGATCTTCGACCCCACCTCGGTCGAGCCGGTGAACCCCACCTTGTTCACGCGAGGGTCGGTGACGAGGGCGTTGCCGACCGCCGAGCCGGGGCCCGGCAGGACCGAGATGGCCTCCGGCGGGAGCCCCGCCTCGATCAGGATCTCGGCCAGGCGGAGCACCGAGAGCGGTGTGTAGGAAGCGGGCTTCACCACGATCGTGTTGCCGCACGCCAGCGCGGGCGCGATCTTCCACGTCGAGATGACGAGCGGGAAGTTCCACGGCGTGATGAGCGCGCACACGCCGACCGGCTCGCGGAGGGTCACGTCGAGCCCCGGATCCTGGATGGGCACGGTCTCGCCGAAGATCTTGTTGGCCGCACCACCCCAGTACTCGAGGGTGTGGGCTTCCCGACATTGCGCGCTTCGAGCTCCGCCAGGTCCTCCAACCGGTCCCGAACCATCGCCGAGGCCCGCAGGAGCACGCGGCCCCGGGGCGTCGCGGAGGTCCTCGGCCAGGCACCCTCGTCGAAGGCCCGAACGGCCACGTCGACGGCCCGACGGGCGTCCTCGGGCCCGGCCTCGGCCACCTCGGCCATGGGGGCGCCGGTCCCCGGCTCGATCACGGCGAAGGTGTTGTCCTCGGCGGCGGGCCGGCGCTCACCGCCGACGACCAACAGCTCGGTGGTCATCGTCCCTCCTCAGCTACTCGTGGAGACAGGCGCGGATCTTGGCCATCAGCTCGCCGATCTCGACCGGCTTCGCGATGTAGTCCGTGGCACCCGCAGCGAGTGTCTTCTCGCGGTCACCCCGCATCGCCTTGGCGGTCAACGCGATGATCGGGAGGGAGGCGAACTGGGAGTTCTCGCGGATCGCTTGGGTCGCCTCGTATCCGTCCAACCCGGGCATCATGATGTCCATCAGGATCAGATCGATGTCGGGGTTCCGATAGAGCACGTCGAGCGCCTCACGGCCGTTCTCTGCATGCACCACGGCCACCCCTTGGCGCTCCAGCGCGTCGGTCAGCGCGAAGACGTTGCGGACGTCGTCCTCCACCACGAGGATCCTCTTCCCCACGAGGAAGCCATCCTGTGCCACCGCGATCCCCGAGCCGATGAGCGCGCTGGCTCGGCCAGAGTCGGGGGAGCGGGATGGCGGGACCGCCTCGAGCTCAGGCTGAGACCGTCCCGTGGGTATGCTCGACACCACGCGAGTCGTCGGTTCGACGGGGACATACCGCAGAGGCAGGTAGAGCGTGAAGGTGCTGCCCTCGTCGATGCTGCTGTCGACCCGGATCTCCCCGCCGAGGAGGCGAGCGACCTCTCGCGTGATCGACAGGCCGAGGCCCGTCCCGCCGAACCGGCGGCTGGTCGTCCCATCCGCCTGGCGGAAGGCCTCGAAGATCACCTCCAACTGGTCCGGGGCTATCCCGATCCCGGTGTCGCTCACCGTGAAGGCGATCACCGGATCGCCGCTCTGGAGCTGCGGGGAGGAGTAGTCGAGGCCCTGGGGCGCTCGATCGATCCGGACGGTGACGGCGCCGTCCGTGGTGAACTTCACCGCGTTCGACAGCAAGTTGTTCAGGATCTGCTGAAGCCGCTGCGGATCGGTCCAGATGAGCGGAGGGCAGTCCTTCCCCACGGTCACCTCGAGTGCGAGGCCCTTGCCTTCGGCAAGCGGTCGGAATCCCTGCTCGATGGACTCGCCGATGTCGAGCACCGCCAACCGGGCGGGGACGATGTCGAGCCGACCTGCCTCGACCTTGCTGAGATCCAGGATGTCGTTGATCAGTTCGAGCAGGTCGCTGCCGGCTCCGTAGATCGTGTTCGCGAACTCGACCTGCTTGGGGGTGAGCGTGCCTTCGGGATTCGATGCCAGGAGCTGGGCCAGCACCATGAGGCTGTTGAGCGGAGTCCGGAGCTCGTGGGACATGTTCGCCAGGAACTCGGACTTGTACTTGGAGGCCACGGCGAGCTGCACTGCCTTCTCTTCCAGGCCCTTTCGCGCGATCTCGATCTCGCGGTTCTTGAGCTCGACGTTCCGGTTCTGGTCTTCGAGGAGTCGTGCCTTCTCCTCGAGCTCAGCGTTCGTCTGCCGGAGCTTCTCTTGCCCCCGTTGCAGCTCCTTCGACTGGTTCTGGAGCTCCTCGGCGAGTCGCAGGGACTCGGCGAGCAGCTCCTCGGTACGCGTGTTCGCGATCACGCCGTTCAGGACGACTCCGATCGTCTCCACGAGCTGTTCGAGGAACGTGATGCTCACGACCGAGAACGGTCGGAACGACGCGAGCTCGATGACCGCCAAGACTTGGTCTTCGAACACGACCGGAAGCACGATGATCGCCGCGGGGGGTGCCTCTCCCAGGCCGGACGGGATGCGGATGTAGTCCTGGGGAGGGTCGACGACGAGGATGGGGGTCTTCTCGGCCGCCGCCTGCCCGACGAGTCCCTCCCCGAGGTGGATCCGGGTGGACGCGTCCTTCCGGGACGTGTACGCGTAGGAGGCGATCATGCTGAGCTCCATCTCGGCGCCCTTTCCGCCGGCCATGAAGAACGCTCCGTATTGCGCCGAGACGACCGGCGTGACCTCGGACATGATGAGGCGCGACAGCTGCCGCAGGTCGCGCTGGCCTTGCATCATGCCGGAGATCCGGGCCAGGTTCGTCTTGAGCCAATCCTGCTCCGCGCCCTTCTGCGTCGTCTCGCGGAGGTTGCGGATCATCTGGTTGATGTTGTCTTTCAGCTCGGCGACCTCGCCCTTGGTCTCGACGTCGATCGTGCGGGTCAGGTCGCCCTGCGTGACGGCCGTGGCCACATCGGCGATGGCTCGGACCTGTGTCGTGAGGTTCTGCGCCAACTGGTTCACGTTCTCGGTCAGATGACGCCAGGTTCCGGAGACGTCTTCGACCTCGGCCTGACCTCCGAGCTTCCCCTCGGTCCCGACCTCGCGCGCCACGCGCGTCACCTCGGCGGCGAAGGAGGAGAGCTGATCCACCATCGTGTTGATGGTGTTCTTCAGCTCCAGGATCTCGCCCTTCACGTCGACGGTGACCTTCTGCGACAGGTCACCGCGGGCCACCGCCGTGGCCACCTGCGCGATGTTGCGGACCTGCGCCGTCAGGTTCGAGGCCATGAAGTTGACGCTGTCGGTCAGGTCCTTCCACGTTCCCGACACGCCCGGGACGTGCGCCTGACCTCCGAGCCTTCCTTCGGTTCCGACCTCTCGAGCGACCCGGGTGACCTCGGCGGCGAAGGATGAGAGCTGATCCACCATCGTGTTGATGGTGTTCTTCAGCTCCAGGATCTCGCCCTGCACGTCGACCGTGATCTTTCGCGACAGGTCGCCACGGGCCACTGCGGTCGTGACCTGCGCGATGTTGCGGACCTGCCCCGTCAGGTTCGACGCCATGGAGTTGACGTTGTGGGTGAGATCCTTCCAGGTGCCCGCGACCCCGGGGACCTGGGCTTGACCCCCCAGCTTGCCCTCGGTTCCCACCTCTCGCGCGACTCGCGTCACCTCGTCGGCGAAGGAGGAGAGCTGGTCGACCATCGTGTTGACCGTGTTCTTCAGCTCCAGGATCTCGCCCCGCACGTCGACGGTGATCTTCTGCGAGAGATCACCCCGGGCGACCGCGGTCGTGACTTGCGCGATGTTGCGGACCTGTGCCGTCAGGTTCGAGGCCATGAAGTTGACGCTGTCGGTCAAGTCCTTCCATGTTCCGGCCACGCCGGCCACGGCCGCCTGACCACCAAGGTTGCCTTCGGTGCCCACCTCACGGGCGACTCTCGTCACCTCGTCGGCGAACGAGGAGAGCTGGTCGACCATCGTGTTGACGGTGTTCTTGAGTTGGAGGATCTCCCCCCGTGCGTCCACGGTGATCTTCTGGGAAAGATCGCCCTTGGCCACCGCCGTCGCGACCTGGGCGATGTTGCGCACCTGCGCGGTGAGGTTGAAGGCCATGGAGTTCACGTTGTCGGTGAGGTCCTTCCACGTGCCGGCGACCCCCGGCACCTCTGCCTGGCCCCCGAGCCTGCCCTCCGTACCGACCTCACGGGCGACCCTGGTCACCTCGTCGCCGAAGACGCGGAGCCTTTCGGTCATCGAGTTGATCGTGTCTGCGAGGCCGGCCACCTCGCCCTTGGCTCCGACGGTGATCCTCTGTGACAGATCACCTCGAGCGACGGCACTCGCGACCTGGGCGATGTTGCGGACCTGGCCGGTGAGGTTCGACGCCATGGTGTTGACGCTGTCGGTGAGGGCCTTCCACGTTCCCGACACGCCCTTCACGGCGGCCTGACCGCCGAGATCGCCATCCGTGCCGACCTCCCGTGCAACGCGGGTGACCTCGTCGGCGAACGAGGAGAGCTGGTCGACCATCGTGTTGATCGTGTTCTTCAGCTCGAGGATCTCTCCCTTGACGTCCACGGTGATCTTCTGTGAGAGGTCCCCGTTCGCCACCGCGGTCGCGACCTGAGCGATGTCGCGGACCTGCGCCGTGAGGTTCGAGGCCATGAGGTTGACGTTGTCGGTGAGGTCCTTCCATGTGCCCGAGACCCCTTTGACCTCCGCTTGGCCACCCAGCCTGCCGTCGGTGCCCACCTCCTTCGCGACTCGGCTCACCTCGGCGCCGAAGGAAGAGAGCTGGTCCACCATCGCGTTCACCGCCCGGCCGATCCGGAGGAACTCGCCCTTGAGCGGCCTCCCCTCGATGCTGAGCGCCACCTTCTGCGAGAGGTCTCCCCGGGCGACGGCCTCGATGACGCGAGCGAACTCCGTCATGGGATGGACGAGGTCGTCGATCAGCGCGTTCATCTCGTCGACGCGAGTCGACCAGGTCCCGGCCGCACCCCGAAGGACGAGCCGCTGGGAGAGTCGACCCTCCTGTCCCACCTGCCTCGAGACGCGGTCGATCTCTCGCGTCGTCTTGGCGACGAGCCCGGCGCAGTCGTTGAACGCGACCGCGATCCTGCCCGGAAGACCCGCCCGGCGGGCCGGCAGGCGAACGTCGAAATCGCCGTGCTTCAGAGCGACGAGCGCATCGAGCAGCTCCTCGACGAAGTCCTCGTCCACGGCTCGTCGTCCGTTCGGCGATGCTGAGCCGGTCGCCCGCGCCTTGGCCTTCGAACGGGTCGACTTCGGTTTGACACGCGGCGTCATCGCTTCTCCTTCTCCTTGCGGGTCCACGTGCCGAACGGCAGACTTCCGGCCGAGCTCCTCGATCCATCCGGATGCGCCCGTATCACGAGCAAGGCCGCGTCGTCGCTGTTTCGTCCTCCGTTCGCGTCCAAGACCGCCTCCTCGAGCCGTTTGGTGAGTTCGCCGACGCTTTCACCGGCATACCGGCGGAGCACGTCGAGGAGCACGCTCTCGTCGGAGGTCGTCCCTCCCTCGGTGTGGAAGTCGACGCAGCCATCGGTGAAGAAGACGAGGACATCTCCGCTCCGTAGCGTCAGGTTGGTCTCCCGCAGCACGGGATCGGGGACGAGCCCGACCGCGGTGCCGGGCGTCCCCACCTCGTATGCAGACCCCGTCCGCCGGTCGAGCAACAGGGGGCGGGGGTGTCCTCCTAGGCTGAGCGTCACGTCGACGCCGTTTGCCGAGGGCCGAAGCACCCCGTGCGCGATCGTGCAGAACCGCTCCCCGAGCGCCTCCGAGAGCATCACTCGATTCAGGATCTGCAGGACATCGGCGGGTGCGGTCCCCAGAAGCGCTGCCGCCCGGGTGGTGTAGCGCGCCAGCGCCGTGGTGGCAGCCGCCTCGATCCCCCTGCCGGAGACGTCGCCGACGACAACTCCCCACCGGCCCGATCCCAGCGCGTAGAGGTCGTAGAAGTCCCCCCCGATGCCGGTTCCGTCCCCGAAGGGTCGATACCCAGCCGCGATATCCAGACCGGGGATCGACGGGAGGGCCGGCGGCATGAGCGAGGCCTGCAACACGTGGGCCTCTTTCGCGCGCTGCCCGTACAGCCGTGCCCGCTCGACCGCCTGTGCGCACTGCGTTCCGAGGGCCGAGAGGAACGATCTGAGCTCGACGTCGACCTCTCGGTCACGATCGAAGGTCAGCTCGATGGCGCCGAGGATCTCCCCTCTGATGACGAGCGGCACGATCGCCCGGTGGGCGGGCTGTCCGCCTCCGTCGGGTGCACCGGGTGCGGACGGCAGGACGACCACCCCGCCGCGCTGCAGGACCGCTCCGAGCGGGTCTCCGCTCTTGAGCGAGATCGCCCGACGCGACTCGGTGTCGCCGGCCATGGAGCCAACCGGTCGGAGCGTCCCGTCGTCGGCGAGCATGAAGCACGTGCCTCCCGTCGCCCCCAGCTCCGCAAGGGCGTGGCTCATCACCGCGTCGGCGACATCCACCGGAGCGAGGGCGGCCGAAAGGCCGGACGTCAGCGATTGCAGGCGCGACAACCTGGCCGCGGCTTGCTCGGATCGCACGCGGAGACGGCGCTCCGATTCGAGTAGTCGTGTCCGGTCGATCGCGGCGGCCAGCCGCTCGGTCAACACGGCGTGGAGGGCAGACTCGTACGGCTGCTGCTCCGGACCGAGGAACAGGCAGAGACCGCCGATCACTCCCCGAGTCCCCAGGATGGGCATCGCACAGCCGCGGACGGCTCCGAGCCCGGCGCCGGGTCGGCCCTCGAGGATCTCCTCGGGGAGCGGGTGCAGGGCCAACGGCCTCCCCGTGCGGATCGCCTCGGTTATGGGGTGGGGGGTGTCCAGCGAATGCCCGGCGAAGGGGGCGGTGAGCCGCTCGAGGCCGGGAGTGGCGGAGACGGGCTCCACCCGCAACCGATATCCCGCCAGGCCGATGACCGCGCCCTTGGCCTCGAACGCGACCAATCCCGGTCCGACCGCGGCGTCGATGACCTGTTGTACCGTCGAGCAACCGCTGAGGACGTCGTCGAGGTGGACGACGTTGCCGAGCGCCTCGCGGGGCAGCTGCGTGTTAGCGACCACATCATCAATATCGGCAGGCACGCGTGGACTGGACTCATGGATGAAGGACGAAGGCCGGCGTTCGCCTGGGCCTCCGCGACCCCTCGGTGGTTCTTGTTGGAGGGATTCGAGATCCTCCACGGGCGCGGCCCCCGGCTCAGTGAACAGGCAAACAAATGTACCCTGATTGGACAGGGCAAACATGGCTCAGCGGAGCTTTCCAGGAGGGAGGCGGCATGAACCTGAACAGCATCATGATCGGGTCCGAGGACCCTGGGCGCTTGACGGACTACTACGGCAAGCTCTTCGGCAAGCCCACCTGGGACGAAGGGGACTTCAAGGGTTGGCAGATCGGTTCGGGGTCTGTTTCGGTTGGGCTGCACGATCAGGTGAAGGGCAAGAACACCCACCCGGGCCGGGTGATGTGGAACATCGAGACCTCCGACGTGAAGGGCGACTTCGAGCGCTTCAAGGCGGCCGGAGCGACGGTGGTCCAGGAGCCGTATCAGCCCGAAGGGGCGCCCGAGATGTGGGTGGCCACCTTCTCCGATCCGGACGACAACTACTTCCAGCTCATGAGCCCGATGTAGCGACCGCTCTCGCGCTCCTCCCGCCTTTCCGCGCTCATCGTGCGGGCCGACCCTCGGCACGTCCGATTTCGTCTGTTTCCCTCCCAGGACTTGACAAACCGGAACCATCCGGGTGTACTCCCACACGAAACAACGTAGACGGGAGTTGCCTCGTGTACGCCGTGGAGCGACGCCAGGAGATCGCCACCCTGATCGAGGAGCGGGGTCGCGGCGATGTGACCGAGCTGGCCAGCCGGTTCGGGGTCACGCCCGAGACCATCCGCCGGGACCTGACCGAGCTCGAAGGCCGCCGCTTCCTTCGGCGGGTCCACGGCGGGGCGATCTCGATCCAGCGGTTCCGATCCGAGCCGGCGATCGCCGAGAAGGCTGCGGCGATGGCCACCGAGAAGGGGGCGATCGCCGAGGCGGCGCTCTCCTTCGTTCCCGAGCACGGGTCGGTGTTGCTCGACGCCGGCACGACCACACTCGCGCTCGCCCGGATCTTCCCCGACCGACCGTTGACGGTGTTCACCCATTCGGTAGCGGTAGCGCTGGAGCTCGCTGCTCGAACCGATCTCCAGCTGTACGTGATCGGGGGCCGTGTGCGGACCCGCACCCTCGCGAATGTCGATGACTGGGCCTTGCGTCAGTTGGCCGCCATCCGGGTCGACGTCGCCTTCGTCGGAACCAATGGGTTCAGTGTCGAGCGGGGGCTGTCGACACCGGACCCTGCCGAGGCGGCCGTGAAGCATGCCATCTGCCTCGCAGCTGCGCAGGCGGTCGTCCTCGCCGACCACACGAAGCAGGGCGAGGAGTCGGCCGTCCGGTTCGCGGCGATCGACCAGTTCGACGTGCTGATCAGCGATGCGGGGCTTGCTGAGGCCGACCGTCGCGCCCTCGAGGAGGCGGGCGTCGAGGTGGTGCTGGCATGAGGGGGTGATGGGAAGGGGTTTCTGGGAGGTCGCGGACGCTCGCTGAGGGCGAGGTCCGCATCGGATCTGGCAGAGCCAGAGGAGGGGGGAGCGAGCGATGTCCATGTCGATCCCGGCCCCGACCGCAGCGTACGAGGAAGGGTGGCGGGCGAGGGTTCAGAAACTGGGTGGGTTCCTCGCCGGGATGGTGATCCCCAACATCGGCGCGTTCATCGCCTGGGGACTCATCACGGCGTTCGTCATCCCGACGGGATGGATCCCCAACGAGAAGCTGGCCGAGCTCGTCGGGCCGATGATCCTGTACCTGCTGCCGATCCTCATCGGGTACACGGGCGGCTGGCTCGTGCACGGGCGCCGTGGGGCCGTCGTCGGCGCGGTCGCGACCGCCGGGATCGTGGTCGGGGCCGACATCCCGATGTTCCTCGGAGCGATGATCGTGGGTCCCCTGGGCGGGTGGCTGATCAAGCAGTTCGACCGCTCGATCGAGGGTCACATCCCTGCCGGCTTCGAGATGCTCGTCGGGAACTTCTCGATCGGGATCCTCGGTGCGATCCTGGCCATCCTTGGCTTCTTGGCGATCGGCCCGTCTGTCGAGTCCGTCTCGAACGTGCTGGGGCATGGGGTCAAGATCCTGGTCGACCACACCCTGCTCCCACTCGCCTCGATCATCGTGGAGCCGGCGAAGGTCCTGTTCCTGAACAATGCGATCAACCACGGTGTCCTGGCACCGCTCGGCGTGGCGGAGGCCGCCAAGAGCGGCAAGTCGATCCTCTTCATGATCGAGACCAACCCCGGTCCGGGCCTCGGGCTGCTCCTGGCATACTGGTTCTTCGGCCCTCG
>VAYX01000010.1 GCA_005885325.1 Actinomycetota bacterium
CTTCGCGTCGGGGATCGGCTTCGACGGCATCGCGATCGCTCTCCTGGGCCGGGCTCGACCCGCCGGCGTGGTGGCCGCCGCGTTCCTGTTCGGCGCGCTACGGGCAGGAGGGCGGTCCATGCAGGTGGTCACGCAGGTCCCGAGCGACATCATCACGGTCATCCAGGCGCTGGTCATCGTCTTCGTCGCGGCCCCGGCCCTGGTGCGTGCGATCTACCGGGTCAAGGCGCGCGGGGTCACCGGACGCGACACGTTCGCAAAGGGCTGGGGCGCGTGAGGGCGGAGACCCTCCCGGCCACGACCCGCACGGGAACACGCGCTCGGGTCCTCGGAATCGTCTTCATCCTAACCGGTGTCCTGATCGCCGTCGTGTTCGGGCTGGGTGCTCACGCCGGTGCGGACTCGCGGCTGGGGCTGAACCCTGCCCGACACGAGACCTTCATCGTCCTGCCCGACCTCGTGCTCCCGAGCGCCGATACGGCGTACGCACTGGCCACGGTGTGCATGTTCCTCGGTGGCGTGCAGCTCGCCCGGGGGTTCCGCAAGCGAGCCAACCTTGTCCTTGGGATCGTCGCGCTGATCTTCGTCTTCGCCTTCCTCGTCTGGGCGGCCAGGGATCGATCCCTCAGCCTCCTCGGCATGTTCCAGAGCACCCTCCTCCGGTCGGTCCCGATCACGTTCGGTGCGCTCGCCGGCGTCCTCTGCGAGCGGGTTGGGGTCATCAACATCGCGATCGAGGGCATGCTGCTGTTGGCGGCGTTCGCGGCAGCGGTCAGCGCCAGCGTAGTCGGCAGCCTCTGGGTGGGCCTCCTGGTCGGCGCGGTTGTCGGCGGCCTGGTCGCGTGGGTCCTGGCCGTCCTCTCGATCCGCTACCGCATCGACCAGATCATCGGAGGCACGGTGATCAACATCTTCGCGCTGGGGATGACGGGCTATCTCTCGATCCAGTTCCTCCAGAACAACGCGGCCCTGAACGATCCCGGGCGATTCCAGAACGTCGCCATCCCCGGACTGTCACAGCTTCCGATCCTGGGGCCGGTGTTGTTCGACCAAAACATCTTCGTGTACCTGCTGTTCGCTATCGTTGCGGTCTCCTACATCGGGCTGTTCCGCACGCGATGGGGTCTCCGCGTCCGAGCGGTCGGGGAGCATCCGCTTGCGGCGGACACGGTCGGGATCCGTGTCCTGTTCACGCGGTATCGCAACGTGATCCTTGGGGGCGTGGTCGCCGGGATCGGGGGGGCGTACTTCACGCTCGGCGCCGTGGGCAGGTTCGAGCCGGGGATGACCGCGGGCCGAGGCTTCATCGGCCTCGCCGCGATGATCTTCGGAGGGTGGAACCCGGTCGGGGCGTTTGGGGCCGCGCTCGTCTTCGGGTTCGCCGATTCGCTCCAGGTCAAGCTCAACATCCTGCAGGTGGGGATCCCGCAAGAGTTCCTCGGGATGGCTCCCTACCTGGTCACGATCGCGATCGTGGCCGGGGCCGGCCGGCGGGTGCGACCGCCCGCCGCCGACGGGAAGCCCTATATCAAGGATTGACCCGAGGGTGACCCGAGCCGAGCGTCCAACCCGTCCAGTCGGGTGAGCTCATCGCCGACGGTGCTGACGACGATCTGGGGTGCATAGCCGCCCATGATCGCCAGCGCGTGCGCGTGGGCGTCGGCGGTCGCGCCGCGGCACGCATCGGCCACGATCCGCACGAACATGCCGTCGTCGGCGGCCGGGAGCGCGGTGGAGATCACGCAGCAGTCCGTGGCTACCCCGCACAGGACCAGTGTCTTCGACTCGCCCGCCAGATCGCGGAGCTCGGGCCCCCACTTGGAGAACGACTCCTTCTCCAGGGTGCGCGGGCGGCGCGAGGCCCACGGCTCGACGAGGTCCATCCACCTTCGTCGCTCCGGTTTCGTGACCTCGCTCCACAGCTCGAAGTAGGCGACCCAGCTTCCCTCTGGATGCTCGGGTACCCGGTAGCGAGTGAACACGACCCTGTCGCCGAACGCGCCGGCGAGCGTGTCGATGGGCTCGACGATCTCGTCGAACCCGGGCGTGGCCCACGGGCTCTCAGGGTCGCGGAAGACGTGCTGCATGTCGACCACGACGAGCAGCGGGGACGAGACCAGCTCGCTCACGACCGACCTGCCATTGCGGATCTCGCGGCCGAACGCGCGGGCACGAATCTGCTCAAGATGGCGTAGAGCGCTCCCGCCAGGATGAACCCGATGAACAGGCCGATGCTGCTCGAGGCGAGCGCCGAGTCCTCCCAACCGAACCACCGCAGCAGGTAGCCGACCCACGAGAAGATCGGGGCGGACGACGTGACCAGGCCGAGCCCAACGAACGAGGCCACCAGGAACGCGACGACCCCCGCCGGATTGACCGCGCCGTACATCCCTTCGTCCGCGTACAGGTCGCGCTCCGAATACCCGCCCCGTCGCCGGAACAGGGCCATGTCGGTGAGGAAGATCGCGGACCACGCGGCGAGGAGCACGCCCAGGGTGATGAGGAACCCGATGAACGGGGCCACGAAGTTCGGCGCGAAGAAGAGCAGGTAGATGTTCCCCCCGATCATGAGGACGCCGTCGATCGCCACCGACTGGTAGCGAGGCAGCGGGACCCCGAGCGTCAAGAGATTCAGCCCCGAGGAGTAGATGTCGAGCACGGCGCCGGCCACCAACCCACCCACCGCGACGAGCATGTACGGCACGAGGAACCACGTCGGCAGGGGTTTGGCCAGCACGCCGATCGGGTTGGCCGAGGTGGCCAGGGCCTGATTGTTCGCCGCGAGGAGCACCCCGAAGATGATGAGGATGATCGGGGCGACGCTCGCACCGAACACGGTCCACCCCACAACCGCCCGCGAGCTCGAGGACCTGGGCAGGTACCGGCTGTAATCGGCGGCTGCGTTCACCCAGCCGATCCCCAGGCCGGCCATGATGATCGAGGTCCCCCCCACGAGCCCTCCCCAGAACGAGCCGGACGGGAGGGAGGTCACCGTGCCCCAGTCGATCTCGGACCATACGAGCACCATGAACACCACCGTGAGCACGGCGAAGGCCCAGGTGAACCAGGTCTGGATCCTGACGATCGTGGCGTGGCCGAGGAGCCCGATGGCGATCGTGGCCGCCGCCACGATCACGAACGAGACCGCGAGGGCCAAGTCCCCGTGCACCCAGCCCAGCCTGGCCAGCACCGTCTCCGCGGCGAACGTGGACAGGGCCACCAGGATGATCTCCCAGCCGACCAACGAGATGTAGCTCACCAACGTGGGGAGCGCGTTGCCGACGACCCCGAACGACGCCCGGGACAGGATCAGCGTCGGTGCTCCGCCGAGCTTGCCCGCCAGGCTCACGTAGCCGACCAGGAAGAACGACAGGACCGTGCCGACCGCGGCGGCCAGGACGGCCTGTGGAAGGTTCAGGCCGTAGAAGACGACCAGGAACGCGCCGTAGGTGACGCCCAGGATGCTGATGTTGGCGGCGCACCACACCCAGAACAGCTCGATCGGCGCCCCATGCCGGTCCGACTCTGGGATCGGGTCGATCCCGTGGGTCTCGATGCTCCAGACCCGGTCGCTCTCCGGCTGCCCTCCCGTGGTCCGCTCCACTTCGATGCCCATGGGCACCCCCTCGGTGGGCGATTGTCGCCGCCCACGGTTCGAGGCGTCAACGAGGATGCTCGTGGGACACTACGCGCCGAGGGGAGCGGTGGGGTCGAGCACTTCGAAGATCGACGAGGTCCGAGAGCGGTTCGCTCGATCCGGGTTCCACACGTGGATCGGGATGCGACTGGAGCGCGTCGAGCCCGGTGAGGTCGACGTCGCCCTCGATGTCGAACCGCATCATCTGAACCTCGTGGGCCTCCTGCACGGTGGTCTGATCGCCACGCTCGCCGACACCGCCACAGGTCTGGCCTACCGCACGGTCCTCGAGCCCGGCACGCGCCATGTGACGACCCACCTGAGCGTCACGTTCCTCTCCCCCGGACGCGCCGACACGGTCACGGCCAGGGGGAAGGTGGTGAAGTCCGGTGGGCGATTCGGCTACGCGGAAGCCGATGTCGTCGGCCCGGAGGGCGAGCTCCTGGCTCGGGCGACGGCGACGTTCGCCGTGTCACCGGAGCGCGCGGGTCAGTAGTCGACGTCCATCTCCTGCATGACCTTCGGCAGCTCGGAGATCGCTCCCTGCAGCTGCATCAGCAGCATCATGTTGCCGGAGATCCGGAGCTTCCCGCTCATGAACGCCGTGACCGGGTTGAGCTCGCTCTTGGCCAGCGCCACCGCCGTGTCGTAGTCCTGCGTGATGGTGGCGTCGGGCGTTTCGATCTCGCCCTGACCCATGTCGATCGAGCCGCCTTGGATCTTGATCCAGTACCGACGCTCGCCGTCGGGGCCCGTGATGACCTGCTGGAGCGTGGCGGAGGCCGACCCGGCCGCCTTCTTGAAGGAGTCGGTCGCGTTCAGCCGGCCCTTCAGCTCGGTCGTCCATTCTTCGGAGAGGAACTGCACGGGCACGAATGCCTCCTTGGGTCCTCCGGGTCGGAAGCCAGGCAGTATAGCCAGGGGTCAGGGCTGGAAGAGCTGGGGGTCCGACAGGTGGAGCACGTCGTTCAGGAACCGGACCCGCCGTTTCGATCCCTCGACCTCGACCGAGTTCAGCGAGCTGTTCTCCGGCAGGAAGAACATCTCGTTCTCGACCAGCAACAGCGGCCCGAGGTAGGCGTTGATCACCCCGCCGTGGGCCACGACGAAGACGTCGCCCACGGCGTGCCGCTCCAGGATCGACTCGATGGCGTCGTGCACGCGCTTTCGGAACGCATCCACGGCCTCTCCACCCGGCGCCCGATGCCAGATCGCCCGCTGGCTCCGGACCAGGCCCACGAGCTCCGGATCCGAAGCCAGGATGTCCTCGAAGCTCATGTTCTCCCACCGTCCGATGTGCGCCTCCATCAGGTCGTCGTCGTAGGTCACCTCGATCCCCGAGGCGTCTGCGAACGGCGCGATGGTCTGCCGAGCTCGACGAAGTGGAGACGAGCACACGGTGGCCGGCCGCTCCATCAGCACGAGCCGGCGGCCAAGGAGCTCCGCCTGCTCCCGGCCCACGTCGTCGAGCGGCGGGTCCCACTGTGGACCCCTCGGCGTGTCCAAGAGGTCGTTCGAGGATTGATCGGACCGCCCGTGGCGGATCAGGAACAGGATCCGGGATGCGCTCACCGCGGCCGGCGATCGGCCCGTCGGCGGTTCCACGCCCGGGCGAAGGCCTCGACGTCCTCACGCCGCCACACGCGTCCCGATGCCAGGCGCGCCACCGGCTCGGGAAACGAACCCCGGTCCACGTACGTGATCACCCGCCGGCGGTCCCATCCCAGGATCGCGGCGGCCTCGGCCACGCCGGCCAGCGCCGGGGTGACCTCGATGATCACCGACACGCCGTCTCCGGCGGCTCGGCGCAGCTTGGCGAGACAGCGGGCTCGCGACGACCCCGAGACCTCGACGCTCATGGATGGGATGCGGCCGGTCCAGCCATCGCGCGTGGCCATGAGGGTCGCCCGGACCTGCCGAGTGGGCACGGGCCGATGATAGCGACGGCGGCTCAGCGACCCCGGGCCCGGCGGAGCTCGCTCCGCCAGCACTCGGTGTGCCAGTGCCGGCGCTCGTCGCGTTGGTCCTGCGGGACCACCACCAGGTGCCAGACGCCCGCGCGGATCTCGTGGTCGCAGCCCGGGCAGCGGTAGGGCTTGTCGCTGCTCACCCGGCGAACGTCGAATCCCGGGGCCAGGGCCCAGGTCGGCCCCGCCGACTGCGGCACCCGGGCCGCCTCGACCGGCTCCGGGGCACGGCGGTTCTTCCTCGGCATCAGCCGGCCCCCGCCACACGCAGCACGAAGGGAACGGCCAGCCCGGCGAGGGTCTCGCCGACCTCCCGCGCGTCGCGCTTTCGTCCCCTCACGTTGAACGAGTGGTCGCCGCCTTCGATCGGCACGTGCTCCGCCGCCCGTCCCAGCTTGCGAAGGACCTTCCGGACCACCTCGGGCTTGGCGAATGGATCGGCCGTCCCCTGGATGAACAGCATGGGGACCGCGATCCGGTACAGGTGGTCGTCGCGGACCCGCTCCGGCTTGCCCGGCGGGTGGAACGGGTAGCCCAGGAACACCAGGCCGGCGGCCGGCATCCCGTCGGCGGTGGCCATCGAGGCGATCCGCCCGCCGAGGGACTTGCCGCCAGCCAGCACCGGGCGGCCGTCCGATCGGGACCGGGCATCCTCGAACCCGGCCAGCCAGGTCGCTCGCAGCACCCCCTCGGGGTCCGGCGACCGCCGGCCCCGCTCGATGTACGGGAAGTTGAACCGGAGCGTCGCGACGTCGTGCTCGGCGATGGCCCTGGCGAACCCGGCCATGAAGGGATGGTCCATCCCGGCGCCGGCGCCGTGGGCGACGACCAGCGTCGCCACGGCGCCACGCGGCGCGATCCACGCGGCACTGACCGGAGCCGGCCCCGTGTCGATCTCGCTCCGAACCTCCGGCGTGACCATGTCTGGGATGATTGTCCCCGATGGCGGGCGCGCTCTACACGGGGACTTCCGGATTCGCCTACGACGAGTGGAAGCACGGCGTGTTCTACCCGGAGGGGCTGAAGAACGCCGACATGCTCTCCTATTACGCGAGCAGGTTCCGCTCGGTGGAGATCAACTACACGTTCCGGCGGTTCCCCACGGAGAAGACCTTGGCCGGCTGGCGGGAGGGGACGCCGGACGGGTTCGCGTTCACGCTCAAGGCGAACCAGCGGATCACGCACTTCAAACGCCTGGCCGACGCGGACGACGACGTTCGTGACTTCCTGCGCCTGGCCAAGCTCCTCGGCGATCGCCTTGGAACCGTGCTGTTCCAGTGCCCGCCGACTCTGAAGTACGACCGACAGCTCATCGAGCAGTTCGTCGGCTCGCTCCCACCCGACGTGCGGGCCGTGATGGAGTTCCGCGACGCGTCGTGGAACGAAGCTCGCGAGTTCCTCCACGAGCAGCGCGTGGCCTGGTGTGTCGCCGAGACCGACGAGAAGGACCCCGGCCCCGACGATCTCTCGTGGGACCCGTACGGCTACCTCCGCCTGCGCAAGACCGAGTACTCGGACGAGGAGCTGAAGGCGTGGGCGGATCGCATCGGGCCGGCGCTCGCGGCCGGGAGCGACGTGTACTGCTACTTCAAGCACGAGGGCGAGGGCATGAGCCCTCGGATGGCCGAGCGGCTGGAGGCGCTGGTGCCTTCGCTCGGATCGCCAGCATCAGGACCTTCGCTGGAGTAGCCGGCCTCAGGACCCCGCTCGGGCGGCCACGGCCCGCTCGAGCTCGGCGATCCGCTCGGGGTCCTCGACCTTCCGGCCGAGGTCGTCCCTGACGTAGAACACGTCCACCACGCGATGTCCGTACGTCGCCACCTTGGCCAGGTGGACGTCGAGGTGCAGCTCGGCCAGCGTGCGGGTGACGTCGAACAGCAGCCCGATCCGGTCGGGCGCACCGACCTCGACCACCGTGAAGAAGTCGGAGGCGTCGTTGTGCACCCCGATCTCGACGGCGACCGCCGCGTTCGGCCCCGGGTAGTGCGTGCGCTTCTGCGCCACACGGTGCTCGAGCGAAAGCCGACCCTCGATGGCCTTGCGGAGCGTCGTGCGGAACTCGCGCCAGCGGTCCTCGCCGATCTGGGCCTCGAACGCCCCCTCCACCTCGAACACGTCCATGGCCACTCCGTCGTCGGTGGTGAACACCTGCGCCGTGAGGATCGACAACCCGGCGAGCGACAGGGACCCGGCGATCCAGGACAACAAGCCGGGACGGTCCGAGGCGACGACCGTGAGCGCGTAGGTTCCCGGCCGGGCGCCTGGGCCGGAGAGCGTGCGGACCTCGTGCGCGCCCACGGGTGGTCGCAGGAGCGGGAAGTCCTGCGCCGCCTGCTCGGCCGGCGTCGCCAGGAGATAGCCGCGTGGCATCCGTTCCAGGAATCGGTCGACCTCGGCCGGCCCCTCGTTCGGGAGGAGGTCCCGGAGACCTTCTCCGAGGGCCTCCAGCCGCTCCGCAGCCCGAGGGCCCAACTCTCCACGCTCCAGGACCCGCTGGACCTTGGCCACGAGCTCACGAACGAGCGTGGCCCGCCACGGCGTCCATGCGAGCGGACCGGTGGCCTTGGCGTCGGCCACCGTCAGCAGGTACAGCCCTGCCAGCCGTTCGGGATCGCCGACCCTGGCCGCGACGTCGAGCACCAGGTCGTCGTCCTCCAGGTCGCGGCGGGTCGCGGTATCCGACAGCAGGAGGTGCTCAGCCACCAGGAACAGCGCGAGGTCGCGCGTCCGCGCCCGCAGGCGCATCCGCTCGAGCGCGGCGGTCGCCTGTTCCACCCCGACCGGCACGTGGTTGCCCCCTCCCGTTTTCCCGATGTCGTGCAACAGCGCACCGAGCAACAGGGCATCCCGGTCCTCCGTCGCTGCGGCGGCCTCGGCCACGAGCGGGTCACTCTCGTCGCCTCCGTCCAGAAGCCGGGACATCCCGGCCAGGGTGTGGAGCAGGTGGACGTCCACCGAGTTCAGGTGGTACGGATCGCGTTGGGGCCGGCACCGGACGGGTTCCCATTCGGGGAGGAACCGGGCCAGGACGCCGATCCGGTCCAACGTCTCCAACGACCGTGCTCCCTCCC
>VAYX01000011.1 GCA_005885325.1 Actinomycetota bacterium
GAACGGACTCGCCGTCGCGATCGCATGCCCTCCGCACTCTCGAGGAGGAACACGAGTCCGTCCGCGAGCTCGTGGAGCGGCTCCGCGACGAGGACTTCACCCGGCCGGACACGATCGGCGGCGGCGATTGGTCGGCCAGGGACCTCCTCGGCCATCTCACCTCGTGGGAGGAACACGCCCTCGAGGCGTTGAGGGCGTGGCGCGAAGGCGAGCCGGCTCCCGTCCAGCGAGCGCTCCGCATGGTCGGCCTGAACGCCGTGAACGCGGAGACGGTGGCGGCCGATCGGGGGCGATCCTCCGGCACGATCCGCCGCCGGTTCGATGACGTCCATCGCCGCCTGGTGGCCGAGATCCGCTCGATGTCGGACGCGACCTGGGACGCGCCGCCCACCACACGGTCGCGGAGGTCGCTCGGCCACGTGCTGGGCGGCATCGTGGGCGGACCGGGCGGGCCGTTCGCTCACGCCTCGTCTCACCTGGCGCACCTCCGGGCCTACGTCGAGTCGGTCACGGGTCCCGTGCGACGAGGTCCCTGAGCGCCCGGAAGGCCCGCCCCCGGTGGCTGATGCGGTCCTTCTCCTGCGCCGGGAGCTCGGCCATGGTCTCGTCCCACCCGGCCGGAACGAAGATCGGGTCGTAGCCGAATCCCCCGGTCCCCCGGGGCTTCGACAGCAGCGTCCCCTCGCACGTCCCTTCGGCCCACACCTCCCCGCCATTGGGCCAGGCCAGGGTGGCGACGCAGCGATATCGGGCCGTTCGTCCTGCCGCGGGGACCCCGGCCACGGCACGGATCAGCATCCGGAGGTTCTCCTCGTCGGTCGCCCCCTCCCCGGCGTACCTGGCCGAGCGAGGCCCGGGCGCCCCGCCGAGCGCGTCAACCTCGATGCCCGAGTCGTCGGCCACCGAGGGGACGCCGATGTCCTCCGCCACCGCGCGTGCCTTCAACCGAGCGTTCTCCAGATAGGTCGTGCCGGTCTCCTCGACGTCGGGCCACGGGCCTTCGTGCTCGTCCGCGGTGACCCATTCCACCGGCCAGTCGGCGCAGATGGACCGGATCTCGCGGATCTTTCCGGGATTCCTGGAGGCGATGGCGATCCGGTCGGGGAAGCTCACCCGCCGAGCACGTGCCGCTGCAGTTCGGTGAGCTGCTGGATGCCGGTCTCGGCCAGATCCACCAGCGCCGTCAGGTCATCGCGGGAGAACGGGGTGCCCTCGGCCGTGCCCTGGATCTCCACCAACCGCCCCGAGCCGGTCATCACCACGTTGAAGTCCACGTCGGCCGCCGCGTCCTCCTCGTAGGACAGGTCGAGCACGGGGCGGCCTCCGACCATCCCCGCCGAGACCGCTGCGACGCTGTCGGTGAGGACCTCCTTGGTGACCGCGCCACGCTCCTCGAGCGCGCGCAGCGCGAGGGCGAGCGCGAGATAGCCCCCGGTGATCGAGGCGGTCCGCGTCCCCGCGTCGGCCTGGAGCACATCGCAGTCGATCCAGATCGTGCCATCCCCGAGCTTCGCCAGATCGGTTACCGCCCGGAGCGACCGCCCGATGAGCCGCTGGATCTCCTGGGTCCGGCCGGAAGGCCGGCCCTTCCCAACCTCGCGCGAGGTTCGTTCCGCCGTGGCCCGGGGGAGCATCGAATACTCCGCCGTCACCCATCCCTTCCCAGTGCCCTGGAGGAACCGCGGTGACCGCTCGTCGAACGAGGCGGCGACCAGCACCTTGGTCCGGCCCATCTCGAGGAGCACCGACCCCTCGGCCCACTCCTGATAGCCCAGTTCCACCTTGACCGGCCGAAGGTCCGCGGGCCCCCGACCGTCGGGACGCTCCTTCACGTCCCCACCTCATGCCGCTCGCCCTCGGTCGCCAGTTCGATCGGGCCGGAGAACTCCTCCGCTGCCTGCGCCCGCGAGATCTCCCTGTCGGAAGTTGGCCAGATGTGCGTGAGGATGAGCAGGCCGGCGCCGGCTTCGCGGGCCTGCACCGCGGCCTGGCGGGCCGAGAGGTGGAACGGCAACAGGTCGTCCCCGTCCTGCCACGTTGCCTCGGACAGGAGCACGTCCGCGTCTCGGCCGAGGTCCTCGACCTTGGACGTGGGCCCGGTGTCGCCCGTGTACGCCAGGGCGGTGCCGTCGGTCTCGAGCCGGAACCCCAGCGCGACGAGCCCCAGGTGCGACATCGGCTCGGTGCGAACCCGGAACGGGCCGACCTCGAACCGCTCGCCCGGCGAGACCTCGTGCCAGTCGAACGCGTCGCGCATCACCCTCCGGCTGTCCTCGGAGACCAACTCCTCGGCTCTGGCCGGGAACCCCGATGGGGCGTACACGGGGAGGTGCGGGTCGCCGAGCTTGCCGTAGTGACGGGCGTAGAAACACGGATACAGGTCGACCATGTGGTCGGGATGCTCGTGCGAGATGAGGATGGCGTCGAGCTCGGAGAGCTGGATGTGCCGTTGCAGGTTGGCCAGGGTGCCGGTGCCCGCATCGACCCAGACGGTGAACCCGTCGTGCCGGACCAGGTACCCGCTGGTGGCCGCCCCGGGCACGGGCCACGTCCCGCTCGAGCCGAGGACGATCAGCTCCACGGGCCACCCCGCACCGGTTGCACGGCAACGGCATCGATCTTGCCCACGCCGGGACCGAGGAAATGATGGGCCACCGACCGGAACTGCTCCGGGTCGCCGGTGCACAGGAACTCGTGCCGGGGCTCGGCCCGCGTACCCATCAGCAGGTCGAGCGAGCGGAGGGTTGCGTAGACGTCCTTGGCGGTCTCATCGGCGGAGGACACCAGCACGACGTCCTCCCCCATCACCATCTGGATCAGCCCCGACAGCATCGGATAGTGCGTGCAGCCCAGGATCAACGTGTCCACTCGCTGGTCCCGGAGCGGCGAGAGGTACTTGCGAGCCGCGCCGAGCAACTCCTCGCTGGAGGTGTCGCCGGCCTCGACATGATCGACGAACGCCGGACACGGGCGGGAGAACAGATCCACGGAGGCTCCGGTCGTCGCCACCGCGCGGTCGTAGGCGCCGCTCGCGATCGTCGCCACCGTCCCGATGACACCGATCCGGCCGTTCCGGGTGGCCCGGACGGCGGCCCGGGCCCCCGGGTCGATCACTCCGACCACCGGCAGCACGGCTGCGTCGGTCACGTCGCGGATCGCGGCGACCTCGATGGCGTTGCACGCGACCACGAGCATCTTCACGTCGCGGGACAACAGATAGTCGGCGATCTCGAGCGCGAACGTCCGGATGTCCTGGAGTGGCCGGGGACCGTACGGTGCCCGAGCCGAATCGCCCACGTACACGATCGGCTCGAACGGCAGCAGGTCGAAGACGGCCCTGGCCACCGTGAGCCCTCCGACCCCGGAATCGAACACGCCGATCGGGCGGCTATCGGGCATCGGCTACCACCACAGGGTCTCCGAGACGCTCTTCTCGGCCCGTTCCAGCTCCGCGGCCCAGGCCTCGGTCGACAGGTACTTCCATCCTCCGTCGGGGAGCAGGCAGACGATGTCCCCGTGCTCGATCTCGGCGGCGATGCGCTGGGCGACGGACACCACCGCCCCAGAGGAGATGCCGGCGAAGATCCCCTCCTTCTCGGTGAGCTCCCGGGTTGCCCGAAGGGAGTCGGACGAGCTGACCAGGAACTTCCGATCCAGCACGGACTCGTCGAAGATCGGCGGGATGAACCCCTCGTCGAGGGACCGCAGCCCGTACACCATCTCGCCGAGCTCCGGCTCGGCGGCGATCACCTTGATCTCTCCGTCATGCTCGTGAAGGCGACGCCCGACGCCGGTGAGCGTGCCGCCGGTCCCCAGCCCCGCCACGAAATGGGTCACCTCGGGCATGTCCCGGATGATCTCGGCGCCCGTGCCCTCGTAGTGGGCGAGGGGGTTGGCCGGGTTCCCGTACTGGAAGGGCATGTAGTACCGGTCATCGCGGGCCAGCGCCCTGGCCACCTCGATCGAGCCGTTCGTCCCCTTCTCTCCCGGCGAATAGACGATCTCGGCGCCGAACAGCTCGAGCAGACGGATCCGCTCATCGCTCGCGTTGTCCGGGATGACCACGGTAAGTCGATACCCCATCCGCCTGGCCACCATGGCCAGGGCGATGCCCGTGTTCCCCGAGGTCGGCTCCAGGATGGTCTTCTCCGGCGTGAGCTCCCCCGATGCCCGGGCGGCCTCGATCATCCGCTTCGCGATGCGGTCCTTGAGCGAACCGCTTGGGTTCTGCCCCTCGAGCTTGCCCCACAGCCGGACGCCCGGCTTCGGGCTCATCCGGGGAAGGCCGACGAGCGGAGTCTCGCCGATGGCCTCGAGGATGTCCCCGTACCGCACGCGCTCGATTATCCCAGCGGGGCTCAGGTCGTGGTCCTGACGATCGCACCCTGGGCCGGCGGAGCATCGTTGGGGAACAGGGCCAGGATCCCCGGATCGTCGCCCGGGGCGGCGGAGCCCACGCCCACCCTGATCGGCTTGCCGGCGTCGCAGGGCCGGCCACCCCAGAATCCCCGGCACAGGAGCGGCGCGACCGCGAGCGCCGGCAGGGTGGCGTCCAGGGTGGGCCCGTACGTGCCGGTCACCGGGTCCACGTCCCCAGCCACGTCGCAGTTCACCGCGGGCACGTCGCCGGCGAACGCGCCGGTGCAGACGCTCACCTGGTAGCTGAACGCGTGCTCCGCGGCGGAGAGGCCGAGCGCCGTGGCATCCACCGCGAGGCCGGTGACGCTCGAGTTGTAGTTCGAGTAGTCCTGGAAGTAGGTGGCGTCGCAGGTGTCGAACGTGCTCGGCAGGTCGAACACGCAGACCGTCCCGGAGGGGCCGGGAAGCTTGACCACCATGACGTCACCACCCACTTGTTTGTCGGCGAACTTCCCATCGGCGCCCACGTCCACGACCACGTCGATCTCCTCGGACTCGGTGGTGTTGTGGATGCCGTACGTCCACACGCCGAACTCGACCGGCTCGGTCGGCTCGTCGTCCTGCGTCAGGAACTCCTGCCACGTCAGGCCGGCGTACGGGTCGGTCCCGGACGGGATGCCCGCCGGCGCCCCGTCGATCGTGGCCCCGGTGAACGAGCGGGCCCCTACGGCCGCGATGTCGGCCTCCGATCCGCTCCCCCGAGGGCTCCGCGTTCCCAGCAGGTACAGGTCGGCCTGGGGGACCCCCGGGCCGCCGCCCGTGAGCTTCATCGTCTGCGAGCCGCTGGTGAGGTCGAGGGCCGACCTCGACAGCCCGGTGTTCGCCGCGGCCAGGGCGGAGACCTGCCAGGGCACATGGAAAGAATCTCCGGCCGGACCGAGCTGGCGGAACGCGATGTTCCCGTCGACGTTGGGGTTCGTGTAGTACCAGCCGTACAGCTGCTGCCACGCCTTGACCGCCCGTGGGTTCAAGGTCAGTCGCACCTGCACGGTCGTGGACGTGCCGGCCGCCAGCCGGAAGTGCGCGGAGGTAGCGGTCAGACCTTCCCCCCCGATCCCGATGGTGGCGAAGCCGCGGCCGAAGTCCGTGTAACGCACGCTCGCGGTGGCCGAGTAGGTGTGCGCCCGAGAATCGTCGTTCGTCACCCGGACCCGCCTGACCAGGCGCTGCACCCCGTGGACCGGCTGGAGCCCGAACGAGATGCTCCCCGGCGTCGCCAGGTTCGTCGTCGCGGCGGACTCGTAGGCCTGGACCCTTCCCGAACCCATGACCGTCGCCGGGACCGGCTTGGATCCGTCCAGGTTCCGAAGCGATTGGGTGGCCTGGTTCATGATCAGGGCCTTGATCTTGGCCGGCGGCCAGCTCGGGTGGAGCTGGCGCAGGAGGGTGGCCACCCCCGACACGTGCGGCGTCGCCATCGACGTCCCGGAGAACGTGATCGAACCGTCGCCCGTCCCCACCGCGGCCGAGGTGATGTCGTTCCCGGGGGCCGATATGTCGGGCTTGAGGTCGTTCGAGATGCGGGCCGGGCCCTCGGAGGAGAAGTCGGTCATCCGATCGGCGTAGCCGGGGATGACCGACGCCGTGGAGCCGAGCGTCACGTTGCCGGTGACGGTGTTGTACGAGGCCGGGGCGTTGGGGCTGATGGCCGCGGCCAGCGCCTTGCTGTCGTTCCCGGACAGGGACACCGCGGGGATCGTCACCTGGTTGGCCGAGGTTCCCGGCGCATATTGGGTGGGCAGTCCGCCGAATCCGTCCCACAGGACGACGGCGGTCGCCCCGGCCTTCTGCGCGTTCAAGACCTTGTCGTCGGCCGTGCAATCACCGGCGGCGAACGGTCCCTTGAAGACCAGCGCGATCTTGCCCGCGAACGGGCTCCCGCCCGGCGTGGAATCGCACAGCATTCGGTCGTCGGGCGCGGGCACGCCGTCCGGGTCGGCCACCGGGCTGAACTCGCGAGCGTCGACGATCCTGCCGGTGACGTCGGCCGACAGGGGGCCGGCCCAATCCTGGGCCACGATGGGTCCGCCGTCGGGCAGGGTGACGCCCGACGGCGCGTTCACCGAGAGCTTCTGGGCGGAGAACTGGTCGATCGAGGCCCCCACGGCGATGACGGTCTTCGCCGCCGCCGGCGTCCCCAGGATGTACCCGGAGCCTCCGTTGGGCTGGTTGCCGGAGTTGCCGGCGGCAGCCACGAACACGGTGCCGAGCTTCACGACGTCCTTGGCCGCCTTCGCCTCGATCGAGCTTCCCGAGCCGTAATCCACGCCCCCCGAGAACGAGAGCACGTCGGCCGCATCCTTCGTGTTCCCGTCGCCGTTCGGGTCGACGGCGAACTCGTATCCCGCAACCAGCACGTCGGCAGTCGAGTTGCCGACGTCCCACACCTTGACGGCGAGGATGCTGGCCTGGGGCGCCACGCCCTTGCCCACGGAACCCTTCACCCCGATGCCGCAACAGGTCCCCGCCACGTGCGTGCCGTGCCCGTCCTTGTCCAGCGGGTCGGGATCGGGAACCGGTATGTCGTTCGCCGTGCTGGCATCGAGGACGTCGTAGTTCGCGCCGACGAAGTCGTAGCCGCCCACGACCTTCGCCGTTGGGAAGCTCCCCGGCTCGATGACGCTCGGGTCGTTCGAGGTGTAGGCGGCCGGCGTCCCCGGACCGCTGAAGTCTGCATGGGTGTAGTCGACCCCGGTGTCCACCACGGCCACGGTCATGCCCTTCCCCCGGACGCCGAGCTTGCGCCACACCTGGGGCGCGCCGATGAACGGCACGCTCGTCTCGTTCGACCGGATGACGATCGGGACGGGTTCGACTCGGGAGACATCGGCCCGCTGAGCCACCGATGCTGCATCGGCCGCCGACATCCGGGCCGAGAATGCGTTCACCAGCCTCGCGTAGCGGAACAGGACGTTCCCGCCGAGCGAGCGGACCTCCTGTACCGCACTGTCCTGCGATCGCATCGCGGAACCGACGACTCGCCGCTGCGCGCCCGGCGCCAGCCGACCTCCGCCTCGCTCGGCGAGGGACGGCGCCTTCAGCTCGACGAAGTAGCGGCCGAGCTCCCTGGTCGCCAGGATGGCCGGCCGGAACCCCTTGGGGAGCACGCGCTCCGAGCCCACACCGAGCCTCCGCGCCCGCTCACCCGCGGATGCCAGCGGCGCGCCGAGCGCGAGGAGCGAGACGAGCGACGCTGCGAGGACGACGCGGAACCTCATCGTGGGAACCCCCCTAGTCGAAAAGACGCCCGGCCCGGAGGGCTCGAGCGAGGGGGAGCATACCCTGGGGGTGGAGCGTCTGGAGGAGGCGGCCTACGCCCTGCCTCCGGCCACTGCGGGCAGGATCGAGACGGTGTCTCCTTCCTTCACACTGGTCTCGAGGGCACCGAGGTATCGCACGTCCTCGTCGTTCACGTAGACGTTGATGAACCGGTGCAAGCCGCCGTCATCGGCCACGATGTTCTTCGTGATACCGGGATACCGGGACTCCAGGTTGGAAAGCAGGTCGCGAAGCGTCGAACCCTCGGCGTCCACGAGGGCCTCGCCGCCCGCGTGCTTCCGCAGGATCGTGGGGAGCTTCACGCGCACCGACATCTGGGTCGTCACTCCTCCTTCTACACGGTGGTCGACACGCCGTGCTCCGCCTCGGGCGGGGCCTCCCCCGGCGCCAGGCCACAGAAGGCCTCGTAGTCGATGAGCTCGGTGATCGTCGGTTCCTTCCCGCACACCGGGCAATCGGCATCCCACCGGACGCGTACGGTGGTGAAGTCCATGGCCTGGGCATCGAACAGCAACAGGCGGCCGACCAACGGCTCGCCCACGCCGGTGATCAGCTTGATGGCCTCCGTGGCCTGGATGCTCCCCACGATGCCGGGGAGCACGCCGAACACGCCTCCTTCCGCGCACGAAGGGACCGTGCCCGGAGGCGGTGGCTGGGGGAACAGACACCGGTAGCACGGCGCGTCGTGCCCCGGCATGAACACCGTGGCCTGTCCGTCCCACTGGTAGATCGACCCGTAGACGAGCGGCTTGCCGAGCATCTGGGTCGCATCGTTCACCAGGTATCGCACGGGGAAGTTGTCGGTCCCGTCCACCACGACGTCCCATGGCTCCAGGATCTCGAAGGCGTTGGACGAGGACAGGATGGTGTCGTAGGGAACGATCTGGATGGTCGGGTTGATGGCCTGGAGCCGGTCCACGGCGCTCGCCACCTTCGGCCGGCCCACGTCGGGAGTCGAATGCACGATCTGCCGCTGGAGATTGGACTCGTCCACCCGGTCGAAGTCCAGGATCCCGAGCGTCCCCACGCCCGCGGCTGCGAGGTACATCGCGACCGGAGAGCCGAGACCGCCCGCCCCGATCACCAGGACCTTGGAATCCAGCAGCTTGCGCTGGCCCTCGCCCCCGATCCCCGGAAGGATGATGTGGCGGGAATACCGGCGGACCTGCTCCTCGGTGAAGCCCGGGCTCATCGGATCGTCAGCTCCTCCTCGTCGACCTCGCCGTCCGTGATGCGGAAGGCCCGGACCACCGGGCTGTCTCTGTCGGACAGGGACACCACCAGGTAGTACACGTCCGGATAGAACGGCTGCACCCACCGGGCCCGGTCGCGATCGGTCTCCGAGGGGTAGGCCTCGGTGTGCGTGTGGGTGTGGTAGATGCCCCACAGCTCCGAGCCCGCCTCCTCGATCTCCTTGGTGACCCGCAGCTGCTCCGTCGGGTCGAGCCGGTAGGACATGGCGCTCTCGTCCATGTTGCGCATGGTGAACACCTTCACGGCGCTTCCGTCGGTCCCGGCGATCAGCCCGCAGGCCTCATTGGGGAACTCCCGAAGCCCGTGTTCCACGATCTCCTTGGCGAAGAGGGTGTCGAGCTCGACCATTGCAACAGCGATAACTGTAGCAGCGGGCTGCTATTCCCTGAATCGCCGTTCAGTCCGGCGTGAGCCTGCCCTCGACGGTGATGTGGCCCGGCTCGCCGGCCTCGGTGAGGCCGACCTCGACGGCCTGGACCCCCCGCTCCACCAGGCGAAGCCGCATGTCCTCGGGGTCGGTGGCGGCGATCAGCAGGCCGCCGGAGGTCTGGGCGTCGGCCAGGACGAGCTGCTCGGCTTCGGTGAGCTCCCCCCAGTCCACGAAGGGCTGGAGATACGCGTGGTTGCGCTTCGTGCCGCTCGGCACGACGTCGGCCCGGGCCAGCTCGAGCACGTCGGAGAGCACGGGCACGGCCCCGGCGAACACCGAGGCGGAGACGCCCGAGGCGGCCAGCATCTTCTGGAGGTGCCCGAGGAGCCCGAACCCGGTCACGTCGGTGGCGGCGCGAGCATCGCCCGCCACCATGGCGGCCGACGCGTCCGCGTTCAGCGTGGTCATGACGTCGACGGCGGCCTTCACCTGGGAGTCCGTGGCCTTCTCCCGCTTGATGGCGGTCGTGATGATCCCCAAGCCGAGCGGCTTGGTCAGGAACAGGGCCGCGCCGGCCGGCGCCGTGGAGTTCCGCACGATCCGCTCGACCGGGACGAACCCCATGGCCACCATGCCGTACTTGGGCTCGGGGTCGGTGATGGAATGGCCGCCCACGATGGCGACCCCGGCCTCCCCGGCCATGTCCTGTCCCCCCTGCATCACCCGGGCCAGCAGCTCGAGCGGCAGATCGTCCACCGGCCAGCTCGTCAGGTTCAGGGCCATGACCGGATAGCCCCCCATCGCGTAGACGTCGCTGAAGGCGTT
>VAYX01000012.1 GCA_005885325.1 Actinomycetota bacterium
CGGCAAGCTGAAGTGGCTGCTCGTGGCCACGGAGGACCTCTCCCCCCCGGACTGGATCCGGCCTCCGGCCGAAGGCCCGATTGACTGATCGTTCAGCCCCCCGGTAGCGTCGGGGTCCGCTTCCGACCGGACGAGCGAAGGGAGTTCGCGTGCACGTCCGCCGTCTGGCCTCGACCACTGTCCTGGTCATGGCCTCGCTCGCGCTGATCGGCGGTCTCGTTCCTTCATGCCACTCGGCCCCCGACCCGTCGAGACCACGTGCGCTCGAGGAGGGCCGGGGCCCCCAGCCCGACGGCGGCGAGCTCGAGGAGCAGCTCACCGCGTCGGAGCGCCGGCAGTCCGCGCTCTCGACGGCCCGGGCTTCGGGGACGGCGGGGCAGACCGGCGCGCTCGCCTCGTACCCGGCCACCGGATGGGCCGGCGAGGTCCTCATGCACCACCGAGCCGACGACTGGGAGCCGGCCATCGCCGCCGACCCCAACGCCCCGTTCGTCTACGTCCTGCACAATCGGTACGGAGGGCAGACGGCCTGCTCGAACAGCTGTCCCGATCCGGCCATGATCCTGCACGTCTCGACGAACGAGGGGAAGACCTTCGGGCCCGATCGGTTCATCTGCGAGTGCCGGAACGTCCGGGGCCAGTACGACCCGCTGATCGAGGTCGTGCGGGACACCGGCGCCGTCTACGCCGTGTTCATGAACGACTTCGACATTCAGTTCGCAAAGTCGCTCGACCACGGCAGGACGTGGTCCACGCCGGTGCCGATCTACGGCAACGTCGCGTGGGGCGACAAGCCGAACATGGCGACGAGCACGGACGGTCGCGACGTGTACGTCGGGTTCAACGGGCCGACGGGCGGCGACAGCTACGTCGCCGTCTCGCACGACGCCGGCGACACCTGGGCCCAAGTGAGGACCGTCTCGACCAAGCGCTACTACTTCGCGTACGGCGCCGCCGTCCTCGCGGACGGCACCGCGCTCCTCTCGGAGATCAGCTTCGCCTACAGCGGCCCGGCGAAGACTGCGGAGGGCGACATGCAGGTCCACGTGCTCCGGTCCACCGACGGTGGGGCGACATGGTCCGATACCGTGGTCGACAGCCTCTCGCTCGGCCCGTCGTGCCCCTCCGCGGGGTGCTATCCGGACTTCTGGGACAGCGGGCCGGCACTGGCGGCGGACGCTCAGGGAAACCTGGCCTTCGTGTACAACGGGGCGAGTCGTGACGGCGGCCCCATGCGCGTGTACGCGAGCTCCTCCACCGATGGCGGCGCGACGTGGTCGCAGGGCGTCCCGCTCTCGCCGGCCGGGGTCAACGCGGCGTACCCCGCGGCGGCGGGGACCGGGAACGGCGACGTTCGCGTGTGGTACATGGACCAGCGCACCGGCCGATGGAACGTCTGGTACCGGGCGACCTCAGACCTGGGAGCGACGTGGACGCGGGCCGTCCGCATCTCCGACGTCCGGTCGGGCACGGCGTACAAGAATGCGAAGGGCTTCCTGGAGGCCTACGGCGACTACGGTGAGATCGCCATCACGAACGAAGGCAAGGCCGTAGCGGTCTGGGGCGAAGGGGCCAGCTACGACGGGCCCGGCGGGGTCTGGTTCAACCGCGAAACGTAGACCTCAGCGGTCGATGTCACCGACCACGAAGAAGATGCTTCCCAGGATGGCGATGAGGTCCGGAACCAGCGTTCCCGGCAGCATCGCCGGGATCACCGAGACGTTGGAGAACGATGCGGTCCGCATCTTCATCCGGTATGGGTATCGCTTGCCGTCGCCCACCAGGTAGTAGCCCATGAGCCCAAGCGGGTTCTCGGTGCGGACGTAGATCTCCCCCTGGAGGTTCAGGGTCTTGGGGAGCTTGGGAGCGATGTACTCACTGGCCGGCAGCTTCTCCATGCATTGCTCGATGATCTTGCACGACTCCCACATCCGCTGGACGAGCACCCACAGCCGGTCGTAGCAATCCCCGGTCATGCCCACCGGGACATCGAAGTCGACCTCGGCGTACTTCTCGTACGGCTCGTCTTTGCGAGGGTCCATCGGCACGCCCGAGCCCTGCAGCACGGGCCCCGAACACCCGTACGCGATGGCCGTCTGGGGCGGAAGGACCCCGACCCCCTTGGTCCGGGCGAAGATGATCTCGTTGCCCATGATCAGGTCCTCGAAGTCCTTCAGCTTCTTCCGCACCCACTTCAGGACCTCGGCGGATTCCTTCAGGAACCCTCGGGGGAGGTCGTCCTTGAGCCCGCCCACCCGCGCGTAGGAGTGATGCATCCGCGCGCCGGTCGCCGACTCCATGAGGTGCTGGATCATCTCCCGTTCGCGGAACGCGTAGAACATCGGGGTCATCGCGCCGAGCTCGAGGGGGAAGGACCCGGTGAACATGAGGTGGTTCAGGATCCGATTCCACTCCGCCATCATCGTGCGGATCCACTGGGCGCGTTCGGGCACCTCGATGCCGGCCGAACGCTCCACGGCGATCACCCATCCGAGCTCGTTGTTGAAGGCCGACAGCCAGTCGTGCCGGTTCATCAACACCAGGACCTGGCGGGCGTCGCGGAACTCCGAGAGCTTCTCGGCCGCCCGGTGCATGTAGCCGATCACCGGCTCCGCCCGGACGATCCGCTCTCCGTCGAGCTCGAGGACGATCCGGAGCACACCGTGGGTCGAGGGGTGCTGGGGACCGATGTTGAGGATCATCTCCTCGGTCCGGAACGCACCCGGGGATGCGACCTCCACGTCGATGCCGCCGCCCCGCACCATCCAGTGCTCCGCGACGGTCGAGAACGTCGCTCGCTCTTCGGTATCCACCGGGTCCTATCCTCCCACGCGACCGGCTGAGGCGCCCGCGGCCGCATTCGAACGGGCGAGGGGTGGGCGAGCGCGCTAGGCTCGGACCGATGCCGGCCAAGGCGCAGACCCCTCGGCGGAAGATCCCGTCGCTCGACGCGTTGCTCCGCTCGGAGCCGGGGCAGCGCGCGGCCGAGACGTTCGGCCGCGCGCTGCTCAAGCGAACGCTCACCCAGACCCTCGACGTCGTGCGAGCAGGAGCGGCGCGGGGCATCGACCCCCCAGAGGACGACGTCATCATGGCCCGAGCGGTGGGCCTCGCCTCCTCCGCCGCGACGGGGCTCAATCCGGTGATCAACGCGACCGGCGTCGTGCTGCACACGGGGCTGGGCCGCGCCCCGCTCCCGGACCGGGCGGCCAAGGCGGCCGTGCGCGCCGGGCGGGGCTACACCGACCTGGAGATCGACCGCGTGACGGGCGCCCGAGGGCGGCGGACGTCACGGGCCGAGCTCATCCTCACCGCGCTGACCGGCGCGGAGGGCGCGCTCGTCGTGAACAACGGGGCCGCGGGGCTGCTCCTCTCTCTCGCCGCGCTGGCCCGCGGAAAGCAAGTGCTGGTGTCGCGGGGCGAGCTGATCGAGATCGGCGGCGAGTTCCGGATCCCCGACATCATGGCCGCGTCCGGGGCCAAGCTCGTCGAGGTGGGGACGACCAACCGGACCAGGCCGTCCGATTACCGGGGCGCGATCACGTCCAAGACAGCCCTCGTGCTGAAGGTCCACCCCAGCAACTACCGGGTGGTGGGGTTCACCGCCACACCGACCGCCGCCGATCTCTCCGGGCTGGCGACGAAGGCGGGCGTCCCGTTCCTCTACGACCTTGGCTCGGGATTGCTCGACCGATATCCGGGCGTCCCCGCGGACGAGCCCAGCGCGCGAGAGGCGCTTGCCGATGGAGCCGACCTCGTGGTCTTCTCCGGCGACAAGCTGTTGGGCGGTCCTCAGGCGGGGATCGTGCTCGGCAGGGCCGACCTCGTGGAACGGTTGCGCCGCAACCCGATCGCCCGCGCAGTCCGGGTGGACAAGATGCAGGTTGCGGCCCTCGAGTCCGTGTTGATGGCGTACGCCACGGGAGCGCATGGGGACCTTCCCGTGTGGCGCATGCTCGAGGAGCCGGCCGAGCGGGTGAAGCGACGGGCCGAGCGCCTCGCCCGGTCCCTCGACGGCGAGCTCGAAGGCGCGCACGTCCGCCCATCGGAAGCGACGGTGGGTGGAGGGTCGATGCCCGGGTACGCCGTCCCGTCCTGGGCCGTGGGGGTCCGCGTCCCCGATCCCGAGGTGATGTCGGCGCGGCTCCGTGCGGGGAGTCCCCCGGTCTTCTGCCGCGTCGACGAGAAGGGCGTGGTGTTCGACGTCCGGACGGTGACGGAGGAGGCGCTCCCGGACCTCACGCGGGCCATCCAGTACGCGCTGGAGGGCGACGACCTCGCCGATGAGTGAGGAGCCGGTTCGCCTGGAACCGGCGGCCGAGGCGCCGCTGCACGTGGTGGCCACCGCCGGCCACGTCGACCACGGCAAGTCCTCGCTGATCCTCCGGCTCACCGGCATCGACCCGGACCGGTTGGCGGAGGAGAAGCGGCGCGGGCTCACCATCGACCTGGGGTTCGCCTGGTGCACGCTCCCCTCGGGCAGGGAGATCGGGTTCGTCGACGTGCCCGGCCACGAGCGGTTCGTCCGCAACATGCTGGCTGGGGTCGGACCGGTCCGGCTCGTGCTGTTCGTCGTGGCGGCCGACGAGGGCTGGAAGCCACAATCCGAGGAGCATCTGGCCATCGTCGATGTCCTTGGGGCCGACGGCGGCGTCGTCGCCCTCACGAAGTGTGACCTGGTGGACGAGGAGGCCGTCGACCTCGCCATCGAGGACGTGCGCGATCGGCTCCGGGGAACCGCTCTGCAGGATGCACCGATCGTCCGGTGCTCGTCGCAGACCGGCGAGGGGCTGGACGCACTCGTCGAGGCCCTCGATGCGATGGTCGAAGCCGCCGCCGATCCGGCCGAGGACGAACGGCCGCGGCTGTTCGTGGACCGGATCTTCACGGTCACCGGCGCCGGGACCATCGTGACCGGCACGCTCACCGGGGGCAGGCTGCGAGTCGGCCAGGAGGTCGACCTGCTCCCGGCGGGAGGCCGTGGCCGGATCCGCGGCCTCCAGACGCACAAGCGCTCGATCCAGATGGCGCGTCCGGTCTCGCGGGTGGCGGCCAACCTGGTCGGCATCGACCGGGAGGGGCCGGGCCGGGGCGACGTCCTCGGCCTCCCGGGCGAGTGGCGACCGACCCGAGTGTTCGAGGTCCGGCTCCGACCGGTACGCGGGTTGGCCCATCCGCTCACCACCCGCGGGGCCTACAAGATCTACGCAGGCGCGGCCGAACGAGGGGCCCGGATCCGGTTCTACGAAACCGGCGAGCTGACGGACCCGGAGGGATGCTTCGCTCGCATCCGAGTTTCCGATCCGCTGGTCCTCGACGTCCACGACCGGTTCGTCCTGCGCGAGGCCGGCCGGCGGGAGACGGTGGCCGGCGGCGTCGTCCTCGACGCGGACCCTCCCGTCCGCCCCGGCCGCGCGGTGCATCGCCGCCTCGACGCGCGCGAGCGCGCCGCGCGGGCCGACCTGCCCTCACTCCTCGTTTCCGAGCGAGGAGCGGTCCCCGCGTCCGATCTGGCCATCCTCACCGGGGCCCAGGTATCGGCGATCGAGGGAGCCGAGCGAACGGGGACCTGGTGGGTGGCCGACCGCGTTTTCGACCAGGTACGTGGAGCCCTTCACGCCGAGCTCGCGGCGTTCCACGAGGATCACCCGCTGGACGAGGGCCTCGAGCTCGCGCGCGCCCGCGCGAGCGTGGTCCGAAGCCTCCAGGAGGCGGGCTCGCCCGGGGATGTCTCCGTGGCCGATGCCATGCTGAGTACCCTCTTCGGGTCAGGCCGCGTCGTCCGGGAGGGCTCCATCGTCCGGTTGGCCTCCCACATGGCATCCCTGGCCGGAAGGGAGGAAGAGGCCGGCCGTCTGGTCCGAGCCGTCGCCGAGGCCGAGCCGACTCCTCCGACCGTCGACGAGCTGACCTCGGCCGGGTTCGCCTCGGATCTGATCGAGGCGGCCACCAGGGCCGGGATGCTCGTCCGGCTGTCCCGCGACCTCGTGATGACCCCCGGGCTCGTGGCCCGGGCGGAGGCCCTGGTCCGAGGTTCGGGCAACCAGGGCATCACCGTGAGCGCGTTCCGGGAAGCCATGGGGACCTCGCGCAAGTACGCGATGCCCCTCCTCGAGCACCTAGATCAGCGGAAGGTCACGATCCGGCGCGGGGACCTCCGGTTCCCTCGGGAGCCCGCCTCCTCCGGCTAATCCACCTTGGCCAGGACGGCCACCTCGACCGGCGCTCCGAGCGGGAGCTCGGCCACCCCGACGGCGGCCCTGGCGTGCTTGCCGGTCTCGCCGAACACCTGGACCAGCAGGTCGCTCGCCCCGTTGGCCACCTTCGGCTGGTCGGTGAATCCAGGCGCCGAGGCCACGAACACCAGGACCTGGACGATCCCGCGCACCCGGTCGAGCGACCCGAGGGCCTCTTTCAACGCAGACAGCGCCTGGAGGGCGCACTGCCTGGCCGCTTCCTGTCCCTGCTCCAGTGTGACCGGGTCACCCAGGTGGCCGGGGTGCAGGATCTTCCCGTCCACCATCGCCACCTGCGCCGACACGTATGCCAACTCGCCGATCATCCGCACGGGGATGTACGAGGCCACGGGCTCCGGCGGCGGCGGAAGCTGCAGCCCCTGGGTGGCCAGCAGGTCCTCGATGCCCATGCTCGGGATTGTGACAGAGGGCCGCCGGTGGGCGCTTCGCGGAGGCGAGGGAATCGCCGCCGAGGCGATCAGCCCGCCCGAAGAGCCCGCTCCCGGAGGAGCTGCCGGCGCTCCATCTCGTTCAGCCCGCCCCAGATGCCGTGGCTCTCGTGGATCTGGAGGGCGTACTCGAGGCATTCCTCGCGGACGGGGCACCGCGCGCACAGGGCCTTGGCCTTGGCTTCCCGCCCCTCCTTCTGATCGCGCTTCTCGAAGTAGTTGGGAGCGAAGAACAGGGAGGAATCCTCGCCGCGACAGGCGGCGTCGAACTGCCAGCCCCACATCCAGTCGACAGCCATGGCGTCGGTCGAAACGGCCCATCCCTCCTTCGATGACCCTCATTAACAGTCTTCGTATCTGGACGCTCCGGGGATTCCCCCCGTTTCACCCCCGGTCCAGGAGGCACGGAAAACGCAAGGTTCGGCCGGCATGGGCCTGGGCCGGGGGTGAGGGGCGAGGCTGGGGTCAGGCCTCGTCCGGGGGAAGGTCCCCGCCGGCACCAGGGTCTGGCTCGACCCGAAGGACCAGGCCGTCGACCCCGCGAACCCGGACCCGGGTCCCGGGCGGGATCGGCCCGTCGTTGCTCCGCCCCCGCCACAGCGTGCCCTTCACGTAGACGGGGCCCTCCGGCTTCAGCTCGCCCCTGGTCTCCCCGACCAGCCCCACCAACCCCCGCTGGGTTGTGGCGATCCGCTCCCGGGAACGCTGTGCCACCGTAAGGGCGAAGCCGTAGTAGAGGAAGCTCCCGATGCCCAGGAAGCCGATCAGCCACGGCGAGATCCCGATCGTGGGGGCCACCCCGCGGAACGACAGGAACGACCCGGCCAGGAACGCGACTACCCCCGCCGCGCTCAGGACGCCGAGCCGGTGGAGGAGGACGTCGGCGCAGAGCAGGATCACCCCCGCCATCAGCAGCCCGATGCCCGGCCAGCCGATCAGCCACGGCGAGATCCCGATCGTGGGGGCCACCCCGCGGAACGACAGGAACGACCCGGCCAGGAACGCGACTACCCCCGCCGCGCTCAGGACGCCGAGCCGGTGGAGGAGGACGTCGGCGCAGAGCAGGATCACCCCCGCCATCAGCAGCCCGATGCCCGGCCACCAGGCCGGGACGACGGTGAGCCCGTAGACGGCGAGCGCCAGCATCCCCAACCCGGCGAACCCGGCGAAACCGAAACCCGCCTGGGTGAGCTCGAACGCCACCCCGGCCAAGCCCAGCACCAGCAGGAGATAGATGGCGGCCGGCGAGGCCACCGCGTGCAGGACGCGGTCGAACGGACCGAGCTCGGTGAAGCGAACCTCGACCGGCTGCTGCGACGGGCTCTGCGCGATCTCCGTGTGCAGCGTCACCGGTCCGCCGCCCGTCCGGACCGTCGAGCCATCGATCTTCGTGAACAGGTCGGGGAGCGAGGTCGCGACCACCTGGGCGATGTGACCGTCCAGGGCGTCCTGCGCCGGGACGACGGACGAGGGGAACGCCGGCGTGGGCCTGCCACGGACCTCCGCCCACCCCGAGGCCATCCGCTCGAGGGCCGCGTCGTCCGGGAGCTTCGCGTTTGCCGCGTCGACCAGATCGACCGGCTCGAGGGGACCCACCCCCACACCCGGAGCGACGGCAGCAAGGCTCGAGGCGTACATGAACAGGAGCGCGGCGCCCTGGGCCTTGGCCGGCGCGGGTCCCACCCACACGATCACGGGAACGCTCGATCGGAACAGCCGCTCGGCCAGCTCGACGGCCGGCTGATCGAGCGTTCCCGCCGAATCCAGCTGGATCACCACGGCCGCGCCGGTGCGTTCGCCCTCGGCGAGCGAGTCGGTGAGGTAGCCGGCCACCGTTCGGTCGATGGAGCCGTCGACCTTGGCCACGAGGACACGGGACGTGGTCGGCGCCTGCGCGGACGCCGTTCCGACCCAGAGCAGCGACAGCGCACAGACGGCGATCGCGATCGGGAAAGAGGCGCGGCGCATGGACGGGCTCCATCGTAACGGCGGCGGGGTATCCTGGGCCGACGCTCATGGAGGCTCCGCCGAGAGGAGGCCCGCGGACCGCCCTCGCCGTCACCCTGGCGCTCGTCATCGCACTCGCAGCCAGCGTCGTGGCGGTGATGCTCTTCCTGCTGCTCGATCCCCTGAACGAGGGGACGGCAGCGCTGAATGACCGGCTCAATGCGGCGGGTGCGTCCTTCACCCGCATCCCCCACCCTCCGGAACGCTCCACGATCTATTCGGCAGACGGCTCCGTGCTCGCCACGCTGTACCTCGACGAGAACCGCAAGATCGTCGGCCTGGCCAAGGTCGCGCCGGTCACCCGGCAGGCCGTGCTGGCCATCGAGGACGACGGCTTCTACACCCACGGCGCCATCAACGTCCCCTCCGTCTTCCGGGCGATGGTCGCCAACCTCATCGCCGGCCGGATCACGCAGGGCGGCTCGACCATCACGCAGCAGCTCGTGAAGAATGCCGTCATCGGCAGCGACGAGCAGACGTTCGCCCGCAAGTTCCAGGAGGCCGCGCTGGCCATCCGGATGGAGCAGCGGTATTCCAAGGACCAGATCCTGGAGATGTACCTGAACGAGGTGTACTTCGGGAACGGCGTGTACGGGATCGGCACGGCCGCGCAGTACTACTTCCAGGTGCCGGTCGAGAAGCTCAGCCTTGGTCAGTCCGCGCTCCTGGCCGGGCTCATCTCGGCTCCCGAGGACTACAACCCGGTCACGCATCCCAAGGTCGCCCTGATCCGGCGGAACCAGGTGTTGGACCGGATGGCTCAGCTCGGCTGGGCCGACGCTGACAAGGTGGAGCGAGCCAAGAGCCAACCCCTGAACCTGGCGCAGACGGCGGGGCGAACCGGCCAGGTGGTGCCGCCGTTCTTCGTGCACTACATCACGCAGTCGATCCTGGACGACGAACGAGGCCAGTTCGACGCCTTCGGGAAGACCTACAACCAGCGGAAGCACACCCTGTTCCAGGGCGGCCTGAAGATCTACACGACTCTTCGGCCGGACTGGCAACGGTACGCGCAGGAGGCGGTGAACGCGAGCCCCGCGATCGACAGGTCGAAGGGACCCGACGTCTCGCTCGTGTCGCTGGACGTGCGGACCGGCGCCATCCGGACCATGCTCTCGGGCAAGGACTACCGGCGGGATCAGCTCGACCTGGTATGGCATGGCCGCCGGCAGACGGGCTCCGCGTTCAAGCCGTTCACGCTGGTCGCGGCGTTCCAGAACGGGTTCACACCGGCAAACGTCTACTCGTCCAAGTCACCGTTCTGCTCTCCGCTCTGGAGGAGCGAGACCGGCTGCGTGTCGAATGCCGAAGGGGCCGGGGATCGGGGCTACATCGACCTGTGGACGGCCACGCAGGATTCGGTCAACGTCGTCTTCGCCCAGCTGGCGCTCGACGTAGGGGCGGAGGCCATCGTCGAGGCGGCCCATAAGATGGGCGTCACCGCCCCGCTCACCGCGGTCCCGTCCATCACGCTCGGGACGATCGACGTCTCCACCCTCGACATGGTGTCCGGCTATTCGACCCTGGCCAACAACGGTGTCCACTGCCAGCCGTTCGCCATCACCAGGGTGGTGCTGCCGGAAGGGCGGAAGCTGTACCAGCACCATCCGCAGTGCAAGAAGGCCATCGATCCCGATATCGCCCATCTGGTCACGACCATGCTCCAACGTGTGGTGTGCTGCGGCACCGGGACAGCGGCCAACATCGGTCGGCCCATCGCGGGCAAGACCGGCACCGCGCAGGACTACACGAACGTCTACTTCGCCGGGTACACGCCGCAAGTGGCTACCGCCGTCTGGGTGGGATTCCCCCAGGGACAGGTCCCCATGGACTCCTACTACGGCGGGTCCGTGTTCGGCGGCACGGTGGCCGCGCCGATCTGGCACAGCTTCATGGTCAAGGCGATGGCCGGGATGCCGGTCGAGGGGTTCCCCGGAGCGCCGGCCCAGGCGAGCGGGACCATCCCGGACGTGGTCGGCCTGCGCTCGGCGGAGGCTCAGCAGATCGTGATCGACGCCACGTTCACGCCGATCGTGAAGAAGGTGGACTCCCCGGCTCCGGTGAACACGGTCCTCGAGCAGGCGCCAGCCGGCGGCGCGACCGCCGCCCTGGGGAGTGGCGTGACGCTCACCGTCAGCAACGGCCAGGGCAAGGGCGGTGGCGGGACCGGCCGGCCCGTCGACGTGCCAGCCGTGACCGGTATGACCGAGAAGGACGCGGTGAAGGCACTCGAGGGCTCGGGGCTCGTCCCGGCTGTGCAATTCGTGGACGTGACCGATCCCAAGCAGGATGGGATCGTCCTCTCCCAGTCGCCGGCCGCCGGCGAACGGGTCCCGTCAGGGTCGACCGTCCTGATCGTGGTGGGGCAGCACTAAGGGGGCCCGAACCGGCGCCTGTAGGACTTCAGCCTCCCAGGCGGGCCCGCACCCTCGCCTGCACCGCGGTTCCGTCCACCTTCCCCTTCGCCTTGCCCATGACCAAGCCCATGACCTTACCCATGTCGCCCGGCCCGGAGGCGCCCGTCGTCGCGATGGCCTCGTCGATCAGGGCGTCGACCTCCGCGTCGGACAGCGGCACCGGGGCGTAGGCGCTCAGGACCTCGCGTTCGGTGGTCTCCTTCTGAACCAGGTCGGCGCGGCCTCCCTTCTCGAAGGCCTCGATGGACTCGGTGCGCCGTTTGACCTCCCGGACGGCGACCTCCCTGACCTCGTCGTCGGAGAGCTCGTGGCGCACCTCCTTCTCCCGGTTCGTGATGGCCGCGGACAGCATGCGGAGGGCCCCCAATCGGATCTTGTCGCCGGCCTTCAGCGCCTCGTGCATCTCGCGCTGGACCGTGGCCTTGAGCGTGGACTCACCCACCGTAGACTGCCTCCGTGCTCCCCTGGCTCATCGCCGTCGCGGCCCTCGCCGTGGCATGCGTGGCCTACGGGATCCTCATCGAGCGGCGATGGTATCGGTTGGTCCGGCGCCGCATCCCCATCCTACCGACGGATGGAGCCCCGGAGCTCACGATGCTGCACCTCTCCGACCTCCACCTCACGCGGCGCTCGAGGACCATGCGCGGATTCCTGTCCGGGTTGCCCCGGTGCGACGTCTGCGTGGTGACGGGAGACATCGTGGGCGAGCCGGAGGCCGTGGAGGACGCGGTCGATGCCCTGCGGCACCTCCGAGGGACCCGGGCTTCGTTCTTCGTGTTGGGATCGAACGACTACTACGTCCCCCGGCCGCTCAACTATCTCCGGTACTTCGCCAAGCGGCGTAGGCAACGTCCGGCCCAGCGGGGCCGGGCTCCCGAGCTTATCGCGCAGCTGGAAGCGGACGGTTGGGCGCACCTCAGGAACGTCCGGCGCGCGATCTCGCTGGGCGGCCTTGAGATCGAGGTGCTGGGCCTGGACGACCCGCACATCGGCCGCCAGGACCTCCGCGTCGCTCCACGCGAGCACCCGCAGACGTTCGGTCTCGCCGTCGTCCACTCACCCGACCCCGCCCCCGAGCTCGCCGCGCTCGGCTACGACCTCATGGTGTTCGGCCACACGCACGGCGGACAGGTGCGGTTGCCTCTCGTCGGCGCCCTGGTGACCAACTCGGACATGCCCAGGCGGATCGCATCGGGGTTGGTTCGGATGGGGAACGCGTACGCGCACATCTCGCGGGGCCTGGGAACGAGCAAGTACGCGCCGTTCCGGTTCCTCTGCCGGCCCGAGGTCACCGTCCTCGAGCTCGTGCCCCGGGCGGCTAGTCCGGGCCGACCATCTTCTCCGGCTGCACGAGCTCGTCGTACTCCTGCTCCGTGAGGAAGCCCAAAG